>NZ_JAAAXQ010000583.1 GCF_009916105.1 Streptomyces sp. GC420 | reverse complement strand
GCCCCGGCCCGGACGCCGGTCCGCCCGGGCCGGGGCGGTGGGGGAAGGCGGGGAACCGCCGCCGGCGCGATGTCGGAGGGGCACGCCGACGGCGGTGTGCGCCGGCCGCGGGCGGCGGAGAGGGAGGTCAGCTGTCGCAGCCAGCGGCGAGGCCGACGGACCGCCCTGCGGAGACTCTCCGGCAGCACGCCCATTGGACGCCCGGCGCACCGGCTGGGTTCCCGGCTGCACCGAACTGTTGTGCCCGTGCCGGATGTGCACGGAGGGTCGCGCGTGAGGCCGCGTCCGGAGGCTGAGCAGCGGCGAACCAGGCGCCGCCCCGGACGCCTCGGACGTGGAGGGCGGGCCTCTGGAGGGTGCGGACGTACACCCCGGGCGTGGAGGGTGCGGGCGTACGCCTCGGGCGGGGCGGTGGGCCTGGAGTGTGCGGGCGTACGCCTCAGACGGGCCAGTGGGCCTGGAGTGTGCGGACGGTCTCCCTGATCGCCGGGCGTCGTGTGGCGCCCGTCCGCCACAGCGCGTACAGCCTGCGGGTCGGCATCGGTTCGAGCGCCACCGCCCGCACCCCGGCCGGCAGCGTGCCCCGCCCCAGCCGGGGGATCAGCGCGATGCCCAGACCGGCTGCGACGAGAGCCACCTGCGTGTGGTTCTCCTCCGCCTGGTGGGCGACTTCCGGCTCGTAGCCCGCCGCGCGCAGGGTCCGCATCAGCCAGTCGTGGCAGACGGTTCCCGGCGGCTGGCAGATCCACCGCTCCTTGGCGAGCTCCGCGCGGGTCACGTGGTCCCGCCCAGCGAGCGGGTGCCCCTCGGGGACGAGGATGTCGCAGAGGTCGTCACCGATGACCGCCTGCTCGACGCCCTCGGGCGCGGGCAGCGGCGCGATGTCCCAGTCGTGCGCCACCGCCAGGTCGATCACGCCACGGGCGACCAGATCGACGGACAGATGCGGATCGACCTCGGTCAGCCGGGTGTCGAGCGCGGGGTGCCGGGCGGCGAGTTCGGCGAGCACGCCGGGCATCAGCCCTCGGGCCGCGGAGGCGAACGCGCCGATGGCCAGCCGTCCCGTGGGCAGCCCCCGCCGCTCCTCGAGGGCGGTCTCGGCACGCTCGACGATGGACAGCAACTCCTTGGCCGCGTCGGCCAGATGGCGGGCCTCTTCGGTGAGTGCCACGCCCCGGCCGCGGCGTTCCAGAAGCGTCGTCCTGGTCTCCCGCTCCAGTTTGGCGATCTGCTGCGAGACGGCGGACGGGGTGTAACCGAGCGCCGTGGCGGCGGCACCGATCGAGCCGTGGACGGAGACGGCGTGCAGGGCGCGCAGCCGGGACAGGTCGAGCATCCGGGACCCCAATCACCATGCATAAGCAATGCTTCATTCAACCATGTAGGAATCAGCGCTGGTGCTACATGGTTGCGGAGCGCGATGCTCGGCGCATGCGTCCTGCACACATCGGGCTCGCCGTCCTGGTCACCGGGATATGGGGAGTCAATTTCGTCGTCATCGAGGTCGGCCTCGACCACTTCCCCCCGCTGCTCTTCTCCGCTCTGCGGTTCTTCGCCGCGGCGCTGCCCGCCGTCTTCTTCGTCGGCCGCCCGAAGGTCGCCTGGAAGTGGATCGTCGGCGTCGGACTGGCTCTGGGAGTGGCCAAGTTCGGCCTGCTGTTCACGGGGATGTACGAGGGGATGCCGGCCGGGCTCTCCTCGCTGGTCCTCCAGGTGCAGGCCGTGTTCACCGCTCTGATCGCCATTGCCTTCCTCGGTGAACGGCCCGGCCGGCTGAGGCTGCTGGGCATGGCCGTGGCCCTCGCCGGGATCGCGGTCGCCGCCGTCGACGAGGGTGCCTCCGGACCCGTCCTCGGCTTCGCCATGGTGGTCACGGCCGCCGCCTTCTGGGGCGTCTCGAACGTGCTGACGCGCAAGGCGGCCCCGCCCGACGCGCTGAACTTCATGGTGTGGGTGAGCACCGTTCCCGTACTCCCGCTGCTCGGGCTCTCACTGCTCGTCGAGGGCCCGGAGAAGGACCTCGACGCGCTGCGCGGGCTGGACTGGACCGGCATCGGAGTGATCGTCTTCGTCGCCTGGGTGGTCACGGTCTTCGGCTTCGGCGCCTGGGGATTCCTGCTGGGCCGGTATCCCGCGTCGTCCGTCGCCCCGTTCACCCTCCTCGTCCCCGTCTTCGGCATGTCCTCGGCGGCGCTGCTGCTGGGCGAGGGCATCGGTCCACTGCGGTGGTGCGCGGCGGCGCTGCTGGTCGGCGGTGTGGCCCTGACCTCCTTCGCGCGGCCGTCCGCTCCCGTCAGGCGGGACGGTCCGGTCCGGGACCCCCGTCCTGCGGCCGTAGCCGCAGCAGCCAGTCCTGGCCGACCAGATCCGCTCCGTACGAGTGATGCGGCTCCTCGGCCGTGAGCACGAAGCCCTCACGCTGGTAGATACGGCGCGCCGCCTTCAGCACGTCGTTGGTCCACAGGACCAGGTTCCGGTAGCCCGCCTCGCGGGCGAAGCCGACGCAGGCCCGTACCAGCCCCTCGCCGATGCCGAGTCCGCGCGCGTCGGGCTCCACCAGGAGGAGCCTGAGCCGCGCGGTCGCGGGCGCCGCGTCCCGTACGCACATCACCCAGCCGACCGGCCGGCCCTCCAACTCCGCGACCCAGACCCGCTCCAGGGCGGGGTCGTGGTCCTGGGCGTAGTCCGCGACGATCCGGGCGACCAGCGCCTCGTACTCCGCGTTCCAGCCGTACTCGGCCGCGTACAGGGCGGCATTGCGGTGCACCATCAGGCCGAGGTCGCCCGGCACGGGATCGCGCAGCAGCACCCCGGGGCGCCGGCCCTCCTCGCGCGGCCGGCCGAGGATCCTGCGGACCGTGCCCATCGCGGCGAGCAGTTCCCGCTCCTCGGCGGCGCCCACCCCGTCCAGCATCCGGCGCACGGCCTGCTGCGAGCGCTCCTCCTGGAGGACGACGGCGGCGCGGCCGTCCTTCGTCAGGGTGATCCGCTGCCGCCGCGGATCGCTCTCCGACGGTGCCCGCTCCACCAGCCCGTCCTTCTCGAACCTGGACAGCAGCCTGCTCAGATGCCCGGCGTCCAGCGAGAGCTCGGCCCGCAGATCGGCGGCGTCGGTACGGCTGCTGTGCGCGAGCTCGTACAGCACGCGCGCCTCGGTGAGCGTGAACGGGGTGTACAGGTGGCGCCCGTAGTCGAGCGCGCCGATGAGGTTGGTGTAGAAGCGGTTGAACGCCCGGATCTCCTGCACGGTCATGAGCCGACCCGCCGTTTCCCTTGACTGAGTCAAAGGTAGCC
>NZ_JAAAXQ010000582.1 GCF_009916105.1 Streptomyces sp. GC420 | reverse complement strand
GCCGTCCACGTGGAGCGGTGCCGCGACGCCCGTGAAGGAGCGGTCACACCCCGTGCGGCGACGCCCTGATCACCACGGGACGTGGCCGGGCGTTGCGGCGCCCGGCTGTGCCGGGGCCCGCAAGAGCCCCGCGTCCGGCGGTGTCCGGGGGATGCCGCGGGCGTGCGGGGCGTCTGCGGCTCCTCGCCGGGAGGCGCCGGGCGGCCGGGAGGCCGATGATGTCGGCAGCGGGCCGGGGTTCACCCTGTTGTCCGGGTTCGCGGAAGGAGTGTGCCGCGCCGTCGGCTCCCTGAGGGCGGCCGACCCCTTCGGGCCGGGGAGACCCGGCTCCGAGGGGCGGTCATGTCGGGTGCGGGGCCCTGAGGCGGGGTCCGGCTGCACGCCTGATGCGCCGCCGGACCACGCGAGGGCAGACATGCCGACGCGGACGGCCGCGCGCTCGTATCCCGTGTGTTCTCCCGGGGGCCGACCGGACACACTGCCCGTGTGGATCTCCGTGCGTGTGTGCCCGCCGCCGCGCGCGTGGATGTCCGTGCGTGTGTGCCCGGCGCCGCGCGCGTGGATGTCCGTGCGTGTGTGCCCGGCGCCCCCGTGCGGGCGCTCAGGCGGACTGCGTGGCCGCCGCGATCCGCTCGTTGCGCAGTTCCTCGAACCACCGGTCGTCGGTCGGAGGCAGGGCGTTGACGTCCAGCGCCAGCTTCAGCAGCAGATCGGCGATCTGCGGATTGCGGGCGAGGACGGGTCCGTGCATGTACGTACCGAAGACCGTCTCGTTGTACGCGCCCTCCGTTCCGTCCCCGGTGCCGTTGCCGTTGCCGAGGCGGACCCGGGCGAAGGGGCGCGCGTTGGGGCCGACATGGGTGATGCCCTGGTGGTTCTCGAAGCCGGTCAGCTGCGGCAGCCCCAGCCGGTCGTCGATGTCGGCCAGAACGTCGCCGACGCAGCGCGCGCCCTCGCCGCGGGTGCTGATCACGTCCAGCAGGCCGAGGCCCTGCTCGCGCTCGCCGAGGTCGTTGATGAACTCGTGGCCGAGGATCTGGTAACCGGCGCAGACCGAGAAGACGATCGCGCCGTTGGCGACCGCGCGGTGCAGCCCGCCGTCGCGGCGCAGCCGCTCGGCCGCCAGTCGCTGCGGCCGGTCCTCGCCGCCGCCGATCAGGTAGATGTCGCCGGATGTGGGGATCTGCTGGTCGCTGCGGACGTCCACGCGGGCCACGTTCAGGCCACGCTGCCGGGCGCGCCGCTCCACCACCAGTACGTTGCCCTGGTCGCCGTAGGTGCTCAGCAGGTCGGGGTAGACCCACACCACGCGCAGGCTGTTGTCGCTCATACTCGCTCGTCCTTCTCCTCGAGGAGTGGGTGGGTCAGTTGCCGACGCGGCGGCGCAGGTCCTGGAAGGCCGTGTAGTTGGCGATCGCCTCGATCCGCCCGGGCGGGGCGAGCTGCACCGCCTCGTCGACGGACTCGCAGACCCGGAAGCCCAGGCCCGCGACCTCCAGGCG
The DNA here is from genome assembly GCF_009916105.1 of Streptomyces sp. GC420. GTDB lineage: Bacteria > Actinomycetota > Actinomycetes > Streptomycetales > Streptomycetaceae > Streptomyces. Next base: position 1,806 of record NZ_JAAAXQ010000582.1, on the reverse strand, counting down.
CACCGCCAGGTCCAGCTTGCGGTCGCCGATCACGAAGATCGGGTGCCCGGACAGTCGGGTGTAGTCGACGTCCCACAGCCAGGAGGTGTCCGTGCCGTCCGCGCCGCGGGCGTTCACGGAGAGGATCACCGGGGTCGGCGGCGGGTCGATGAGGGAGAAGGTCTCCAGCCAGCCCGCGGGGTTCTTCGCCAGCAGCAGCCGCAGTTCACGGTTCTGGAAGTGGACCACGTCGTACCGGCCGGCCACCGCCTGCACCTGGTACATGCGCTCCAGGGCCACCTGCGGCGGCACCCCGAACACCGCGGCCACGGCGGCGGAGGAGGTGGCGTTCGCCTTGTTGGCCCGGCCCGGCAGCTGGAGACGGATGGGCCAGGCGGAGCCGTGCGGGTCGATGACGTGGTCGCCGGACAGCGCCCAGCTCGGCGAGGGGCGGCGGAAGCCGCACTCGCCGCAGCCCCAGTCGTCGCCCGGGCGCTGGAGCACGCCGCCGCAGGAGGGGCAGGACCAGGCGTCGTCCTTCCACTCCTGGCCCGCGGCCACCCACACCACGTTGGCGGAGGACGAGGCCGCCCACACGATCAGCGGGTCGTCCGCGTTGGCGACGATCACCGCCTTGGAACCGGCCAGGCCCTCGCGCCAGCGTTCGGCGAGCATCCGCGTCTCCGCGGCACGGTCGAGCTGGTCGCGGGAGAGGTTCAGCAGGGCGATGACCTTCGGCGTGGTGTCACGGGCGACCATCGCGAGGTACTTCTCGTCCACCTCGATCACGCCGTACTTGGCGTCGGTGCCGCCGGCCAGCGCCGAGGTGATGCCGGCCGGCATGTTCGCGCCCAGCGCGTTGGAGACGACGGGGCCGCTGGCCCTCAGCGCCTCGGCGATCAGCCGGGTCGTGGTGGTCTTGCCGTTGGTTGCGGAGACCAGGACGACGTCCAGGTTCTGGGCCAGTCTGCCCAGCAAGTCGGGGTCGAGCTTGAGCGCGACCTTGCCGCCGATCACCGACCCGCTGCCGCGGCCCGCGGCGCGGGACACCGCGGCCGCGGCCTTGCCTGCCGTCACGGCCAGCTTGGCCCGCGGCGACAGCGGCTCCGTGTTGCCTGCCATCGTTCTGGATCCTCCTCGCATCAGGCGCGGGCCTCAGCCTATCGATTCCCCGTACGGCGCCCGCACCACGGCACCGTCGTGAGATCGTCGGAGCCGCTGATCGTAATCTTGCCGTCATGCGACAGAGTTCGATTCCCGGCAGTTCGGGACAGGTACGCCCGATGACCCTGTTCGGGGATCCGGTGCTGCACGCGCCGTGCGCCGAAGTCACCGAGTTCGGGCCCGAACTCGCCCGGCTCGTGGAGGACATGTACGCCTCGATGTACGCGGCGCGGGGCGTGGGCCTCGCGGCCAACCAGATCGGCGTCGCGCGAAGGGTGTTCGTCTTCGACTGCCCCGACGACGAGGACCGCAGGCACCTCGGGCACGTGGTCAACCCCCGGCTGGTGGAGGCGGACGGGGTGGTCGTGCGCGGTCCCGAGGGCTGTCTGTCGCTGCCGGGCCTCGAAGCGGGCACGCCGCGCTTCGACCACGCCCTCGTCGAGGGCGTCGACCTGCGGGGTGAGCCGGTGCGGGTGGAGGGCACCGGGTTCTTCGCCCGCTGCCTCCAGCACGAGTGCGATCACCTGGAGGGGATGGTGTACGTGGACCGGCTCGAGGGGTGGCGGCGCCGCAGGGCGCTGCGGGCTGTGGCGAAGGCGCCGTGGTCGGAGCCCCGCGCACAGCCTTGACACCGGCCCCGTTCGGGGGCTCCGCCCCCGGACC
>NZ_JAAAXQ010000581.1 GCF_009916105.1 Streptomyces sp. GC420 | reverse complement strand
CCGCAGGTTCTCCCCGCCCGCCTTCGTATAGCCGTTGATCGCGGGCGAAGGACCGATGAAACCGATGTCGACGGAACCCGAGTTCAACGCCTCGATCTCGGACGGACCCGCGTTGAACGTCGACGCCTTGATCGCTGTGCCGCCCAACTCCTTCTGGAGGAAGCCCTCCTGCACGCCCACCAGGGCGGTGGCATGCGTGAGGTTGGGGAAGTAACCGATCTTCACTTCGTCGGCGGAGAGTTTCTCGGCATCCGCCGCGACTCCGGTCTGCTTGTCGTCGTCCGCATCGGAACCGTAGCCGCAGGCGGTGAGCAGGAAGGGGAGTGCCGCCATGGCGGCGATGGTGCGCAGGGCGGTGTGTGGTCTTGCGGCAGACACGGAGGTGTCCTTTCGGGGGATGCGTGGTCGGGGAGGTACGGAAATCCACGACGCGAAGTCAGAAGTCATCGGTATGCGTCACACCCCGCTCCCCGGCCGTCGGCGACGGGACCCCCGTCACAGGCAGGAAAGCGGATGCATGTCGCGTGCCGCAGGAGTGCGCGTCGAGTCCCCGTCAGGGGAAAGCGGAGCGGCGTCGTGGGCCGGGGGCGGGCCGTCAGGTCCGGCCGCGGCGGGCGACAGGGAGCACAGCGGTGCGCTGAATGTGGTGTTCTGCGTGGCGCTCTGCGTGTGGTGCTCTACGTGCGGGGCCAGGTCCTGTGGACGGCCTCAGACGGGCTGACAGATGGCGCTGGACGTACGTACCAGGTCGATGTGCCGGCGGGAGGTCAGGAGGGGCAGCAGCCGACCTGCGCGGTTCAGCGTTCGCACGGCCACCTCCCATAATCCCTAGTTTTCCCACCTGTTTGATAGGCATATTGGCAGACGGCGGCATCCGCCCCAAGGGGGCGTTCGCATAATGGACGAGACTATCTCGCCATACGAGAGAAAGCGGGTGGCGGGTGGGTCAGGGGTTGGTCCAGGCGCCCGGGGACTGGGCCCGCGCGGACACCTCGGCGGGCAGGTCGGCCGATGCGACGTCGGCGAGCGTCACACCCTCGAGGATCTCGCGCACGTTGGACCGCAGCGCGATCCACAGGGGAAGCAGCGACTGGGCGGGGCCGGTGTAGGACAGATCCGGGGGGCGGACCCCGCGCACCGAGACGAGAGGGCCGTCCACGATGCGGATGACGTCCGCGATGCTGATGGACTCGGCGGGCTTGGCCAGCCGGTAGCCGCCGTTGCCGCCGCGCCGGCTGAGCACGAGCCCGCCCCGGCGCATGTCGTTGAGGATGCCTTCGAGGAATTTGTGCGGAATGTCCTGGGCGTCGGCGATGGCCTCGGCCTTCAGCGGCCCGTCGTCGCGTGACGCGGCGAGCTGCAGCGCGGCACGTACCGCGTAGTCCGCCCTGGCTGAGATCCGCATGGTCCCAGTATCCCGCACGGCGTGCGCCGCTGTCCGTCGCGGGCGGTCCCGTGGGCCGCCGGGCGGGTGCCGGCGGCCGGCAGTCGCGGGGCTCAGGGGCCCGTCGTCCGGTCCGGCCGCCCGGCCCCTCACGCGGGGAGGACGAACGGCGGGTGCGCACCGTTGAGGAAGCAGTCCCCGACATCGCGGAGCCGGGGGGTGACGGGCTCGTACAGGGTGAGGGTCCTGGCATTGCGCCAGAAGCGGTCGAAGCCCAGCCGCGAGGACGCGGAAGGGGCGCCCACGATGTCCAGGGCGCGGGAGGTGGAATCCTGCACGGCCCGCGAGGCGGCGGCTTCCGCCACGGCCACCAGGACGGAGATCTCCGCGTACTCGTCGTAGGTGAGGTCCTCGCCGCAGGCCGGCCCGGCGTGCAGGGCTTGCATCGCCTGACCGGTGAGCGCGGACGCGGACCGGGTGGCGACGGTGAGCTCCCCGTAGGCGGTCAGTATGTGCGGGTCCCGGGGGGAGGCGGCCTGCCCGACCGGGTGCCAGGCCGAGGCGCCCGCCCTGCTGTACTCACGTGCTTCCGCGAGAACACCCTCGGCCATGCCGAGACAGAGCTGCACGGAGACCAGGCGCCCCGCCGGCGACGCCAGAGCGGCCGGGGGCTGCAGGACGGCCTCGTCCGCCGACAGGGATCCGAGCACGTCGTCGGCGCCGACCGGCACGCCGTCGAGCTCCACGCTGCCGCCGGCCGCCAGCCGCTGGCCGAACGTCTCGGCGCCGCTCTCCACCACGACCCCCCGGCGGGAGGGATCGACGGCGACGGCGAGCGGTTCACCGGTGTCGGCCCGCACGGCCCGTACGGCGAGGCGGTCGGCCACCAGGACCCCGCTGAAATGATTCTGACGGCCGTTCAGGACATGGCCGCCCGCCGCCGCGATCAGCGTCAGGGGCGGTTCCTGCGGGGCGAAACCGCCGCCCCGGCACCACCGTCCGGCCGCGGACTCCCGCTCGAAGCGCTCCGCACGAGCGGGCTCGGTGAGAAACCGCGCGCTCCACGACATGAAGTAGTGGCAGCCGAGCAGTTGGCCGATCGCGCCGTCGGCCGCGGCGATCTCCCGGACGACGTCGTAGGCCGCACGCCAGTCGGCGCCGCCTCCCCCCGAGCCCGGCCGGTACCAGCAGCGTCAGCAGTCCCGCCTCGCGCAGCCGGGACACCTCGTCGAGCGGGGGTTTGCCCGCCCGGTCCCGGGCCACCGCGTCCGTGGCCGGGTCGTCCGCCGTATCGCGGGCCACGCGCAGCCAGTGCGCGCGGCCGGGACCGGCGTCGGCGGACCGTGCGACGGAACGCGGCGGTGCGGGGACAGGGTTCATGCGAACCGGGCTCCTCAGGGCCGGGCGCAGGGTGCGGCGCCGGCGCTCTCCTGCGGGCCGGGCACGTACTTGTACCCCACCCGCCGTACGGTGACGATCCGCTGCCGGTGGGCCTTGCCCAGTTTCCTGCGCAGGCGCGCGACGTGGACGTCGACGGTGCGGCCGTCACCGACATGGCCGTAGCCCCACACCCTGTCCACCAGGTGTTCGCGCGAGTGCACCCGCCCGGGGTGCTGCACGAGATGGGTCAGCAGCTCGAACTCCAGGTAGGTGAGGTCGAGTTCGCGCCCCTCCACCTCGGCGACATGCCGCGCCGTGTCGATGCGGACGATTTCGTCGCCGGTCCACTGCGCAGAGGGTGAGTCCGTGTAGGCGACGGGGTGCATCTCCGGCCGCGTCCCGTCCTTGGTGAAGAGTTCGGCGGGGTCGGTGCCCTCGGGGACGAGGACGAGATAGCCGACGAGCGGCGCCGGACCGTGCGCTCCGGTGCCGTTTTTCGCGGTATCGCCCACCAGGCGCAGATGGCGCACTTCGGGGACCGGGGAGCGGGGGAGGAC
>NZ_JAAAXQ010000580.1 GCF_009916105.1 Streptomyces sp. GC420 | reverse complement strand
GTGCGGGGGCAGTCGAAAGGGTCAGGGCATGAGGCCGTGGAAGGGGAAAACGGCCCTGCGCGTCGCCAGGATCGCCTGGTCGAGCCGGTCCGCCGGGTCGTAGCCCTGCTCGTGGAAGTCCTGCCACTCCGGCTTGCGGCCATCCGTCATCCGGCCCGGTGCCATCTGCCGTGTCCGGGCGTACACCAACTGCCGCCACTCCTCCGGGGTCTCGGACTCCGGTGCGATCGGCGCGTCCGCGGCGATCGCCACCAGATGCGTCCACGACCTCGGGACCACGTCGACCACCGCGTATCCGCCACCACCCAGCGCGAGCCAGCGTCCCTGCGCGTGCTCGTGCGCCAGGCCGTGACAGGCCGTCTGCACGGCGCGCTGCGCGTCCAGCGAGACCGCCAGATGCGCCAGCGGGTCCTCGAAATGCGTATCGGCACCGTGCTGCGTGACCAGGAACTGCGGGCGGAACACCGCCAGCAGCTCCGGCACCACCGCGTGGAACGCCCGCAGCCAGCCCGCGTCTCCGGTCCCGGCCGGCAGCGCGACGTTCACCGCGGTGCCCTGCGCGCCCTCGGCGCCCGCCTCCTCCGGCCAGCCCGTCCCCGGGAACAGCGTCCGCGGGTGCTCGTGCAGCGACACCGTCATGACCCTAGGATCGTCCCAGAACGCCGCCTGCACACCGTCGCCGTGGTGCACGTCCACATCCACGTACGCGACCCGCTCGGCCCCCAGCTCGAGCAGCCGTGCGATCGCCAGCGCGGCGTCGTTGTACACGCAGAACCCGGCCGCCCCGCCCGGCATGGCGTGGTGCAGCCCGCCGGCGAAGTTCACGGCGTGCGCCGCATCGCCCCGCCACACGGCCTCGGCGCCCGCCACGGACTGGCCGGCGATCAGCGCGGAGACCTCGTGCATCCCTGCGAACGCGGGATCGTCCGTCGTGCCGAGCCCGTAGGCCCCGTTCGCGGAGCCCGGGTCCTGCGACACCGCCCGCACCGCGGCGATGTAGTCGTCGCGGTGCACGAGCCGCAGCGTCGACTCGCCGGCCGCCCTCGCGGCCACGACGTCCACGGCACGGTCGAGCCCGAAGGCGTCGATCAGTCCCCGCGTCAGGGCGAGCCTGACCGGGTTCATCGGGTGGTCGGACCCGAAGTCATAGCCCGTTACTGCCTCGTCCCACATCAGCTGTGTGCGGCCGCTCATACCCGTCACCGTATCTGGCTGGTCCAGCGTCGAACGACCTGGCATACCGGAGGACCGCCAGCACGAGGACCATCGGGACGAGCATCGCCCCGCGGTAGCTCCAGGCATCGCCCAGCGCTCCCACGAGCGGCGACCCGACCAGGAACCCGACGTAGTTGAAGACGTTCAGCCGTGCGATCGCGGCGTCCGCCCCGTGCGCGCCCTGCCGCTGACGGGCGTGGCGCCCGGCGGCGGCGAAGGTCTGCGGCACGATCACGCACAGTCCGAACCCGAGCAGCGTGAATCCCAGCAGCCCCGCCCAGGGACCGGGCGCCGAGGCCACCACCGCGAAGCCCAGGGCGGCCGTCACGGCCCCGGTCCGCACCACCGCGGCCGCACCGAACCTCCGAACGCCCAGGTCGCCGACGGTGCGGCCGATGAGCGTGGTGACCATGTAGACGTTGTACGGAACGGTGGCGAGCTGCTCGGAGCTGCCGAGCACGTCCTCCAGATACTTCGCGCTCCAGTTGGAGACAGTGGAGTCGCCTATGTAGGCGAAGGCCATCACCATGCAGAACGGCAGGAGCAGCCTGAACCCGACGCCGGCCTCGGCGGCGGCGGGCGCTTCAGCGGTCGCGGGGACTCCGGGGCCGGGCGCCGCATCGACGTACCACCTGCTCCCGGCCAGTGCCGCGGGCAGCAGCACCGCGACCACGGGCGCGTATGACACGGCGAGCGGCAGGTGCCAGTGCGCCCCGGCCCAGGCCAGTGACGCCCCCGCTATGCCCCCCAGGCTGTAGGCCGCGTGGAAGCCGAGCATGATGCTCCGCCCGTACGCGTCCTGGAGGCTCACCCCGAGCATGTTCATCGACGCGTCCAACGCGCCGACCGAGAGCCCGAACACCGCCAGCGACAGCCACAGCTGCCACAGCGAGTCCCCGGCGCCGACAGCGAACAGCGCCAGCAGCACCACGGGTTGGGACCAGCGCAGTACGGCACTCGGCCGCAACCGCCTCACCAGCTTCTCGGTGACGACGCTGCCGACTCCGGCGAGCACGGGCACGGCCGCGAGGAAGGCCGGAAGCAGGGCGTCGGAGACGCCGTACCGGTCCTGGACCGCCGGGATCCGCGTCACCAGAAGAGCGAACGCGACGCCCTGGACGAGGAAGCCGAACGCCAAAGAGGCCCTGCCGTACCGCAGGCGCGCATCCGTCATGGCCGCACAGCGTACGGCTCTCAACTACCGACCGGTAGCCCGCTCGGCGAATCCTTGAAGAACCCGGGGTTCCCGGGTCCCCGGCTCAGCCGAGGAGGGCGGGCAGTTGCACCATCTCGGCGAAGGTCGTCCTGGCCCCGGAGGCCGTGAGCCGCTCCAGCGGAGTCATGGCGGTGAACCCGATGACTTCCATCCCGGCCGCCAGCGCCGCTTCCACGCCCAGCGGGCTGTCCTCGACGACCACGCACCGCTGGGCGGGCACGCCCATCCGCTCCGCGGCGTGCAGGAAAAGGTCCGGAGCCGGTTTTCCGCGGCCCACGTCCTGCGCGCTGAAGATCCGGTCGTCCTCGAACCACTTGTCCATGCCGGTCTTGCGGTGCCCGACCCTGATCCGGTCATGGCTCCCCGACGAGGCCACGCAGAACGGCACCCCGTCGCCGGTCAGTTTGCCCAGCACCTCCGCGGCGCCCGCCACCGGCTCCAACTCCTGCTCGAACGCGGCGAACACGCGCGCGTGCAGTACCTCGTCGAAGTCCTCAGGCAGTCGTCGCCCGGACCGCTCCAGCACCATGTCGTGGACGCGATGAACCGCGGCACCCATGTAGTCGCGCAACGAGTCCTCGTACGAGGTGGGGTGCCCGAGCTCGGTCAGGTAGCCGGCCAGGATCCGATTGGAGAGCGGCTCACTGTCGACGAGCACACCGTCGTTGTCGAAGATGACGAGGTCATAGAGCATGGAGACAGGGTAGGCCCGGCCGCAAACGCAAAAAAGCCTCGGCTGTGAGAAATTTTTCATTCTCACAGCCGAGGCTGAATGATTGTTCGGCGGTGTCCTACTCTCCCACAGGGTCCCCCCTGCAGTACCATCGGCGCTGAAAGGCTTAGCTACCGGGTTCGGAATGTAACCGGGCGTTTCCCTAACGCTATGACCACCGAA
>NZ_JAAAXQ010000057.1 GCF_009916105.1 Streptomyces sp. GC420 | reverse complement strand
GTCTTGACAAGAGGGCTCCCGACCGCGCCCCGGGGGCGTGAGCGGCCGCCCGGCGTACGTGACGATGCGTGCGTGGGAGAGGTGGTGCCGCGTGTCCGACGGCGCGGCCGGCACACACGGCCAGGAACGGGAGACGGCCACCGACTACGGGAGGTCCGGGCCCGACCAGCCGATCCTGTCCTTCGCCCTGGGCAGGATGATGGAGTCCGTCGGCGCGCACTCGGGCGCGGTGTACCTGCTGGCGCCCGGCCAGCCCGTCCTGGTGATGACGGTGATGGCCGGACTGCCGAGGGTCTTCGCGGCACCCTGGGAGCGGGTGACGCTGTCCTCGGCCGTGCCGGTGGCGGACGCGGTGCGCCGGCGGGGCCTGGTCTGGATCGGCGGTGCGGAGGACATGGCGGCCCGCTATCCGCGGATCTCGGTGGTGCTGCCCTACCCCTTCGCGATGGCGGCGCTGCCGGTGGCGACGAGGGAAACGGTGTACGGGGCGGTGTTCCTGACCTGGCCGGGAGGCTCACATCCCGAGGAGCTGACCGACGAGGAGAAGGAGAGGCTGACGTCGGCCTGCGACCGGCTGGCGCTGCGGCTGGAGCGCGCGGCCCGGGCCGGTGCGCCGGCACTGCCGGGGGCGGACCTGGTGACGCCCGCCTCCTTCGCGGCCACCATGTCGGGCGCGGTCGAGGCGGTGCGGATGGTCTCCCGGCTGCCCGAGGGACTGTGCGCCCTGGATCTGCACGGCCGGGTGACCTACCTGAACAGCGCGGCGGCCGAACTGCTCGGTGTGGCGCAGCGCCGCCTGCTCGGGGCGCAGCCCTGGGCAGTGCTGCCCTGGCTGAACGATCCGGTGTACGAGGACCGGTACCGCGCGGCGCTCATCAGTCAGCAGGAGACGGGGTTCCTGGCACTGCGGCCACCGAACCACTGGCTCCGCTTCCGTCTGCATCCCAGCACCACCGGCCTCAGCGCCCTCATCACCCCGGAACGCGGCTCGCCGGAAGCCGTGCCGCCGCGGCGGCACGGCACCGCGGGTGCCCGGCTGGTGACCATCAATCAGTTGCTGACGCTGTCCGGCGCGCTGACGGAGGCGGCCGGGGTACGGGACGTGATCAACCTCATGGCCGAGCAGATCGTGCCGGCCATCGGCTGCCAGGCCATGGTGGTCCTGGGAACCGAGGGCGGCCGGCTCCGGGTGCTCGACCAGCGCGGGTACGAGGACCCGGAAAGTGTGGAACGGCTGAACGGTATGCGCTTGAGCGCGCCGGTACCGGCCGCGCATGCCCTGGCCTCCGGAGTGCCGACCTTCTTCGAGTCCCGGGCGGAGCTGTCCAGGGTCTACCCGGGGCGGGTTCCGGCACGGGGCGAACTGTCGGCCTGGGCGTACATCCCGCTGGTGACCTCCGGCCGCCCCGTCGGCGTATGCGTCCTCGGCTACTCCGAGCCTCACCGGTTCCCGGCCGACGAACGGGCGATCCTGACCAGTCTCGGCGGTCTGGCGGCGCAGGCCCTGGAGCGGGCCCGGCTGTTCGACGCCAAGCGACGGCTCGCCCACGGGCTGCAGGACGCCCTGCTGCCGCAGGCGCTGCCCTCACTGCCCGCGGCCGAGGTGGCCGCCCGCTATCTGGCGGGCACTCAGGGGATGGAGATCGGCGGCGACTTCTACGACCTGGTTCCGCTGCGCGGTCAGGAGGCCGTGGCGCTGGTCGGTGACGTGCAGGGCCACAATGTGCAGGCGGCCGGTCTGATGGGCCAGGTGCGCACCGCCGTACGGGCGTACACCGCCGTGGGCCAGTCGCCCGGCGAGGTGATGCGCAGTACGAACCGGCTGCTGGTCGACCTCGACGCGCAACTGTTCGCCAGTTGCGTCTACCTCCACCTGGACCTGGAACGGCACCGTGCCTTCCTGGCCCACGCCGGACATCCGCACCCCCTGCTGCGCGCCCCGGGCGGCGGGGTCGAGGTCCTCGACCTGCCGGGAGGCCCTCTGCTGGGCATCGACCCGACCGCCGACTACCCGGTCTCCGAGGTGCCGCTGCCACCCGGTTCCGTCCTGGTCCTCTACACCGACGGACTGGTGGAGTCCCCGGGCACCGACCTGGACGAGGCCGTCGCCTCCGTGGCGCACCGCCTCGACGGGATCGGTGACCTCCCGCTGGAGGAGATCGCGGACCGGCTGATCAGCGAGAGGGATCCGGAGCATGCCACGGGCGACGACATCGCCCTGCTCCTGCTGCGCCCCCGGTGAGGTGCGCGGCGGTCCGGGCCGCGGCGGGCCGTGGGCCGGTGGGGGACGCGGGGCCGGTGAGGGACGCGGGGCCGGTGACACTGTGGTGCCGGCGGTGGCACGGCGCGGCCCGGATGTCCGAACTGCGCATGTCTCGGGGCGGTTTCTTTCCGGGCGCGCGTAGTGACAGGGACCGTCGGCGGGTCTATGAGTTGACCGGCACGTACCACCAGAAGGGACCCACCCGCCATGCTCGCCGTCGTCGACCACCCCGTCCAGGCACGGCTGTGCGCCCCGCGCGAGGAGTTGGAGGAGGCGGTGCCGGTCACGGCGACCCTGCGGTACTCCTGCGGCCAGCCGCTGTCGGCGTACCTGATCTTTCCGGAGACGGTCTCGCTGGACGGCTGCGAGGTGGTGTGGGAGTTCGCCCGGTCCCTGCTGGCGGCCGGACTGCGGGTGCCGGCGGGCGGCGGGGACGTGCACGTCTGGCCGTGCGGACCGGACCGCACCATGATCGAGCTGCGCTCGCCGCTGGGCACCGCACTGGTCGACGTCGACAGCATCGACGTGCGCTGTTTCCTCGCCCGTTCGTACGAGGCGGTGGCGCCGGGCGAGGAGGCACGGCTCGTCGACATCGATGCCGCGCTCACCTCGCTGCTCGGCGGGCGGTGAGGAGCCGGCACGGACGCGGCGGAAGCGGGGACCCGGGATACGCGGGCGGCGCGCAACGTGGTTCGTGGCGCGCGGGTGCGGGCGGCGGATGCTCCGACGCGCTCGGCCACCGGCCGCGCGGCGTGCGGACGTGCGGCGGCCTGCTCGGCGTGCCCGTGCCGCCGCAGGCCGCGCGGTTGCCGGCCGCAGTCGCGGGCGGCCCCGCTGCGGCGCCCGGCGGGCCGAGGCCGGGCGCCGCCGCCACCGACCCCGCGCTGCCGGGCGGCCGGCGGCCGTGGAGTGCTGCCGCCGCGTCGGCACGTGGCGAGAAACCTCGCCGGACCGCGCGATCGGCCGCACACGCCGGGCGGGAGCGGACCGTCGTGGTGCCATGAGCGCCACATCAGCGCGGCCGTCGCGCAGCATCCCTTCCTGTTCACACGTGCCGCTCGGCAGCACCTCGATCTCGGCGGCGTCGGGCTCGGCCGCGTAGGCGTCAAGGAGCTTGAGCAGCAACTCGTGAGACGCGCCGGCCTTCACCGCCAGCACCAGGCGGTTGCGGGGGCCGCCCGGACTGCCGACGCCACCGGCGCGACGGGTGCGGCGAGCGGCAGCGGTGGTCGCGTCGAGGGGTGCGCGGCCCTCGTGCAGCAGCATCTCTCCGGCGCCGGTCGGATGTGACCTGTGGGCCGGACTGTGACGCCGACCGATAGTTGGCCATCTCGATCCGTAGTTGGCCATCGCCCGTTTCGACTGCCCAAGACAGGCCCCAGCGCCTCTCAGAGGCTCAGCCGCTCGTCTCGGTTCGGTGACCCGCATCACACCCGGCTCCTGTCAGCAACCGGGGTGCCGTCTCGTTCAAGGGGCACGCGAACGAGACAGGAGCAACGCCATGAAGCACCGCATCGTCGTACTCGGCGCCGGATACGCCGGGGCCTTCGCCGCCGGAAACCTGGCCCGCCGGCTCTCCCCCGCCGACACCGAGATCACCGTCGTCAACGCCGTGCCCGACTTCGTTGAGCGGATGCGGCTCCACCAGCTCGCGATCGGCCAGGACCTCGCGTTCCGCAAGCTCGCCGACGTATTCGCGGACACCGGGGTGCGCCTGCGCCTGGCGCGCGTCACCGGCGTCGACCCCGAGCGCAGGACCGTCGCCGTGACCGGCGAGGACGGCGACGGCGAGCTCGCGTACGACACCCTTCTCTACGCGCTCGGCAGCTCCGTCGCCCACCATGGCGTCCCCGGCGTGGCCGAGTACGCCTTCGATGTGGTCGGCCGGTCCTCGGCGCTGCGTCTGCGCGAGCGCCTGGCCGATGTGGGTGAGGGCGGCACCGTGCTGGTCGTCGGTGAGGGGCTGACCGGCATCGAGACCGCCACCGAGTTCGCCGAGTCCCGGCCCGACCTCTCGGTCGCGCTCGCCGCCCGCGGCGAGCTGGGCGCCTGGCTCTCCCCCAAGGCCCGCCGTCACCTGCGCCGGGCCTTCGACCGGCTCGACATCACCGTCCACGAGCACACCGGCATCGAAGCCGTCGAGCCGACACGGGCGATCGCCGCCGACGGTAGGTCCATCCCGGCCGACGTGACCGTGTGGTCGGCCGGGTTCGCCGTGCCCTCCATCGCGGCCGCCAGCGGCCTGGAGGTCGCCGAGACCGGCCAGATCGTCGTCGACCGCACCATGCGCTCGGTCTCGCACCCGGACGTCTACGCCGCCGGTGACTGCGCCTACGCGATAGGCCAGAACGGCCGGGCGCTGCCGATGTCCTGCGCCTCGGCCGGCTACACCAACATGCAGGCGACCGCCGCGATCATCGCGCGCCTGACGGGCAGCAAGGTCCCGACCACCGGGCTGAACTACCACGGCAACCACATCAGCCTCGGGCGGCGGGACGCGATCTTCCAGATGGTGGACGGGGACGTCCGGCCGAAGTCCTGGTACCTGGGCGGCCGGACCGCCGCGCGGCTCAAGTCGGGCGTGCTCAGGGGGGCCGGGTGGGGCATCGCCCACCCGACCTTCGGCATGCCGAAGCGGAAGCGCCGCCTGGCCACCACGCCTGACCGGTCCGGTGTGAGGGTCGCCGCATAGGCTCCTCCGCATGGACAGCGCAGCCGTCGATCGGTTCGAGGCCAGCCGGGGCCGGCTGGCCTCGCTCGCGTACCGTCTGCTCGGCTCGGCCGCCGACGCCGAGGACGCCGTGCAGGACGCGTTCCTGCGCTGGCAGGCCGCGGACCGCGAACGCATCAAGGTCCCGGAAGCGTGGCTGACCAAGGTCGTCACCAATCTCTGCCTCGACCGGCTCCGCTCGGCGCAGGCTCGCCACGAGCGAGCGGCCGGTGCCTGGCTACCCGAGCCGCTCCTCGAGGGCGACCCGATGCTCGGCCCTGCCGACACCTTCGAGCAGCGCGAATCGGTGTCCTTGGCCGTACTGACCCTCATGGAGCGCCTCTCGCCGGTCGAGCGGGCCGCCTACGTCCTGCGCGAGGCCTTCTCGTACCCCCACGCCGAGATCGCCGGGATCCTCGGCATCACCGAGTCCGCGAGCCAGCAGCATGTCCACCGGGCCCGGACCCGGGTCGCCGCCGAGCGCCGCCGCGGCGACGAGGCCGACCCCGCGTCCGCACGCCGGATCGTCGAGGAGTTCCTCGCCGCCGCCACGTCGGGGCGCACCGAACGGCTGGTGGCTCTGCTCACCGACGACGCGACCGCGGTCTCGGACGGCGCCGGACTGGCCAGGCGGCTGCTGCGGTACAAGACGCGCGAGCGCGTCGCCTCCTACGTGCGGGCCGGCTTCAGGCCCACTCCGGCGAAGCGGCGGCTGGCCGGCGGCACGCCCGCGATCCATATCGCGCTGGTCAACGGCTCCCCGGCCGTCCTCGCCGTGGTCGACGACCGGGTCGTGGGCGCCGTGGCGTTCGAAGTCGGCGACGGCAAGGTCGCGTCCCTGCGCGGCATCGCCGCCGCGGACCGGCTCGCGCGCCTCAACGAGGCCTGGCGGCAGCACGAACCCGACGCGCCGGTCATCAACGCATGGTGACCTGGCTTTGTTCACTAGTCGTGAAATTCAAGGTCATCGAGGTACTTGCCAGGGCAACATCGAGGCACTTCCGGCGACAGGCCCTGGTGAGGCCACGGAACACGCGATGGTGTAGCGCGTCGGCTTCAGGCGGCCGAGGTAATCGCTCGGCTGACAGCAGAGATGCCCGGGGCCGGTCGGCCGGGAAGCCGGGCCACGAGAATCCGGCGTACCTGGGGGTACTCTGTCCACGCGCGGCAGACTCACGCCGTGCGGTAGCACCGGCGACATGCGGAACGGAACGGTCGTCACGCCGAAACCGCCGGAGACCAGCTGCAGTTTCGTCAGCCAGTCGCGCGTGGTGTGGACGATGCGTGGCCTGCCGGGCAGGCCCGGCCAGACGCCGAGCATGGGTTCGGCACTCGATGACGCGGTGGCGGGCCAAGGAGCATCGACGAGCTCGTCGACGTGCACCGTGGTCCGGCCGGTGGTCGGCGCCCCTACGAGCAGTTCGGTGTCCTCGACCGTTTCGATGTGCAGCCGCGGGATTCGCCGTCCGACGGCCGGTGCGGCAACCGGGACGTCAGCACGGCGATGTCGATGGTGCCCGCCCGCAAGGCCCGGAGCAGAGAGGGCGTTCCGGCCTCGCGCGTCGTGACCGTGATGTGCGGGCTGATCGTCGCGAGCCGCGTGAGCACACCGGGCTCCTGCCGTGACGCTCGCGTCCCACGGACCTGCGGCGTCACTGTTCAGCGAGAGGGACTGGAGCCGTTGTTCGCCGGCGAGAAGGCCGGCACCCGCCACGTTCTGGTCCAGCATCCCCATCGCGGTGAGCGCCGCATGGCCGCACCCAGGACACAGCGTCGTCAGCGTTTCCCGAGCCGTGGACCAGTCAGTGTGCTGCGACCGGAAACGTTCTGCCGGGCTGGGTCGGCCCGAGATCAAGGATCACACCGTGACCTGAGCCCGGTGTCAGAGCCTCCCGATAGCGTGCCGGCAGCCGGATTCGACTCCTCTTCGGGAGAACTACCGTGGACATTCTGCTCATCGCCGGCCTGTGGCTCGACGGATCCGCCTGGGACGGCGTTGTACCCGAACTCACTGCGCTCGGCCACCGTCCCGTGCCGCTCACCCTCCCGGGCCAGGGCGACGGCACCGCCTCCGCGACACTTGACGACCAGCTGGAAACAGTGCTTGCCGCGGTTGACGCGGCACCCGGAAAGCCCTTGGTGGTAGGGCATTCCGCCGCATCGAGCCTGGCCTGGCTGGCCGCCGACGCGCGACCGGAGAAGGTGGCCAAGGTCGCCCTGATCGGCGGCTTCCCCGCCGCCGATGGGCGGGCCTACGCCGATCACTTCGCGATCGAGGGCGGCGCCATGTCCTTCCCGGGCTGGGGCCCCTTCGAGGGCGCGGACGCCGCCGATCTGGACCAGGAGACCCGGGACCGCGTCGCGTCCGCCGCCGTCCCTGTCCCCGAGGCAGTCGCCAGGGGCGTCGTACGCCTGACCAACGAGCGCCGCTTCGATATCCCCGTTGTGGTTGTCTGCCCCGAGTTCACTCCCGCCCAGGCCAAGGAGTGGATCGCCGCCGGTGAGAGTCCTGAGCTCGCCCGCGCTACTCACCTTGAGTACGTGGACCTCGACTCGGGTCACTGGCCGATGGCCACCCGCCCCCGCGAACTCGCCCGCGTCCTGGCGGAGGCCGCCAACTCCTAGCGGTGCCGGGTTGGGTGGTCGGGCCGCGGTTGGTAGTGGTCTGCCGCCCCAGCGGAGGCCCTTCTCCTCGCGGATGCGGGCGCGTTCCTTGCGCTGGGCCGCGAGAACATCGGGATGGCGGGCGTTGGCGTGCCGCCAGCGTAGGTCGGCGTTCAGGGCACGGCTCTGAGCGGTGTGGTTGCGGTGGTTGGAGTTGGCAACGGTGAACTGCCGCAGGCCCCAGCCCCTCGTGACCCCGGACAGCGGGGTGACTCCCCGCAGTTCGAAGCGGTGCTCAGCCGCATCCGGGGGCCTCGCCCGGGGCGGGCAGGCCCCGTACCCGGCCGCGCAAAGTCCACGCGGACAAGGCGTACTCCTCTCGGAAGAATTGCGCCTATCTGCGCAGACGCGGAGTCCGCTGCACCATCCCGAACAAGGTCGACCGGCTCGCGAACCGCCTGAAGGTCGGCGCTCGCGGTGGCCGCCCGCCGCCGTTCGACAAGACCGACTACCGCGAGCGCCACGCAGTTGGATGCGGCATCAATCGCCTCAAGAGGCACCGGGCGGTGGACACCGGGCACGACAAGCTCGCCGTCCGCTACGAAGCGACCGTCCTCGTCGCAGCCATCAACGAGTGACTGCGACCAGCTGTCATACGAAACCGGCCAGGACGGCGTGTGAGCGTCAGGAATCCATGGCGGCTCGGTCGGACTCACTGCGCAGAACGCAGAATTCGTTGCCTTCGGGATCAGCAAGGATTGCCCAGCCTGAACCATCGGGATTCCGGTGATCGGCGACAAAGGTGGCACCGAGGCCCAGCAGCCGGTCCACCTCCAGGTCGCGCGAGGTCTCAGGGCGCAAACACAGATGGATCCGGTTCTTGATCGTCTTAGCCTCGGGCACCTGGTTGAAGTGCAGCGCCGGGCCCTCCGCCAGCAGCACCTGAGTCTCCCGGTCACCCGGTCCGTCCTCCGCGTGCAGCGGCCGACCGGTCACACTGCTCCAGAACCGAGCCAGCTCGTAGGCATCCGCACAGTCGATCGCCACGTTCTGCAAAACCGAGACCATGCGCGCGAGCCTTCCTGATCTCCACGCCGAACGCCACCGAGTTGCGCTCATTCTTCGCGCACACGGCTCAGGCCCTGGCAGCACTTTCGATACACGCATCAGCAGGACGCAGCCCGGCCCTCAGCAAGACCAAGGGGCATCAGCGGAGTGATGCGGGCCTCGTCGTTGCGTCCGCCGCGCTCCGTACAGCCAATGCCTTCCCGGCGGGCAGTCGTACGAGCGTCGGCACCACGGCCCCCTTGCCGCAGACAACGGGGCCGCTTCGCGCACGGCCTCCGAGCCGTTCCCGCAGGTCGCGATCGGCTGTCCCGTAGGTAATAGGGCGTTGTCTGAGGGAAGACGTCGGACCGGTTCCGCGACCGGCGCCCCGTCAGCCGCCCACCAGGGGCGACAGATCCTCAGCGCTCAACCCCGGTTCCGCGGACCGGGCTCGCCACGGCAGGTGCGGCAGGCACCCGCCGGCCGGGCTGCCGGCGCGGGCGTACGTCCACGCCGTCCGGGTGGCCGTCAGAACATGGTGAGGCCGATGAGCAGCGCCACCAGGAAGGCGACGGCTCCGGCGACCGCGCTCGCGACGCGCGGGCGGCGGCGGATGAAGGCCCGGGCGTCCATGCCCCGTGAGGGCGCGGGCGCGGCCCGGCGGGCGGCGGCGCGGCCGCCCGGCTGCGAGGCGTACGCCGGTTGAGCGCTGCCGTGGTCTGCGAGCGGGGCGGGGCCCGGTGTCTGCCCCGTGGCGGCGGGTGCCACACGGGCCGCCGGGAGGGAGCCCGTCCGGCCCTGGGCGGCGGCCCTGGCGGCACGCCGCGATCCGGGAGGGGGCGGGGTCGCGGCCGCGGCGTGACCACCGGCTCCGTAGGCCTGTCTCCGTCCCGGTCCGCCCTGGGCGGCAACGCCCGGTCCCGCCATGCCTCCGGCAGGGGCCGCCGGTGCGGGGGCGGCGGCGTGTGCTCCGGCGGGCGGAGCCGTCGTCAGCGCCGCCTGCTCGCCCGAGCCGGGAGAGGCGGGGGGCGCCCCGGCCGGCGAGGCGGCGGACGGCGAAGTGCCGGAGGACGAGGTCCGGCCGGCGCGGCCGTGCCGCGCGCGGCCGGTTGCGGCGCTCCGCGCGGCGTGCGAGCGGCCGCCGCCCTGCGTGCTCCCGTCCGGGGCCGGGGCGGGCAGCGGCTCGGGGCGGCCCTGCCAGGCGCCCGACGCGAACCAGTCCGCGACCACTTGGGCGGCGGGACGTTCCTCCGGCTGCTTGGCCAGCATGCTCAGCAGGTAGGCGTCGAAGGCGGGTGGCAGATCGG
Organism: Streptomyces sp. GC420; assembly: GCF_009916105.1. Lineage (GTDB taxonomy): Bacteria > Actinomycetota > Actinomycetes > Streptomycetales > Streptomycetaceae > Streptomyces. Next base: position 18,305 of record NZ_JAAAXQ010000057.1, on the reverse strand, counting down.
CCCCGCGCTGCCTGGGCGGGACGGGTGGCGTGTCGACGTGCTGGTAGAGCAGGGCCGTGGCGGTGTCGGCCTCGAAGGGCGGTCGGCCCGCGAGCAGTTGGTACAGGACGCAGCCGAGTGAGTACACGTCGGACGGCGGGCCGGCCTGTCGGCCCAGGGCGCGCTCCGGAGCGAGGTACAGGCCGGTGCCCACGATCTGGCCCGCCGTCGTGAGCGCCGCGTTGGGGTCGTCGACGAAGCGCGCGATGCCGAAGTCCCCCACCTTCAGGGTGCCTTCGGCGTCGAGCAGCAGGTTGCCGGGTTTGACGTCCCGGTGGACGATGCCCTGCCGGTGGGCCGCGGCCAGTCCGGACGCGGCGTGCGCGGCGAGCGCGGCGACCCGTGCGGCCGGGAGGCTGCCGCCGGCCGTGAGTTCCTGGGCCAGGCTGCGTCCCTCGACCAGCTCCATGACGAGGTAGAAGCGGTTGTCCCACAACCCGAAGTCGAACACCCCGACGACGTTCGGGTGGTTGAGGCGGGCAGCGGTCTGCGCCTCCATTCGGAAGCGGGCCGCCGCGGAGCTGTCGTCGCCGTCACCGATGAGCAGTTTGACGGCGACGGGTCTGCCCAGCACCTCGTCCGTGGCCCGCCAGACCTCGCCCATCCCGCCGCGCCCGAGGGGCGAGTCCAGTCGGTACCGATCAGCCACCAGCACCTGCGTACCATCCTCGATGTTCAAGGGCCAACTCAGCGTTTGCGGGCCGTACTTCACCGCGTGAGCAGGTGGTGGGAGAAGCCGCAGCAGCCCAAGCCTACCGTCCGTGTCCTCCGGTCCCGCGCCCGGCGGACGAATCCGGCCGGATCGGCATCCCCGCGGCTGATTCGCTGCTCTGCCTGCTCGTTGCCCTGCCGGTCGCCGCTCAGCCGTCCGCCGCCCGGTCGTCCGCCGCTCCGCCCGTGCCCCCGCGGCCCCGCGGCCCGGTGTCAGGCCGCCCGGTCCTCCCGTCGCAGAAAGGCCAGGCGGGCGCGCTTCTCGGGCAGGTGGACGTCGGGCAGGTCGATCTCGGGCAGGAGGATCTCCGGCCCGAGGACGAAGCCGGAACGGGCGAAGCGGGCGATGGCCTTCTCGTTGCGGGCGTCCGGTTCGACGACGATCCGCCGCCGGTCCGGGTCGGCCAGTGCGCAGTCGACCAGTGCCGACAGGAGGCGGCCGGTGAATCCGGGCCGTGCCGGGCCGTCGGCGGCGGCAACCAGCAGATGGATGCCGATGTCGCCGGGCTCGGCCTCGTAGCAGAGGCTGACCCGGTCCTCGGTGGGCTCGTACGTCTGGAAGAGCGCGACCGGTTCGCCGTCCCGGTGCACGAGGAATGCGTGGTGCGTGGTGAGGCCGTCCATGTGCGCGTAGATCGCGCGGACGTCCTCGACCGTCGTCCCGGTCATGCCCCAGAAGCGTGCCCGCTCGTCGTCGACCCAGCGGTGGATCAGGGCCGCGTCCCCGCCGGGGTCGACGGGGACGACGGTGACGGTGCCGAGGCCTTCGACGGCCCGCTCGTGGACGGGTCGGCGGGCGCCGGTCTCAGGACTGCTGGACATGGAACTCCTCGGTGAGGGTCAGTCGGGTGAAGTCGGTGACGACGGGGATGAGTTCGCCGCGCAGCCACAGTGGGAGCTGGTCGCGGCGGTGGGGGTCGCCGGGGACTCCGGAGGCACCGAACGGGACCACCCAGAGGCTGTCGTCCCGGCGTGCCAGGTCCCAGGCGTAACGGGCGGCGGGGCCGCGTGCGCTGCGGTCGGTGAGGCCGGGGACGCTGCTGGTGGACAGCACGCAGTCGTGGTCCCCCGGCAGTCCCGGCCACTCATCGGCCCGGAGGCGGGCCGCGTCCGCCCCCGTGCCCGCGTTCCCCCGTGCGCCCGGGCCCATGTCCGCATCCGTGTCCGCATCCGTGTCCGCATCCGTGTCCGCATCCGTGTCCGCATCCGTGTCCGGCAGGGCCTGCCAGGGGGCCAGCCGGTGCCGCTCGCCCCACGGCGCCGCGGGCGGGTCGGCCGCGACCTCCTCCACGGCGGCCCTGACCGCCTCGGCCCTGTCGGCGGCGGGCAGCAGCGGCGCCGTCAGCAGGTGCTCCAGGGCGAAGGCGACCCGCGGCAGCAGGGCGACGAAGGGCAGGAACACCTCGGGGAGCGCCGGGGGTTCGGCCAGCGGCACGAGGACGGGGTGGGCAGCGAGGCGGCGTACCACCGCCGACCGGACGGCGGCGTAGGCGGAGGCGTCGACGCTGCCCGCGTCCATGCGCCGGTTCCAGTCCAGCAGCCGGCCGCGCAGGCGCAGGGCGTCCTCGCCGAGCCCGTCGAGCGCGGCCAGCAGGCCGAGCAGCGGACCGGCCGGGGGGATGCGGGTGTCGGTGTGGACAGTGGGCATGTCCCCGGCCGACCAGGCCACCGGCATGTCCAGCAGCTGTCGGATGCGTTCCGCCCGGTGCGGGGGCGCGAACTCGACGCCGAGCGGGGCGGCGAGACCGCGCTCGTTGGCCATCACCGCGATGCCGCCGGCGACGTGGGCCCGGGGCAGCGGCTCGTGCCGGCCCTGCCACTCGTGTCCTGGCTCCCAGGCCGGTACGACGCCCAGCATGTTGTCCCGGTGGCGCAGGGGCACCGTGCCCGCGACCCGGTGCAGCAGTCCGCCCTGCGTGTCGGCGGCCTGCACGACGTTGACGGGCTCGGCCCACAGGCCGAAGGCGGCGTCGACGTCGGCGACCGTACGGGCCCGGAGCAGCCGGGGCAGCGCCCGGAAGCCGAGGTCCGCGCGGACGCGCGGCGGCTGGCGCAGGCTGATGGCCGCCGGTCCGCCGGGGCCGGGGAGGCCGCCGTCGGCGTCCGGGCCGCCGGCGACCACGGGGCCGCGTTCGGTCTCCACGATCTCGACCTCGACCGGCTTCCCGTCCCTGACCTCGATGGTCTCGGTGTGCGAGGCGGCGGGCCGCCATCCGTCCGGGCCGAGTGCCTCGACCCCCTCGTCGGTCCGCCGCAGCCGCTCGGCGTACAGATCCTGATAGTCCGCCATGGCGTTGGTGATGCCCCAGGCCACGGTGCCCGTGTGGCCGAAGTGGCCGATTCCGGGAACGCCGGGGACGGCGAGTCCCACGACGTCGTACTCCGGGCAGGACAGATGGATCTGCTGGTAGACGCCCGGGTCCTCGATGAAGCGGTGCGGGTCGCCCGCGATGACGGGCGCGCCGGTGGCGGTGCGCTCGCCGGTGACGAGCCAGCCGTTGCTGCCCGAGGTGACGGGTCCGTCGGTGTGGAACAGCGCGACCGCGTCGGGGCCCAGGGTGCGGGCGACCATGTCGCGCCAGAGCTTGGCGGGGAACCCGGCGAACAGAATGTGCGTGGAGAGCCAGATGCCCAGCGGTGTCCACGGTCGCCAGCGGCCCGGTTCCAGGCCGGTGGCGGCGAACTCCGGTGCCCGGCGGGCTGCTTCGGCGAGACCGGCGCCGACCCCGTCGGTGTAGGCCTCGACCCAGGCGGCGGTCTCCTCGTCCAGGGCGGCGAAGCAGCGCCGTGCGGTGTCGTCGAGCCTGGCCTGCCGTGCGAACCGGTCCCAGCCGACGGCCTCCGCGCCCAGGAACGCGGCGGTGGTGCCCTGCGAACGGTGCCGCTCGACCTCCAGCTGCCAGGCCCTGTCCGTGGCGGCGTTGTGCCCCTGCGCGTACGCGAGCTCGAGGGCGCTGCCGGCCCGCAGATGCGGGATCCCCCAGCTGTCCCGGTAGACCTGGATGCTCACGCGTCCCTCCACAAAGTTTAGGTTAGGCTCGCCTAACCTAAATGGCCGGTACGCCGGAAGCAATCCCGGACCCCTCGGTGTGACCGCGAATGCCCGAATGGCGGCCTTGCCCGGCCGCCTGTTCGCCCGGCCGAATACTCGAACATCGCAGTGGGCAGCAGCGGAGCCGAGGCGCGACGGCTCGACAGCGCGGCGAGGCGTGCCACGCGCAGAGGGATGAGACCCGCGCGGGCGGCACGGCGCCCGCAAAAAGGGTCCAGGCCCACGGGCGCCCGCGAGCCTGGAGGAGAGGGGAAGGAAGGGAAGGGACCGGACCGGACCGGACCGGACCGGACCGGACCGGACCGGATCGGACCGGACCGGACCGGACCGCTCAGTGCGCGATGCCGTCGATCAGTTCGCGCGCGCCCTGGCGCAGCAGGGCGACGGCCACCGAGGTGCCGAGCGTGGCCGGGTCGAGCGGGCCCGCCCACTCGTGGGCGTTGAGGACCGTCTTCCCGTCCGGGGTGAAGACGCAGGCGCGCAGCGACAGGTCGCTGTCGTTGCGGCCGGAGCGCGCGTAGCCGGCGATCGGTGAGTTGCAGTGCCCCTGGAGGACGTGCAGGAGCATGCGCTCCGCCGTGGCCTCGCGGTAGGCGTCACGGTCGCCGAGGCCGCTGACCGCGTCGATGGTGGCGGTGTCGTCCTCACGGCACTGGAGGGCGAGGATTCCGGCACCGATGGGCGGGCACATCGTCTCGACCGGGAGGGCCTCGGTGATGACGTCCTCACGGCCGATGCGCTCCAGCCCCGAGACCGCGAGGAGCAGCGCGTCGGCCTCGCCCGCGTACAGCTTCTCCAGGCGCCGGTTGGCGTTGCCGCGCATCGGTACGCACGTCAGGTGCGGGTGGGAGGCCGCCAGTTGGGCGACGCGGCGCACGGAGGAGGTGCCGATCCGGGTGCCGGCGGGCAGTTCGTCCAGGGTGAGCCCGCCCGGATGGATCAGCGCGTCGCGGATGTCGTCGCGCTCGAGGAAGGCGGCGAAGGTGGTCCCGGCCGGCAGCGGGCGGTCGGCGGGGATGTCCTTGACGCAGTGCACCGCCAGGTCGGCCTCGCCCGCGAGCAGTGCGGCGTCGACCTCCTTGGTGAAGGCGCCCTTGCCGCCGAGCCGGGCGAGATCACCCATCCAGCGGTCGCCCGAGGTGGTGACGGGCACGACCTCGGTACGGACGCCGGGGTAGAGGGCGGCGAGTTCGGCGCGTACGCGCTCCACCTGCGCCAGCGCCATGGGGGAGGACCGGGACACGATGCGGATCAGCTCGGGAGCGGACATGGACCAACGATAGACCCCGCCCGGCCGCTTCCCCGAACCTCCTGGTAGAACGCCGGTCCGGGCCATCTCGCGTTGAGGGCAGGGGCGTTGCCCCCGGGACGCCGGCGCGACCGCGGGAGGGGCCGGGAGCCGCGGAAAGGGCCGCGGGGAGGGGCGCCACGGCCGGCACCGGTGAGTGACGGAGAACTCTTATGCAACTAGTTGCAGAAGAAGGCGGACGTCCTCTACAAAGGACGCACGACACCCGCGCGAGGAGACGACGGATGACCGCGTACCCCCACCTGCTGAGCCCGCTCGACCTGGGCTTCACCACGCTCCCCAACCGTGTGCTCATGGGCTCGATGCACGTCGGACTGGAAGAGGCCGAGCGTGGCTTCGAGCGCATGGCCGCCTTCTATTCGGCACGGGCACGCGGCGGCGCCGGGCTCATCGTCACCGGCGGCATCTCACCGGACGAGCGGGGCCGGCCGTACGAGGGCGGTGCCAAGCTCACCACGGACGCCGAGGCCGAGCAGCACGCCGTGGTCACCGAGGCCGTGCACCGCGAGGGCGGCCGGATCGCCATGCAGATCCTGCACTTCGGGCGGTACGCCTACCACCAGGACCTGGTCGCACCCAGCGCGCTCCAGGCCCCCATCAACCCGGCGGTCCCGCGTGCGCTCACCGAGGACGAGGTCGAGGAGACCATCGAGTCCTTCGTCCGCGCGGCCGGCCTGGCGCAGGCGGCCGGCTACGACGGAGTCGAGATCATGGGCTCCGAGGGTTACCTGATCAATGAGTTCATCGTTTCCGCGACCAACCGGCGCACCGACCGCTGGGGCGGCTCGTACGAGAACCGGATCCGGTTCCCCGTCGAGATAGTCCGCCGGGTCCGCGAGCGAGTCGGGCCCGAGTTCATCCTGATCTACCGGCTGTCCATGCTGGACCTCGTCCCCGGGGGCTCCTCGCTGGACGAGGTGATCACCCTCGCCAGGGAGGTCGAGGCGGCGGGCGCGACCATCATCAACACCGGCATCGGCTGGCACGAGGCCCGCATCCCCACCATCGCGACCTCCGTGCCGCGCGGCGCGTACAGCTGGGTCACGAAGAAGGTGATGGGCGCGGTCTCCGTGCCGCTGGTGACGAGCAACCGCATCAACACCCCCGAGGTGGCGGAGCAGTTGCTCGCCGAGGGCCGCGCCGACATGGTGTCGATGGCCCGCCCGTTCCTCGCCGACCCCGAGTTCGTCGCCAAGGCCCGGGCGGGGCGCCCGGAGACCATCAACACCTGCATCGGCTGCAACCAGGCCTGCCTGGACCACACCTTCAGCGGGAAGATCACCTCCTGCCTGGTCAATCCGCGCGCCTGCCACGAGACCGAACTCGTGCTCTCCCCCACCCGGCACCGCAAGCGCGTGGCCGTGATCGGCGCGGGGCCGGCCGGGCTGGCGCTGTCCGTCGCCGCGGCAGAGCGCGGGCACTCCGTGACCCTCTTCGACGCGGCGGCCGAGACAGGCGGCCAGCTCAACCTCGCCCGGCAGGTCCCCGGCAAGGAGGAGTTCGACGAGACGCTGCGGTACTTCCGCGTGCAGCTCGAACAGCACGGCGTGGACGTCCGGCTGAACACCCGGGTGGAGGCCGGCGACCCGGAGCTCGACGCGTACGACGAGATCGTGGTCGCCACCGGCGTCACCCCGCGCACGCCGGACATCCCGGGCATCGACCACAGCAGCGTCGTCAGCTACCTGGACGTGCTGCGCGACCACGCGCCGGTCGGCGAGCGGGTCGCGATCATCGGCGCGGGCGGCATCGGCTTCGACATCGCCGAGTACCTGACCGACAGCGGTGAGAAGACGAGCCTGGACCCGGACGTGTACTTCCGCCACTGGGGCGTCGACACCGACTACCGCACGGCGGGCGGGCTGCGCCTGCCCGAGCGGCCGCGGCCGCCGCGGACCGTGCACCTCCTCCAGCGCAAGCCGGGCAAGGTCGGCGCGGGACTGGGCACGACCACCGGCTGGATCCACCGCGCCGAGCTCAAGCACCGGGGCGTGACACTGGTGTCCGGGGCGGCGTACGACCGTATCGACGACGAGGGCCTGCACGTCACGGTCGAAGGCAACCCGGCCGTCCTGCCCGTCGACACGGTGGTGCTGTGCGCCGGGCAGGAGCCGAACCGCGCGCTGTACGAGGAACTGCGGGCCGCCGGCCGCCCGGTGCACCTGATCGGCGGCGCGGACGAAGCCGCCGAACTCGATGCCAAGCGGGCGATCCTCCAGGGCACGGAACTCGCGGCCAGGCTGTGACCGCCCTCCGCGCCCCCGTGCCTGCCGCACGGGGGCGCGGAGGCCGGGCCCGGGGCAGCCGCCCGGGGGCCCTCCGGCCGGCGTCCCTCCCCGCGACACACGGCAGGGCGGGAGGACGACCCCGGCCCCACCGCTCGCGGCACGCCGCGGCGCCCTTCGCGGGGCACGGGCCGCGGACGGCGGTCCGCGGCGCCGGGGAGGTCCACCGGACGGTGCGGACCCGAGGCCGGGCGCTGGGCGCGGCCCACGCCCGAGCGGCGCGGGAGCCGGCGCCACGGGCCCGGCCGGGACGCCGTCGGCGGCACATTCCCGCAGGACCCGGCACGCGCGCCGGTGTCCGCGCCGCACGGGCATCGCACAGTGAGCTGCCTGAGAGGCCGTACCTAGGATGCCTGCATGTCCCTGCCCCACGCGATCCTCACCGCCCTGCTGGAGAAGCCCTCGTCGGGCCTCGAACTGGCCCGCCGTTTCGACAAGTCCATCGGCTACTTCTGGTCGGCGACGCACCAGCAGATCTACCGCGAGCTGGGGCGCCTCGAGGAGAGCGGTATGATCCGGGCCCTCCCGTCCGAGCGGCCCGCCCAGGGCCGGCGCAAGGAGTACGAGGTGCTTCCCGCGGGCCGCGCGGAACTGAGCGACTGGGTGGCCTGCGGCGAGGACCCCAAGCAGGTGCGGGACCCGCTGCTGCTGCGCATGCGCGCGGCGGCCGTGGTGGGCACGACCGGCCTGGAGGCCGAACTGGAACGCCATCTGGAGCTGCACCGGCGTCAGCTGGCGGAGTACGAGGAGATCGAACGCCGCGACTTCCCGGACAGCCCCGGGAACGAGCCCGATCTGCTGCGGCACCTCGTGCTCCAGGGGGGCATCGATCTGGAGACGTTCTGGATCGGCTGGCTCACCAAGGCGCTCGCGGGCCTGCGGAAGGCCTGAGCGCCGCTTGAGGACGACGCCGTCGACGGCGACGGCGCATCGTGAGAGGAAGAGGAGAGGCCATGTCCATTCTGGAACGGTTCCGTGCGGCGGTGGAGAAGCGGGACCTCGCCGCCATGGAGGAGCTCTTCACGCCCGACGCCCGGCTCTACAGCCCGGTGAAGTTCCGCCCCTTCGAGGGCAGGCCCATGATCATGGGCCTGCTCGGGGTACTGCTGCGCACCTTCGGCGACTTCCACTACGTCGGCGAGTTCACCGGCACCTCCGGCACGAGCTCCACCGGCGAGGAGACCCCCTCGGCCGTGCTGGAGTTCCGGGCGACCGTGGACGGCAGGGAGATCCACGGTATCGATCTCTTCCATTTCGACGAGGCCGGTCTGATCATGGAGCTCACGGTCATGGTGCGCCCGCAGTCCGCCGTCGTCGCGCTCGGCCAGGCGGTCCTGGCGGGCCTGGCCGAGGACGGGCTCGTGCCGGCCCCGGGCGCCTGACACGCGGCGCGCGCCGTACGGATGGAGTCCGCACGGCGCGCGTGGTGCCGCCCCGTTCACGGGTGGTGCCGTGGGTTCGCCGGAGGCTGGTTCCGGCGTACCGGCGCGCCGGTGTGGCACCCGGCTCAGAAGGCGAAGACGGCCGCGCCCTCGACGTTCTTGACGCAGTCGTTGCCGAAGGTGCGTTCGTAGTCGACTCGCTCGCCGCGCCAGACGCCCTGGGCGGTGACGACCACGGGGTCGTACTGGAAGGTGCAGATCCCCGGCTTCCCTTGCCCGGTCAGGGCCAGTTTGCCGAAGTCTCCGTCGGCCGCCGCCAGTTGGTCACAGGCGTCACGCGGGGAGGGGTGCGTGCCCGTGGTGCGCGGCTCGCAGGTGAGTGTGACCGCCCGCTCCGGGGAGGTGCCGGCCGCGTCCTCTCCATGGGCCACGGTGAGGACCAGGGCCGAGGGGGCGTACAGGGACTGCGATTCGGCGGCTGCGGTGCCGTGCAGCGGACCGAGGACCGCTGCTGTCAGCAGGGTTCCGGTCGCCGCCCATCGCGCGGGTGTCCGCATTGTGTGCATCCTTCCGCTTGGTGTGCCGGGTTGGCGTTCGGGAGTCTGCCGAGAACACCTGCGGAATGCACATCAACCACCCGCATTTCAGTAAATTTGAGCATTGAATCACTGGCTTGAAGTGACGGCGAGCCAGGGCCGGGAGCCATGACAGCTCGGTCCGGCGTTGCCGGAACGGGCAATACCGGCGGCCGGATCCCGCCACCCGGCAATAGGCGTGAAACATTCCGTTTGTGGCGGGCGGACGCCACCGGGGGCTGGGCGGGGCCTGCGGAGGGCTCAGCGGGATCCGGAGGGATGCCTCAGGGGGACCCGGAGGGGCGCGGTACCTGCCCCAGCGCTCCGTTCCCGGCCGTACGCCGCCCCTCCGGCCGCCCCCTCGGCTTTCCGCCGGGCTTTCCGCCGGGCTCTTCGTCGGCCTTTCCGCCGGGCGGGTCCGGCTGCCCCGACCGGCTGTACTGCCTGGCCTGGAGCCCGTACATCGTGGCGTAACGCCCGCCCCGGGCGAGCAGTTCGTCGTGACCGCCCTGTTCGACGAGACGGCCCTCGTGCAGTACGTAGATGATGTCGGCGTGCCGGACGGCGGCCATCCGGTGTGTGACCAGGACGACGGCGCGGTCGGGCCCCGCCAGGCCGCGGATCTTGTCGAACGCGGCAATCTCGGCGGCAGGGTCGAGGGCGGAGGTCGGCTCGTCGACGATGACCACCCTGGCCTCGCGGTAGCGGGCCCGGGCCAGACCGATCTTCTGCCACTGACCGCCGGACAGTTCCGAGGCGCCGCGGAACACTCGGGCGAGCAGGGTGTCCATGCCCCGGGGCAGTTCGGCGATCACCCGGTCCGCTCCCGCGTAGCGGGCGGCCGTCTCCAGGTCACCGGCGCCGGGCTCGCGGCCCGGCTGTCCGATGCGGATGTTGGTCCGGGCAGTGAAGGGCCAGCGTTCGAAATCCTGGGTGAGCAGGCTGACCTGCTCGAAGACCCGGTCGCGGTCGGCCTCGGCGAGGTCGATGTCGTCCCAGCGGATGCGCCCGGAGTCGGGCAGGTTGAGTCCCGCGAGGAGTTTGACGAGTGTGCTCTTGCCCGAGCCGTTCTCGCCGACCAGGGCGACGACCGAGCCCATGGGGACGGCCAGGGAGACTCCGTCGACGGCCGGGGCGGGCCGGTCGGGGTAGCGGAAGGTGACGTCCTCCAGGACGACGGCCCGCGGTCGGTCCGGAATGCCGAGCCCGCCCTCCGGGATGGCGCGCCGCCGCGCCTCTTCGAGGAACCGCTCCAGGTCCCGTACATACAGGGACTCCTCGTGCAACTGGTTGATGTTCATCACCAGCGCGCCGAGAGCCGCCGAACCGGTGCGCACGGCGACGACCGCCGTGCCGGCGACCGACATCTCCATGTGCCCGGTCAGGATGAGCCAGGCCAGCGCGCCGTACGTGCCCAGGGCGGCGAGGCCGGACAGCGCGGCGGCCAGCAGTTCGGTGGCGGCCTTGTCCCGGGCCAGCCTGGTCTGTTCGGTCTCGGCGGACTCCGCCATCCGCCGGAAGTGGCGCAGCAGGAAGGCGCCCGTGCCATGGACGCGGACCTCCTGGGCCGCGGTGCGTGAAGTCAGCAGCTCACCGATCAGCCGCCCGGCCCTGACGTGTTCCACCCAGTTCATCACCGACACGTAGCGGCGCTGCGCGACGCGCATGGCACCCCAGCCGCGCGGGGCCGCGATCAGCAGGAGCATCGGGAGCAGCACCGGGTGCAGCACGGCGAGCACACCGCCCACCGCGACCAGCGACAGCACACCGTTGATCGCGGCGACACAGGCACCGATCATGGTGCGGGCCGAACGCGCCCCGAACTGGGCGACGTCGATCAGGCGCCTGAACTCGCCGTCCTCCACCGCCTCCAGCTCCACCCGGGCGGCGGCCTCCAGGTACTGCTCGGTCGCGGCCCGCTCCACCTTGGGCTCCAGACGTCCGGCCGCCGCCGTGGACAGCGAGGCCAGCAGTGCCGCGGCGACCGCGACGACGGCCCCCGCGATCAGCGCGGGCAGCGCCTCCCGCAGCCGGTCCGCCGGGTCCCCGCCGGCGAGCAGCGCGCCCAGCACGGCGTTGACCGCCAGCAGTCCGAGCGCCGCCGTGACGCCCTGTCCGATCTCGCTCACCCCGACGGTGACCAGCGCCCTGCGGTCGGTGCGCCAGGCCAGTCGCACCGTGCCCGCCACGAGCTGAGGGAGCGCCCGGATCGCGCCGCCGATCGTCAGCTCGATGATCGCGTACTCGTGGGTGCTCCACCCCATGTCGTACCGCAACGGCCCGCCGAACAGCTCGCGTTCGCTGTCCGACACCGCCGGATCGGCCGGCTTCGGCCGCCGCAGAAGCCGCCTCACCCCGTCGAACGCCACCCGAACTCCCCCTCGCCCGTCCGCGTGCCCAGGACACCCCCGAAGCGTTCCCCTCCTGAGACCGGTCATCGCACCGGGCACCCCGGCGCGGGCAGCACTGGGCCACGGTGTGCCTTCCTCCGCACTCCCCCGCGCACCTCCCCGCACCTCCGCGGGAGCGGTCACGCACCGGTCCGTAGGGTGACGGTGTGCGCGAGCCGTTCTCGGGGCGGGCGGGCAGTGCGGCAGTCGCTGCGGACACCCTGGGCCCCGGGACAACTCCCAGTTGACTCACGGAAGGCACCATGTCGACACCTCCGCAGTACCCCGGTGGTCAGGGGCACGACCCGTTCCAGCAGCGGCCGTACCCGCCCCGGCACCAGCATCCGCAGTATCCGGCGCAGCCCCAGCAGGCGTACGGCCAGGCGCACCCCGGTCCCCCGGCGCCGTACCAGCCGTACCAGCCGCCCTACGGTTACGGGCAGCCGTACGCGCCGTGGGTCCCGCCCTATGCCGGCTGGTGGCGGCGGGCCGGGGCCTGGGCGCTGGACGTACTGGTGGTCTTCGGGTCCCTGTACGGGCCGATCGGACTCGCGGCGCTGATCGGGAGCAGCGACGAGGGCACGGCGGCGCAGGTCACGGCGAACGTCGTGGCCGTGCTCGGGCTGGTCGCCTTCGTGGCGGTGATCGTGTACCAGCTGCGCGGCGAGGGCAGGACCGGGCAGACGCTCGGCAAGAGGGCGCTGGGGATACGGGTGCTCGGTGAGCGGGACGGGCAGCCGCTCGGGATCGGTACGGCGCTGCTGCGGCGGCTCGCGCAGGCCGTGAACGGGTTCGTGTTCGGTCTGGGCTGGCTGTGGGCGGCCTGGGACGTGAAGAAGCAGACCTTCGCCGACAAGATGGTCGGCGCGGTCGTGGTCCGGGCGCTCGGCTGACGGCGGCGGGGCACTGCCCGGCGGGGCCGCCGCCGCGGCCCGCCGCGCACCCGGGGACCGCGGGGCGAGCGCGAACCGCGTGGCGGGCGGCGGGGCTCGGCGGCCGTCGTGTCGGTGTCAGTGACCGTGGTCCGCCCGGCGATGCGGGCCGACCGGCCCGCGGAGGGTCAGGGCTTGCGGGCCACGCCGCCGTAGATGTCCGTCGGCTCCGGCGTGGTGCCCGGCTCGGGCCGCCACAGCGGGCAGGAGACGATGCCCGGCTCCAGCAGCTCCAGCCCCTCGTAGTAGGCCTCGAGCTGGCGGGGGCTGCGCAGCACGTAGGGGACTGCGCCGGTGTCGTCGTAACCCTGCTGGGCCTGCTTGAGCTCGGCGTCGGTGTCGGTGCTGTCGTAGTGCACGAAGTAGCTGCCGGAGGGCAGGGCGGCCTGGAGGCGGCGGACGATGGACTTGGCCTCCTCGTAGTCCTGGATGTGGCCGAGGATGCCCATGAGCATCAGGGCGACCGGCTTGTCGAAGTCCAGGATCTTGCCCGCGGCGTCGATGATGCGCTCCGGGTCGCGCAGGTCGGCGTCGATGTAGTCCGTCACGCCCTCGGGGGTGCTGGTCAGCAGCGCCTGGGCGTGCCGCAGGACGAGCGGGTCGTTGTCGACGTAGACGATCCGTGACTCGGGGGCCACGCGCTGGGCGACCTGGTGGGTGTTGTCGTACGTGGGCAGGCCGGTGCCGATGTCGAGGAACTGGCGGATGCCCAGCTCGCCCGCGACGAGGGACACCGCGCGGATGAGGTACATGCGGGACTCGCGGGCCATGGTCTCGATGTTCGGGGCGACCTGGCGGTACGCGTCACCGGCCTCGCGGTCGACGTCGTAGTTGTCCTTGCCGCCCATCCAGTAGTTCCAGATGCGCGCCGAGTGCGGCACCGTCGTGTCGATCTTCGACAGCGCTTCCCGGTCGGGGGTGGGTCGGCCTTCTGCCATGGGAACTCTCCTGCCGTGCATGACGTGGTGGGTCACTGACCGTCACCAACCTACCGTCAACTACCTTGTGATCATGCTCAGTTGAGTGGAAGTGGAGCCAACGGGGGCACGGATGCGGTGGCTGTGCCCGGTCACGTCGACAGTGACGACGGGGACGTGCTGGGCGAGTGTCCTGAAGGCCCGCTCGTAGGCGGAGGCGGCGGCCGCCTCGGGGGTTTCCCCGGCCGCGGCCCGGCACTCTTTCCCGGCGGTGTCCCCTGCCGTGCCCCCTGCCGCGGCGGCCTCGCCGCCGGAGCGCGGCGCGGCGGTGAGATGGATGATGGCGCCGTCGCGTTCGGCGACGGTCTCGGCGAAATCGAGGGCCTGGATCCAGGTGACCCGGGACCGGCCGCGCAGCAGCGGCCCGTAGACGAGTTCACGGATGAGGCTGCCGTCGACGGCGATCCGGCCCGGGCCGGCGAGCAGTTCGCGATAGGGCTGGGTCGGATCCACATGATGAAGCTTCCCCGGCGAGCGCCTGATCACGAATCCGTGCCGGGAGAGTTCCGTGACCAGGGGTGCCCTGCCGATGCCGTCGGGCCCCTCGATGACCAGGGTCCGGCACAGGGTCACGGCACGGGGAAGATTCACCGGGTTCCCCGTGCGGGAGGGGGCGTACCGGCGCGCATGCTGCTCCCTTCGTCACCCGTCCCCGGGCGGGCGGACGGACGTACGGCGGTGGCTCGGCTCCTCAGTCTGCGCGGACAACCCGCACGGGGGGGAGTACGCGTGCGGGTTGTCCGGTTGTGCGGCCGTAGTGGTGCCTGACGGCCGGGCCGCGCGGGTGCGCAGTCGTACGGGAGCGGGACGTGTCACCGGAGCGGTGCGCCGTGCGCCGTGCCGGGAGCCTGCCCCGCGGCCGTGGCCGCTCAGGCGACGAGGAAGTCCGCCTGGCCGGCCTTGGCGCCCTCGAGGAACGAGACCATCTCGTCACGGGTGTAGACGAGGGCGGGACCGCCGGGGTCCCTGGACTGGCGGAAGGCCACACTGCCGTCGTGCAGTCGCTTGACTTCGACGCAACTGCCGCCGTTGGTGCCGCTCCAGGGCTTGTGCCAGCCCTCGGTGCCGAGATCCTCCGCGGGCATGCCGCTGTACACGGGCTCGGGCTCTTCGGATGCCGTGGATGCCATGTCTCACAACTCCTTACGCAGTTCGCCCAGGATCGACCTGGTCCGTGCGACCGGTTCCGCCTGTACGGACATCCGGTCCAGTACTTCGAGGTAGGTCACGACGTCGGCGGGCTGATCGACATAGGCCGAGCCGACGAGGCTCTCGGTGTAGACGATGTCGGGCAGTTCGGAGAAGCCGAAGCGGAAGTAGTGGAAGGGCCCGAAGGCTCCGGGGTGGGGTCCCGACGCGAAGCGCAGGACCTGGATCCGGACCTTGGGCATGTCCAGGGCCTCGATCAGGCGGTCGATCTGGGTCCGCATCACCTCCGCACCGCCCACCGGGCGGCGCAGCACCGTTTCGTCCAGCAGGGCCCAGACAGCGGGTGAGTCGGGCTTGGCGAGCAGTTCCTGGCGCCTGGTGCGCAGGGCGACCCGGCGCGCGATGTCCTCCTCGTTCTCGTTGGGGAAGCCGATCCGCATCAGCGCGGCGGCGTACTCGTCGGTCTGGAGGAGGCCGGGCACGTAGTGCGGTTCGTAGAGGCGGATGACGGTGGCTTCGCTCTCCAGGCTGACGTAGGCGCTGAACCACTCGGGCAGTACGTCGCGGTACTTGTACCACCACCCGGGCTGGTTGGCCTTCCGCGCCATGGCGAGGAAGTCCTCGATCTCCGCCGCCGGCACTCCGTAGGTCCGCAGCAGTTCCTTCACATAGGGGATGCGCAGGCCGACCTCGGCCTTCTCGATCCGGCGGACCGTCAGAGGCGTCACCTCAATGGCCCGCGCGGCCTCATCGAACGACACTCCCGCCTGTTCCCGCAGCTGCCTCAGCCGTTTGCCCAGGACGATGCGCAGAACGGTCGGTGCGCTGCCGCCTCCAGAGCGGGTGTCGCTCACGTGCTACCTCCCGGTACCGCCATCAGGCGTGCAGTCTGCCACGCGTGGGGACGACACAGGCAGGGCGTTGCGGCTCGTTCTGAAATTATCAGAACGCCGGTTGCGTGTTGAGCTCTCCGGCCACCATAGTGATCGAGTGACCTGTCGCACATTCCGCGGCGACGGCGCCCGAGTGAGCCCGTCCGTAACGGAGTTGACCCCAATCGGTCCGACGCCGTGCGGGCGGTGCCGCGCGGACCGTGATGTGAGACCTGGATGGCCACAGTGACCAACGGACAGTCAAGGGGCCCGGGCAGGGGCCCGGGCGAGGCGAACAAGGCGCTGGCGGCAGCCCTCAAGGAGTCCGGCTGCTCCTACGCCTCGCTCGCCCTGCGGGTCAACGAACTGGGCCGCCGCCAGGGCACGGACACCAATTACGACAAGGCGTCCGTGGCCCGCTGGCTCCAGGGCCAGCAACCTCGGGGCACCACGCCCGAGTTGATAGCCGCCGTGCTCTCGGAACGGCTCGGCCGCGCGGTCACGGCCTCAGAGCTCGGCTTTCTCGCCGACCAGCAGCGCCCGGTCGTGGGACGGGCGCTCGTGTACCGCGAGGACGTGGCAGACACCTTGCACACCCTGGCAGAACTGGGATCGACCGACATCTCGCGCCGCAGCCTGCTCGGCGCGGTCCCCTTCGTCGCCGGAGCGCTGACGCATCCTCAGCGCGAGTGGCTGCTGTGGCTGGTGGAGAACCAGGACACGCCGCAGCTGGCCCCGGTGCCGGACCAGGGGCCCGTCGAACAGGTCCACGCGATGATCGGCATGTTCGACCAGATGGACAACCACTACGGCGGGGGCGGGGTGCGCACCAGCATCGTGCACTACCTCTCCACCGAGGTGGTCCCGATGCTCCAGCGGCGCGGTGCCGCGCCCCACCAGCAGCGGCAGTTGTTCGCGGCCGCGGCCAGGCTGGCCGCCATGGCGGGCTGGAGCTCCTACGACGCGGGCGAGTACGGGCTCGCGCAGCGCTACATGACCCAGGGGCTCAGACTCTGCGCCGAGGGCCGCGACCGGGTGCTGGGCGGGCAGATCCTGGCCGGCATGTCACACCTGGCCACCAGTCTGGGCCGCCCCGACGAGGGGGTCGCGCTTGCCAGGGCGGGGGTCGCCACGGCGAAGAACGCGGGCAGCCCGCTCGGGCTGATGCGGCTCTACGCCATGGCGGCGCGCGGGCACGCGGCACTGGGCCGCGCCACCGAGGCCCAGGAGGCGCTGCGCGCGGCCGAGGAGCAGCTGGAGGCCAGCCGCGGGGCCGGACAGGAGTCGGCCTGGGTGCGTTTCCTCGACCACCACTACCTCCAGGCCGAGGCGGCGGTCTGCTTCCGGGACCTCGGGCTCGCCGCCCAGGCGGAGCGGACCGCGAGCGCGTCCGTGCGCGCCAACGCCGACCGGCGCAGGCGCCAGGCGATCAGCCGGTCCGTGCTGGCGACGGCGCATTTGCAGCAGAACCGGCTGGACGAGGCGATCGGCACCGCGACCCAGGCGCTCGAGACCCTGAGCGGGGTGCACAGCGAGCGTTCGATCCAGGCGCTGCGGGACTTCAGGCGGCGGCTGGAGCCGCGCCGCCACGAACCGCTGGTGAAGGAGTTCGAGCGCAGGTCACGCCCGGTTCTCGGGGCGGTGGCGTAATGGCTCACGGCATCTTCGGCGTCGTGGCGGGGGACGTCATCACCGGGCCGGAGACGGCGGCCCGGGCATTCGTGTCCGGGCCCGGTCCGGTGATGGCCCCCACCGTCGCGACGGGGGATGCCGTGGCAGGAAACGCCCTGACGGGGGTCAGGGCGTACGGGGGCGGCGCGCACGGGGACGGCGCGACGTCGGGGGGACGGCGCGCCGTTCGGGGATGGCGGCGCGCCCGGGGGGCCGGTGTGCGTGACGGGGTGAGTGCGCCGGCCCCTCAGTAACCGTCGGGAGTGGATGCGTTCTGGGCGCGGTCGACAGGGAGGTGAGCGCCGGAGATGCCGCTGGACCAGTCGGAGAGCAGGAATGCCACGACGCGGGCGACCTCCTGCGGGGTGACGGGTGCGCCGAGCGGGAGTTCGGCCGCGACGAAGCGCGCGAAGGCCTCCGGGTCCTCCCTGCGCATCCGGTCCCAGCGCCGCCCGGGAATGATCATGGAGCCGGGCGAGACGGCGTTGACCCGGATGCCGTCCGGCCCGAGTTCGCGGGCGAGCGAGCCCGCCAGGTGGATCTGGGCGGACTTCGCCGCCCCGTACTGCGCCTGCGGGCCCGGTCTCCAGCCGGAGATCGAGGCGATGACGACGACCGAGCCCCCGCCCGCCGCCCTGAGGTGCGGGACGGCGGCCCGTACCAGCCGCGCGGTGTGGCCGACGTTGATCTCCCAGGTGGCGGCCCAGTCGCCGGCGTCCGCCTGTTCGAAGGCGCCGCCCCGGGAGCCTCCGGCGCAGGCGACCACCCCGTCGAGTCCGCCAAAACGTTTCGCCGCAGTGAGGACAAAGGCCTCCAGCCGGTCGGGCTCGGTGATGTCGAGAGCCTCGGTGAACAGCCGGGAGCGCTCCTGCGCGTCCAGGGAAGCGGCCAGCGCCTCCAGACCACCGGCGCCGCGGGCACAGGTGGCCACCGTGGCGCCCCCCGCGGCGAGCAGCCGCAC
>NZ_JAAAXQ010000579.1 GCF_009916105.1 Streptomyces sp. GC420 | reverse complement strand
CCCCCTCGCCCAGCGCGAGCGTGCCCACCGCACCGCCGTCCACCGTGACCCAGCCGCCGGTGATCGGCCGCGCCGCGTGGGGCGCCGACGAGACGACGGTCGACGATCCGCCCTCGTACATCGAGAAGGTCGAGGCGGTCTTCGTCCACCACACGGTCGGGACGAACAGCTACAGCTGCGCCCAGTCCGCCTCGCTCGTGCGCGGCATCATGGCGTACCACATCGAGTCGGAGGGCTGGAACGACCTCGGCTACAACTTCCTGGTCGACAAGTGCGGCCAGATCTTCGAGGGCCGCGCGGGCGGCGTCGACCTTCCGGTGATGGGCGCGCACACCTACGGCTTCAACGGCTACTCCGCCGGCATCGCCGTCCTCGGCGACTTCCAGGGCGACTCCGCCAAGGGCATCCCGGCCGGGAGGCCGAGCCGCGCCACTCTCGAGTCCGTGGCCCGGGTGGCGGCCTGGAAGCTCGGCCAGTACGGCGGCGACCCGACGGGCACCGTCACGCTGACCGCCAAGGCCGACACCGGCGTCTGGAAGTCGGGCCAGCAGGCAACGATCAACCAGATCTCCGGGCACCGGGACGCCTTCGCGACCGCCTGCCCCGGCACCAACCTCTACTCCAAGCTCGCGGAGATCCGCCGCTTCGCAGCCTCCAAGGGCGCGAACTCCGCGATCCCGACGGCGGACTTCAACCGTGACGGCGTGACCGACCTGGTGGCGGGCACTCCGAAGGTCTCCGACGGCTCCGGCTCGCTGACCGTCGTACCCGGTGGCACGGACGGTCCCGTGGACACCGCGAAGCGGACGCTGACGCAGAACAGCTCCGGCGTGCCCGGCGCTTCCGAGTCCGGTGACAGCTTCGGCGCCGCGAGCGCGTGGGGCGACGTCAACGGGGACGGATTCGCGGACCTGGCGATCGGCGCGCCGGGGGAGGACGACGCCTCCGGCAACGCCGACCGGGGTGCGGTGACCGTGCTGTACGGGCCGGGGCTTAACACCGGGTTCTCGTACACCACCACGGGCGTGACGGCGGCCGCCGCCAAGCTCGGCTCCACCGTCGCGGTCGGCGACTTCGACGGCGACGGCAAGGCGGACGTCTTCGCCGCGGGCACCGGCAAGGGCGGCAACTGGAACGCGCGGCAGAGCGGCGGCGGCACCAAGTACGGCACGCTGACCGGCGCCACCGGCTCCGTCGCGTACATGGACGCGGCCACCGGCGACTTCAACCGCGACGGGTACGCGGACGTGGCGCTCAACTACCGCGACGCCACCGGCATCGGCCGCGTCACCTGGTTCAAGGGCTCCTCGGCCGGCCTGTCCAAGGTCGGCACGATCTCCGTCAAGGGCGGCCGCTCCATCGCCGCGGGCGACGTCAACGGCAACGGCTACGACGACATCGTCATCGGCCAGCCGTACGCCTCCGAGTCCGGCGCCGCGGCCGGCGGCCAGGTCACCGTGGTGCCCGGCACCTCGACCGGCTTCACCACCACCGGGATGCGCACGGTCCATCAGGACACGTCCGGCGTCCCCGGGGCCGCCGAGTCCGGTGACGCGATGGGCTGGTCCGTCTCGGCCGGCGACTACAACCTCGACGGGTACGCGGACGTCCTGACCGGCCTGCCGGGCGAGGACCTGACCCGAAGCGGCACCAACCGCGGCAACGCGGGCTCCTCCCTGCTGCTGCGCGGCTCGTCCACCGGCCTTACCGGCTCCGGGGCACTGATGTACTCACAGGACACCTCCGGCATCGCGGGCGCCTCCGAGTCCGGCGACAAGGTCGGCTCCTCCGTGGTCCTCCAGGACCTCTCCGGCTGGGGCCGCGCCGATCTCGCCGTCGGCGCCGAGGGCGAGGACGGTGGCAACGGCACGATCCTGCAGCTGGACAGCGGCAGCTCCGGGGTCTCCGCCTCGGGCGGTGTCTACTACGGCTCCGGCACCCTGGGCCTGCCGTCGGGCTCCGGGCTCGGCCGGACCCTGACGCCGTGAGCGGCTGACGCTCCGCCCGGCCGGCTCCCGTCACGGACCGGCCGTGTCACTGACCGGCCCCGTCATGGACCGGCCCTTTCACCCGGCGGCCCGGACTCCGATGAGTCCGGGCCGCCGGTTCCGTCTTTACGGGGAGAGCGAGAGGAGCACACCATGACCCCCACGCGACCCGGAACAACCGAGACGCCCGACACACCCGGGACGCCCGCGACCGGTGTTCTCGACCTCGGCCCCGCGGCCCGGCAGGTCGCCCTGCTCGCCGACGGCGTCCGCGACGACCGGCTCTCGGACCCGACACCGTGCCCCGCCTTCGCGGTGCGCAATCTGCTCGCACATCTCGTGGGGCTGAGCGCCGCCTTCCGCGACGCGGGCCGCAAGGCAGTGGGCCCGTCCACGGCCACCGACCCCTCGGCCGTCGTCCCGGACATCGGGCCGGGATGGCGGGAGCGGCTCCGGCTGAATCTGGACGCGATGGCGGAGGTCTGGCGCGACCCCGCCGCGTGGGACGGCACGACGCAGGCCGGCGGTTTCACCCTGCCCGCCGCGCAGGCCGGGCGCATCGCCCTGAACGAGCTGGTGGTGCACGGCTGGGACCTGGCCCGCGCCACCGGTCAGCCCTACGAGCCCGACCCGGACGCGGTGGAGGCCTCGTACGACCTGCTCGCACCGGCCGCCCACGCCCCGGCCGCCGAGCGCGGCCCCTTCGGGCCCGTGGTGGAGGTTCCGGCGGACGCGCCGCTGCTCGACCGGGTTGTGGGGCTCAGCGGGCGCGACCCGTCGTGGGCGCCCGTCCCGCCGAGCGCCAGCAGGTAGTCCTCCTCGAAGGACAGGCCGACCAGCCGTGTGCCGCCGTCGGTGAAGGAGACCCGGATCACCGGGTGGTCCCGTATCTCGTGGGAGTCCGCGGGAAAGCTCCGGCCCAGTCCTTCCAGCCCGTGTCCCGGGCAGACCGCGTCGGGCGGCAGCTCGATCGCCAGGCGCAGCGGCCGTTCGGCGGTGACGCGCATCCAGCCGTCCCGGACCTCGGGCACCGGCTCGCCCTCCGGTCCGTCCAGGTACGGCGTGAGGCGGGGCGCCCCCGCGATAAGGCCCTGGCCGTGCGGGCCGTACACCTCCACGGACGCGCTGCCGACGGGCGGCGGGGAGGTCAGGGTCAGCGGGCGCCTCCCCGCCGAGACGAGGACGTGGACGGTGAAGGTGCCGGCGTCCTCGCCGCCGTCCTTGAGGTATTCGTGGCCGCCGTAGGCGATCGCAGGGCCCCCGCGCGGCCCTGGGGGCGAGGCCTCGTCCGAGGGCTTGTGCACCTGCCACCGCTCCTGGCCGCAGGCCGCGAGGAATCCCTTGCCCGGGGCGGGCGGGACG
>NZ_JAAAXQ010000578.1 GCF_009916105.1 Streptomyces sp. GC420 | reverse complement strand
CGGCGCGGGTTCGATGTCGGAGGAAATGCCACCGGGCGAGGGGAAGTTACGGATGCGGGGTGCGTTCGTAGACCGCAGTCATGAGGAGGTCGCGATAGTGCTCCATGAGTACGCGCGCGGGCCTTCCCGCCCGGAGGACTACGCCAGCCCGGACACCAGCTCCGCCACCGAGCGGCGCCTGCCGGTGAAGAACGGAACCTCCTCGCGCACGTGCATCCGGGCCTCGGAGCCGCGCAGGTGGCGCATGAGGTCGACGATGCGGTGGAGTTCGTCGGCCTCGAAGGCGAGCATCCACTCGTAGTCGCCGAGCGCGAAGGAGGCGACGGTGTTGGCGCGCACGTCGGGGAATCCGCGGGCCATCTTGCCGTGGTCGGCGAGCATGCGGCGGCGGTCCTCGTCGGGCAGCAGGTACCAGTCGTACGAGCGCACGAACGGGTAGACGCAGATGTAGTCGCGCGGCGTCTCGTCGGCGAGGAACGCCGGGATGTGCGAGCGGTTGAACTCGGCGGGGCGGTGCAGCGCCATGTTCGACCACACCGGCTCCAGGGCGCGGCCCAGCTTCGTCCGGCGGAAGAGGTTGTACGCCTCCTGGAGCTGGTCGCTGGTCTCGGCGTGCCACCAGATCATCAGGTCGGCGTCGGCACGCAGCCCGGACACGTCGTACGTGCCGCGCACGGTGACGTCCTTCGCGGCGAGCTGGTCGAAGAGTTCCTGCACCTCGTCCGCGTAACCGCCGCGGTCCTCGGGGAGCACGTCTCGGAGCTTGAAGACGGACCACAGTGTGTAGCGGATGACCTCGTTGAGGTCCTTCGCCTTCTTGCCGGCATTGGGGGTCTTCTGGGGCTTGACGGAATCGGGTGCAGCAGTCATGGACCTATTCTCACTCTGCGCCGTTGGCGGTCTTCGTCAGGGTCTTCGTGATCTCGTCGGCGGCCCGGACGCCGCTCGCGACGCAGGCGGGAATGCCCACCCCGTCGTACGCCGCCCCGCAGACCCGCAGGCCCGGCAGCTTGCCGAGGTGTTCGCGGACCCTGGCCACCCGGCCGAGGTGGCCGACGGGGTACTGGGGCAGTCCGCCGTACCAGCGGTCGACGCGGGAGGCGACGGGCGCGGCGGCGAGGCCGGTGGCCTCCGCGAGGTCGCGCCGGGACAGCTCCACCAGCTCGCCGTCCTCGCGGTCGAGCACCTCGGCCTCGCCCTGACGGCCGAGGGATGTGCGCAGCAGGAACAGCTCCTCATCGCCGGCCCAGCGCCACTTCGCGCTGGAGAACGTCGACGCCTTGATGGCGTGTCCTTCGACCGGGGGCACCAGGAAGCCGCTGCCCTCGGGCAGCGCCGCGACGGCGTCCGCGCGCCGGAAGGCCATGGTGACCAGGGCCATCGAGGCGTACTCGACGGCGGCGAGCTCGGCGGCGGCGGCCGGTGACTCGGCGGACAGCAGGGTCGCGGCGGCGGGTGCGGGCACGGCCAGGACGACGGCGTCCGCGGTCAGCGCGCGGGGCCCCGCCGTGTCCTCGCGGACGACGACCTCCCACTGGGCGGTCCCGTCGGGGCCCGTCCTGCGGGTCAGCCGGAGGACGGGCGTACGGGTCAGGACGGTGCCGCCGGCCGCGCGCACCGCCTCGGCGACGGCGACCGGGAGCCGGCCGATGCCGCCCTCGATGCCCATGAAGACCGGCCCGGTGAGCCGCTGTGCCGCGGTCCGCTCCTGGACGGCGCGGACGCTCTCGGCGAGGGAGCCGTGCTCGCGTACGGCTTCGAAGAGCTGGGGAACGGCGGCGCGCATGGAGATGCGGTACGCGTCCCCGGCGTAGACGCCGCCGAGCAGCGGCTCCACCAGCCGGTCGACGACCTCGCGGCCGAAGTGCTCCGCGACGTACTCGCCGATGGCGACGTCGTCGCCCTCGAACGGGCCCTGCGGCTTCTCCGCGGCGATGGCGCGCAGCCCCTCGTCGGAGAGCACCCCGGAGGCGGCCAGCGCGGCCGGGTCGCCCGGCACGCCCATCACATGGCCGGCGGGCATGGGCCGCAGCGCGCCGCGCGACCAGACGGACGCCTTCGTCGTGGCGGGCGGCTGGAGCGCGTCGCCGAGTCCGGCCGCGCGGGCCAGGTCCACGGCCTCGGGGCGGCGGGCCAGCACCGACTCGGCGCCGAGGTCGACGCTCCGGCCCTCGATCTCGCCCGCGTGCAGTTTGCCGCCGAGACGGCGCCCCGCCTCCAGGACGGTCACCCGGGCTCCCGCGCCGAGCAGCCGGTGGGCTGCGGCGAGTCCCGTGATGCCGCCCCCGATGACGATGACATGGCCCTTGCCGGGGTCCCTCTCGTTCATACCTCCACTGTCTCAGACGTCATTCCGAGCTCCGACCGTGACCTCTTCGGAACCGGCCACCGGCAACCGGCACCCGGGCCGGCACGTCGAACCGGCGACACGTCCACCACCACGGGGGGTCTTCCCACATGCGAGTACAGACGAGAAGCGCACGACGGCGGCCGGCGGCCGCCCTGGCCGCCGTGTTCCTCACGGCAGCCCTGGCTCTCACCGGCTGCTCGGGGGCGAACGACAGCAGCGACGCCTCGCAAGCGGCGGACAAGGGGGCCGCCGCCCCCGGCGCGCAGGACGCGGCGGGCGGCGAGGGGGCGAGGGAGGGCGCGGCCCAGGACCGGGCGTCGGCGAAGCTGCCCGCCGTGCACATCATCCGCACCGCGCGGCTGACCCTGCGGGTCGAGGACGTGCCGAAGGCGGTCGAGACGGCGCGCGACACGGTCGAGGGCGCGGGCGGCGTGGTCGGCAGCGAGACGACGGACCGGGACGCGGACGGTCACGAACGCTCCCGGATCGTGCTGCGGGTGCCGCAGGAGGAGTACGGGAACGTGCTCGCGAGCCTGGAGGGCGCCGGAAAGCTCGTCGAGCGCAAGGTGAACGCGGAGGACGTCACCGACCAGGTGGTGGACGTCGAGGCCCGCCTCAAGACGCAGCGGGCGAGCATCGAGCGGGTGCGGGAGCTGATGGACCGGGCCACGAAGCTCAGCGACGTGGTCACCCTCGAAGGGGAGTTGAGCGCCCGTCAGGCCGAACTCGAGGCGCTGGAGGCGAAGCAGGCCTCGCTGAAGGACCGTACGACGCTGGCGACGATCACACTGGTGCTGGCGGAGACCGAGGTGAAGCCGGAGGAGGACGACGACCCGACCTTCTTCGAGGCGGTCGCAGGCGGCTGGGACGCCTTCCTGACGACGCTGCGCTGGATCGCGGTCGTGCTGGGCGCGGTGCTGCCCTTCGCGGCGGCGGTGGCCCTGCTGTTCGCCGGGTGGCGCCTGCTGGTCCGCCCCCGCCTGCCGCGCAGGCCGCGCGTCCCGCGCCCCGCCGGTGCTTC
>NZ_JAAAXQ010000577.1 GCF_009916105.1 Streptomyces sp. GC420 | reverse complement strand
GAACACGGATGCCCTCACCTTCCGGGGGGAGGGACTCTGCGGAGAGGGATTCCGGGGAGGCGGATTCCGGGGAAGTGAATTCGGGGGAGAGGGACGCGCCGCGCTGCGGGGCGTGCGCGAACTCCGTGATGCCCTCGGTGAAGGAGACGGCCGGCCTCCAGCCGAGCTCCGCACGCAGCCGCCGCGAGTCGGCGGTGATGTGCCGGACGTCGCCGAGCCGGAACTCCCCGGTCACCACGGGCGCCGGTCCGCCGTGGGCGTCCGCCAGGGCGCGCGCCATCTCGCGGACGGTGCGCGGTTCGCCGCTGCCCGCGTTGTACGCGGTCAGCGCGCCCGGCGCGCGTCCGCCCACCGCCTCCAGCGCCACCGCGTCGGCCGCCGCCACGTCCCGTACGTGGATGAAGTCCCTGCGCTGGCCGCCGTCCTCGAACACCCGCGGGGCGGCGCCCCTCGCCAGCGCGGAGCGGAAGAACGAGGCCACCCCGGCGTACGGTGTGTCGCGTGGCATCCCGGGCCCGTAGACGTTGTGGTAGCGCAGTGACACGGCCCGGCCCCCGGTGGACCGCGCCCAGGCCGCGGCCAGATGCTCCTGGGCGAGCTTGGTCGTGGCGTACACACTGCGGGGGTCGGCCGGGGAGTCCTCGCCCACGAGACCGGGGGTCAGGTCCTGCCCGCAGTGCGGGCATCGCGGCTCGAAGCGCCCGGCCCCCAGGTCCACGGCCGTGCGGGGACCCGGACGCACCCGGCCGTGCCGGGCGCAGTCGTACCGGCCCTCCCCGTAGACCACCATCGACCCGGCGAGCACCAGGTTCCGCACGCCGCCGGCCGCCATGGCGGCCAGCAGCACCGCAGTGCCCCGGTCGTTGCAGTCCACGTAGGCGGGCGCGTCGGCGAAGTCCTGGCCCAGGCCGACCATGGCGGCCTGGTGGCAGACCGCGTCGGCCCCGCGCAGCGCCCGTTCGACGGCCTCGGCGTCCCGGACGTCCCCGTGGATCCACTCGGCATCCGGGAGCGGGGACGGCGGCGAGGGCGGCCGCGGATGTGCGGCGGGCAGCAGGGCGTCGAACACGACGGGTTCATGGCCCCGGGCGGCCAGTTCGGTGACGATGTGCGAGCCGATGAAGCCCGCGCCTCCGGTGACGAGTACACGCATGCCGCCGACGCTAGGTCCGTCCGGCACGGTGCGCCGCTCCCGGCGCGGTGCCGTCATGACCTCGTAAGAAGTGCCGGACCCGCCGCGCACGCTCGCCGCCGCGCACGCCCGCTGCCGCGGACGCCCGCGGCGGCGGGCGTGAGCGGCGGCGGGGCGTGGTCAGTTCCGCCGGAGCGCCGCGAGCTGCTGCTCGAAGGGCACGACACCCTCCGCGAGGTCCGGCCCCGGCCCGCTCGCGGGCGGCAACCGGCCGAGCAGGCCGGCGAGTTCGCCCGCCGCCCGGGCGATCCTGGCGGGGAGGCTGTCGGTGAGCGGGTCACCGGTGCCGCCCCAGTCCTCGGACGCCGCGAACACGGCGGTCGGCACGACCAGCGCTCGCAGGTACGAGAAGAGCGGGCGCAGCGCGTGTTCGAGCGCCAGCGAGTGCCGGGCGGTGCCGCCGGTCGCCGCGACGAGGACCGGCTTCCCGGCCAGCGACCCGTTGTCGAGGATGTCGAAGAACGACTTGAACAGACCGCTGTAGGAGGCGGAGAAGACGGGAGTGACGGCGATCAGGCCGTCCGCGCCGGTGACCGTTTCGACGGCCTCCCGCAGTTCCCCGCCGGGGAAGCCGGTGACGAGACTGCCGGCGATGTCGGTGGCGAGGTCGCGCAGTTCGACGACCTTCACCTCCACCGGGCGCCCTGTGTCGGCCAGTTGCTGCCGGGTCGCCCCGGCGAGGCGGTCGGCGAGCAGCCGGGTGGAGGACGGTCTGCCGATCCCGGCCGAGACAACGGCCAGCTTCAGGGGAGTCACCTGGTCACCTCCGCGATGTTCGTCTCCGGGCCGGCGGCGACGTCGTCACCGGTCCCGGCCTGGGCCTCGGCGTCGCGCCGTGCGACGAGCGAGGCGTGGGTGGGCGCGTCCGGCACACCGGCGGGGCGGCCCTTGGCGAACTCCTCGCGCAGCACCGGCACGACCTGTTCACCGAGCATGTCGATCTGCTCCAGGACGGTCTTCAGCGGCAGACCCGCGTGGTCCATCAGGAACAACTGGCGCTGGTAGTCGCCGATGGAGTCGCGGAAGGTCAGCGTGCGTTCGACGACCTGCTGCGGGCTGCCGACGGTCAGCGGCGTCTCTTGGGTGAACTCCTCGAGCGAGGGACCGTGACCGTAGACCGGCGCGTTGTCGAAGTACGGCCGGAACTCGCGGACCGCGTCCTGGGAGTTCTTGCGCATGAACACCTGGCCGCCGAGGCCCACGACGGCCTGCTCGGGCGTGCCGTGGCCGTAGTGGGCGTAGCGCGTCCGGTAGAGCCCGACCATCTTCCTGGTGTGCTCCATGGGCCAGAAGATGTTGTTGTGGAAGAAGCCGTCGCCGTAGTAGGCGGCCTGCTCCGCGATCTCCGGGCTGCGGATGGAGCCGTGCCAGACGAACGGGGGTACGCCGTCGAGCGGGCGCGGGGTGGAGGTGAACCCCTGCAGCGGTGTGCGGAAGCGGCCCTCCCAGTCGACGACGTCCTCGCGCCACAGCCTGTGCAGCAGCGCGTAGTTCTCCACGGCCAGCGGGATGCCCTGGCGGATGTCCTTGCCGAACCAGGGATAGACCGGGCCGGTGTTGCCGCGCCCCATCATCAGGTCCACCCGGCCGTCGGCGAGGTGCTGGAGCATCGCGTAGTCCTCGGCGATCTTCACCGGGTCATTGGTGGTGATCAGCGTGGTGGACGTGGAGAGGATCAGCTTCTCGGTGCGGGCGGCTATCCAGCCCAGCATGGTGGTCGGTGAGGAGGGGACGAACGGCGGGTTGTGGTGTTCGCCGGTGGCGAAGACGTCCAGGCCCACCTCCTCGGCCTTGAGGGCGATGGCCGTCATCGCCTTGATCCGTTCGCGTTCCGTCGGCTCCCGGCCGGTGGTCGGGTCCGGGGTGACATCGCCGACGGTGAAGATCCCGAACTGCATCTGCGCTCGCCCTCTCCCAAGTGGTTTACGATTCAACTATACCCTTGAACCGGCACCCCTCCGTCCCGTATTCCCCGGCCTGTCACCAGCCGCCCGGCGAGCCGCCCTCCCGCGGCCGCCCACGTGTCACATCCCAGAAATCGCGGCGTCGCGGAATCTCCGCAATCGCTCTCTACGCTGGCGGCACAACGCCGGGCCGAAGCCGTCCTTCGGCGGATCCCTCCCCACAGACCCGTACGACCGACACGTACGGCGTACGACAGGAGCCCGGTGGTCAGCCCCGCACGCCGTTCTGCCC
>NZ_JAAAXQ010000576.1 GCF_009916105.1 Streptomyces sp. GC420 | reverse complement strand
GGCGTACGGTGCGGGCCATGGCAAGTGTGCTCGTGGTCGAGGACGACCAGTTCGTGCGCTCCGCCCTCATCCGGCATCTGACCGATGCCTCCCACACGGTACGGAGCGTAGGCACCGCCCTCGAGGCGCTGCGCGAGGTTGCCCATGTCCCCTTCGACGTGGTCATCCTCGACCTCGGCCTGCCCGACCTCGACGGGGCGGAGGCGCTGAAGATGCTGCGCGGCATCACCGACGTACCGGTGATCATCGCGACCGCGCGGGACGACGAGACGGAGATCGTGCGGCTCCTCAACGACGGCGCCGACGACTACCTCACCAAGCCCTTCTCCGTGGAGCACCTGTCCGCCCGGATGGCCGCCGTGCTGCGCCGCTCGCGCGCGGGGGCGGGCGAACCGGCGCCCGGCAGCACGGTGATCCGCGTCGGCGGGCTGACCGTCGACCCGCTGCGCCGGCAGGCGGAGCTGGACGGCGTACGACTCGACCTCACCCGGCGCGAGTTCGACCTGCTCGCCTACCTCGCGGGCCGGCCGGGAGTCGTCGTCCCGCGGCGTGAACTGCTGGCCGAGGTATGGCAGCTCAGCTACGGCGACGACCAGACCATCGACGTCCATCTGTCCTGGCTGCGGCGGAAACTCGGCGAGACGGCGGCCCGGCCGCGCTATCTGCACACGCTGCGGGGCGTCGGGGTGAAGCTGGAGCCGCCGGCATGAGGTGGGCGCTGGTCAAGGTCTCGCTCGCCATCACCGCGATGGTCGTCATCGCCTTCGCGGTCCCGCTCGGGCTCGTCGTCCGCGAGATGGCCAGTGACCGGGCCTTCTCCAACGCCGAGCGGCAGGCCGCCGCGATCGGGCCGACCCTGTCCATCACCACCGACCGGGAACAACTGGAGAAGGCCATCGCCTCCACCCAGGCCGGAGGGGCCGGGCGGATGGCCGTGCACATTCCGGCCGCCGACGGGCAGAAGGCCCTGGAACTCGGCGAGAGCCGGGCGTCGCGGGCCGACCTGGACGGGACCAGACGACGTGGCCGTGCCTCCGTCGCGGAGGTCACCGGCGGCTCCGCGCTGCTGCAGCCCACCGCCATCGCATCCGGCACGGCCGTCGTCGAAGTCTTCGTGCCCGAGGGGGAGAAGAGCAACGGCGTCACCACCGCCTGGCTGGTCCTCGGCGGCGTCGGTGTCGCCCTGATCATCGGCTCGGTGGCGATCGCGGACCGGCTCGGCGTACGCATGGTGCAGCCCGCGCAGCGCCTCGCGGGCGCGGCGCAGGACCTCGGCGAGGGCCGGTTGGGGGCGCGGGTCCCCGAGGACGGGCCGACGGAACTGCGCTCGGCGGCGGTCGCCTTCAACGCCATGGCCGACCAGGTCGTCCAACTGCTCGCAAACGAACGCGAGATGGCCGCCGATCTCTCGCACCGGCTGCGCACCCCGCTCACCGTGCTGCGGCTCAACGCCGCGTCCCTGGGCGAGGGACCGGCCGCCGAGCAGACCCGCGCGGCCGTGGAGCAACTGGAGCGTGAGGTCGACACGATCATCCGTACCGCGCGCGAACAGAAGCCGCAGACGCAGGCGGCGGGGGCCGGCGCGGGTGCCGGGTGCGACGCGGGCGAAGTGGTGCGCGAACGCATGGAGTTCTGGTCGGCGCTCGCCGAGGACGAGGGGCGCAGGGTGCGCCTGGCGGGCGTGGAACGTCCGGTACGCATCCCGGTCGCGCGCCCCGAACTGGTGGCCGCACTCGACGCGATGCTCGGCAACGTCTTCCGGCACACGCCGGAGGGCACCGCGTTCGCCGTGGACGTCCACAACGGCGAGGACGCCGTGATCATCCTCGTCTCGGACGCGGGCCCCGGCATCACCGATCCGGAGGCCGCCCTGGCGCGAGGCAACAGCGGGGTCCGCGCGGGCTCCACGGGACTCGGGCTGGACATCGTGCGCCGGCTCGCCGAGTCCACGGGCGGCGACGTCCGGATCGGGCGCTCGGTGCTGGGCGGTACCGAGGTGCGGGTGTGGATCGCGCTGGACGGTGGCCGGCGCGGCGGTCAGGGGCGGCGCGGGCACCGGCTGGGCCGCCGCAAGCGCGTGGCCGCGAAGCGGCCGGCCGGGGTGTGACGGGCCGGGGCGCGACCGGTCGGCGTGTGACGGGCCGGGCTGTGACCGGTCCGCCGGTACCGGCCGCCGCCGACTGTCCCGGGCCCGCGCGGAGCCCTCGGAGGCCGTCAGAGGTCTGCACCATTAATCGCCCCCTTTCCGTGCCTTAAGCGCACCTCAAGAAGTCCGCCTCCCGCCCTGATCAGGACTTTTGTCCGAATCGAGGAGGCTAGCGTGCTGCCGCACCCCACCCCCATCCCCGGACAACCGAGGCAGGCACGCGATGAGCAGTACGCACCGGCGCAGGGCCGGCCGCAAGGCCAAGGCGATCGGAGCCGCCGTCACCGCCGCGGTGATCGGCGGAGCCGCGTTCGCCTTCGCGGGCAGCGCACAGGCCACCGCCGTCGGCGCCGCGTACACCAGGACCAGCGACTGGCAGGGCGGCTACACCGGCCAGTACGTGATCACCAACGAGACCGGGAGCACGCGGAGCGGCTGGGTCCTGGAGTTCGACCTGCCGGCCGGCACCCGCATCAGCTCGCTGTGGAACGGCGAACACACCGTCAGCGGGCAGCACGTCACCGTCAGGCCCGCGAGCTGGAACAAGGAGCTGGCGCCCGGCGCCTCGGTCACCGTCGGCTTCGTCACCGGGGCCGAGGGGAAGGCCGCCGACCCCGTCGACTGCCTGATCAACCAGGTGAAGTGCTCCGTCGACACCGGCCCGACGCCCGAGCCAAGCGGCCGCCCCACAAAGGAACCGGCCCCGAGCCCGACGGCCAGTACGAGCCCGACCCCGACGAAGACCACGCCGACGCCCACGGAACCGGCCACCACCGCTCCGGCGCCCACCGCGACCGCGACCGACGGCACCACCGCGCGTTTCGCCCCGTACATCGACACCTCGCTGTACCCGGCGTACGACATGCTCGGCACCGCCGACTCGACCGGGGTGAAGGAGTTCAACCTCGCCTTCATCACCTCGGGCGGATCCTGCGCCCCGCTCTGGGGCGGCGTCACCGACCTCGGCAGCGACAAGGTGGCCGCGCAGATCGGCCGGCTGCGGGCCCGAGGAGGCGACGTACGGGTCTCCTTCGGCGGCGCGGCGGGCCACGAACTGGCCCTGAACTGCTCCTCCGCCTCCGCGCTCGCCGATGCCTACGGCAAGGTCGTCGACGCCTACGGCCTCACCAAGGTCGACTTCGACGTCGAGGGCGCCGCCCTGCCGGACACCGCCGCCAACTCCCGCCGCGCGCAGGCAATTGCCCAGCTCCAGAAGTCCCACCCCGGACTGGACGTCTCCTTCACCC
>NZ_JAAAXQ010000575.1 GCF_009916105.1 Streptomyces sp. GC420 | reverse complement strand
ATGGCCGCCTTCTATTCGGCACGGGCACGCGGCGGCGCCGGGCTCATCGTCACCGGCGGCATCTCACCGGACGAGCGGGGCCGGCCGTACGAGGGCGGTGCCAAGCTCACCACGGACGCCGAGGCCGGGCCGGGAACCGGTGCCGGTGCGCCGGCCGGTGACTCCGGGGACCCGGCGCGGACCATGCCCGGTCCGGGCGGATACGTTCCGCCGGACGCGCCCTGGGCGGCGCCGGCCGGGAGCACCCCGGGCAGTGGCACGGCCTGGCCCGCCGCCGGCGGCGGGCAGGACACGGGTGACGCTCCGGGAGCGACGCCCTGGGCCGGGACCGATGTGGGCGCCGGCGCGGACGACGCCTCGGTGCCGCTGCCCGCGACGGTCTTCGCGCCGCCGCTCTCGGGCTCGGACGAGGACGACACCCCGCCGCCCGCCACCGGGCCGGAGGACAGGACCGCGCTGATTTCCGGCGGCAGCCGGCTTCCGCCGACCGCGATCGCGCCCGCCTTGGGAAGGCCGCAGCAGGGCCCGGCCGAGGGCGGCGCCGGTGCGTCCGGCGCCGACATCGCGGACGCGGCGACCAGCAAGGCACCGCCTCCGCGCGGTGCGCGAGGCGGTGCCGCGCCTCCTCCTCCGCCGGGAGCGCCGGGGATCCCCGGCGCGGGTTCGGGCGGCGCGCCGGCCGGTGGGCCGGGTGCCTTGGGCACGCCGGCCGGTGGTTACGTGCCGACGCAGCTGGTGTCCCAGCTCGGCCCGGACGGGGCGACGCCCGCACCGCCTGGGCCGCCGAGTTCGGGTGGGGACGCGCATTACGCGGCGACGATGCTGGCCGGTCCTGCTGTGGGTGGCCCTGGTGTGCCTCCGCCTCCGGGTCCTCCCGGTGCTCCGGGTGCGCCGACGCCTCCTGGTCCTCCCGGTCCGCCTGGGCCGCCGAGTTCGGGTGGGGACGCGCATTACGCGGCGACGATGCTGGCCGGTCCTGCTGTGGGTGGCCCCGGTGCGCCTCAGCCTCCCGGCCCTCCGCGCCCGCCCGCCTACGGTTATCCGCCGCAGCAGCAGCCCACCGGCGTCCCGACCGTGGGTCCCGGCTACCAGGCGGTGCTGCGTTTCCGCGCTGCCGACGGCTCCGAGCAGCAGATCATCCGCCGCTCCGCGCCGGGCACCCCGCATCCCGAGTGGCAGATCCTGCACGAGCTGCGCGCCATGAATGTGCCGCCGCAGCAAGTGCTTGAACTGCACACGGAGCTGGAGTCCTGCGAGCTGCCCGGTGGTTACTGCGCGCGCATGATCAGGGAGACCTGGCCGCAGGCCCGCATCACCTCCATCGCCCCGTACGGGCGCGATCACGCGAGCCGTCAGCAGGGCATGCAGCAACTCCTGGTGCACCAGGGAGAGTTGCACCAGGTCGCGGACGGTCCGGCGCGCCCGGCGCCGGTACGCGCCCCGCTGCCGCCCGTGCAGCCGGTGCCGCCGATTCCGCCGGACGGCATCGCGCACGAGCTGGCCGGAGCGTTCGGCCCGCAGGGGGTGTTCCGCTTCGACCAGCGGGCGGTGTCACGGCAGGGTGTGCCGGAGATCGTCGCGCAGACGCTGGTGTGGGCGGGACTTCCGCTGGACTTCGGTCCGTTCTTCTGGGCGCAGGCGCAGCCGGGGCGGCCGGTGCCGACCCTGGCGGAACTCGCGCAGGAGCGCGGGCTTCAGCCGGCTTCCGACGCCGCGTCGTACCTGGTCATGGGCAGCGACTTCGGCCGTGCGATCTGTGTGCAGTACGGCACCGCGCACATCGTCGCCGTCCCCGTGGAGAGCGGGCCCGGCGGTCAGCCGGTACCCCCGCAGTTCGTGAACACCGGCCTGCCGGAGTTCACGCGCTGCATGGCGCTGCTCGGCCGGATGTGGCGGCTGCGGTTCGGCCTGACGCAGGAACAGGCGGGCCGCTGGACGGTCGACTTCCAGGCGCAGTTGGCCTCGCTCGACCCGGCGGCGCTGGCGTCGCCGGAAAGCTGGTGGTCCGTACTGCTCGAGCAGATGTGGGACGGACTCCTGTAGTCAACGCAACTGTTCGTCATCTCGTCTGAACATCAAGGCGCTTGGCCCGCATACGGGCCGGGCGCCTTGATCTTTACCTGCCGCCGGTGTCACGTTATGAGCATTTCATCCCTATCCATGACGTGAGAGGGCTTCAAGGATGAGCGCAGCACCGGTGTCGCCTCATGGCTTCGTCGCCGTACGGGGCCGCGGCCACGGCTACCGGGCCGAGCAGGTCGACCGCGCGTACGGCGAACTGTCCCAGGAACGCGACGAGGCCTGGGAGCGGGCCGCTCGTCTCACCGTCCTCGCACGGGAGATGGAGGAGGACGTCGTCCGGCTGCGCGAGGTGGTCTCCCGGCTCACCCCGCAGACGTACGAAAGTCTGGGGGAGCGGGCGCAGTTGATCCTGCAGGCCACACAGGAGGAGGCGGCGGAACTGCGTGCGAGTGCGTCCGTCGCCGCGGAGTCCCTGCGCGAGGCGGCCGAGCACGAGGCCAGGACCAAGAGGGAAGCGGCCCGCGTGTGGGCGGACGAACTGTGCGCGGAGGCGGAGGCCAGGGCCCGGCAGGTGGAGCTCGCGGCTGAGCACGCCGCGGAGGAGGTGCGGCTCCCGGCGTGCGCCGAGGCCGAGGAACTGCGCGGTGAGGCGCTGGCCGCGCTCGCGGAGATGCGGCAGCGGACCGACGGCATGATGAGGGACCTGGAGACGGAGCACGCCGAGCGCCGGGCTGCCCTCGAACGGGAACTCGAGGAGCGCGAGTCCCGGCAGGAGGCCGCGCTCGCGGTACGGGCGGCCGCCGCGGAGGCGGAGCTCGGCGAGGCGGCCCGGGCGGCGGCAGCGGCGGAGGAGTACGTGCGGCACGGGCAGGAGGACGCGGAGGCCCGGGGCCGGCAGATCATCGCCGAGGCCCGGCTCGCGGCGGACCGCATCGCCCGCGACACGGAGCGCGTCCTGCGCGAGCACGCCTCGATCCGGGAGGGCCTCCAGGCGGAGATGGCCCACGTACGTGAGGGCCTGGCCACCTTGACCGGCCACGCACCCGCCGAGAACTGACACGGCCACAGCACGCCCGGCACGCTTGGCTTGGCCGCGACGGCCGAACGCGCCCGGGCCGGGCCGCGACCACCGAACGCGCCTGGGCCCGGCCTGGGGCCCGGGTTCGGTACGGGTGCGGCCCGGGTCCGGTCCTTGCCCCGGCCCGGTGCTGGCCCCGGGCTCCGGGAGGCCAGTGCCCGGCCGTCGGCCCGGACAGCGGTCCGGCGCACGTCTCGGATCCGGGCCAGGCCGCGGTGGATGCCCTGGCGGCCGTCCGGTCGGGGCCGGTGACCGGGCTCCACCCCGGACCCCGCACCGGGCCGCCACTGCCCCGGACCCCGCACCGGGC
>NZ_JAAAXQ010000574.1 GCF_009916105.1 Streptomyces sp. GC420 | reverse complement strand
CACCAGCAGGGGGCCGTCCGGCCCGGCCGCCGCGCGGCCCCGGGCAGGGCCCGCCCGTGGGCCCCGCCCGGCACGCGTGAAGGCCCCCGCGGAGTTCCGACTCCACGGGGGCCGACGTACGGTGCGGCGCGGGCCCGCTCAGTCCCCGGACTCACCCGCGTGGGGAGACAGCACGTCCGTCCCCACCAGCACGTAAAGCGCCAGGCCGAGGGCGATCCGGTAGATGACGAAGGGCATGAAGCTCTTCGTCGTGATGAACTTCATGAACCAGGCGATGACGGCGTAACCGACGCCGAACGCGATGGCCGTCGCGAACACCGTCGGGCCCCACGAGACGTGGCCGCCCTCCGCCGCGTCCTTCAGTTCGAACAGACCCGAGGCCAGCACCGCCGGGATCGCCAGCAGGAAGGAGTAACGGGCCGCGGCCTCGCGGGTGTAGCCCATCAGCAGGCCGCCGCTGATCGTCGCGCCGGAGCGGGACACACCGGGGACCAGCGCCATCGCCTGGCAGACACCGAAGATCAGGCCGTCGCGCACGCTCAGGTCCTTGAGCGCCTTGCGCTCCTTGATGGCGCGGTGCTTGCCGCCCAGCTCGTCACGGGCCGCGAGCCGGTCCGCGACACCGAGGATGATGCCCATGACCACCAGGGTCGTCGCGGTCAGCCGCAGATCACGGAACGGGCCCTCGATCTGGTCCTTGAAGGTCACGCCGAGCACGCCGATCGGGATCGACCCGATGATCACGAGCCAGCCCATCTTCGCGTCCTGGTTGCCGCGCAGCGTCTTGTCGAACAGCGAGCGCGACCAGGTGGAGACGATGTTGGTGATGTCCTTGCGGAAATAGATCAGCACGGCGGCCTCGGTGCCGATCTGAGTGATCGCGGTGAAGGCCGCTCCGGGATCACTCCAGCCGGCGAAGGCCGCGGTGAGACGCAGATGCGCACTGGACGAGATCGGCAGGAACTCGGTCAGGCCCTGGACGAGCCCGAGGATGAAGGATTCGAACCAGCCCATCAGTACTGCGCCACCCCGCGAAGGCTCGTGCCCCGGCCGCCGGACGCGCGGCTCGGGCGGGGGTGTCTGACGGTCATCGGATCTACGGGTGCGGTCATGGAGGTGTGGGCCTGCTCGGGGCTCGTGGGGACTGACGACGGAAGGGAGCAACGGCCGCCAGTGGATCAGCGACCGGTCGTGATGCAGCGTATCGGCATCGCGGGAACGGCCGGTGCGACGCCCCCCTCGCGCTCCCTGTCCCGAGCTCGGGCCGGGCCCGCGGCCGAGTCGGCCCCACAGGCCGCCGCTCCTCCGTTGTCGTGGAATGTTCGCTGGTCAGCGCGTTGTTAACGGTGATGACAACGGTCACCGATGCAGCCTTTGCCAGCGGGGTCACCGATGCGTTTCACTGCCAGGGCAGGCGTGGAAGGACAGGCTGGGAAGACCCGGGAAGAGCGTCGCGCGCGGGAAGAGCGGAAGGGAATGGTGTACGGCATGGGCGTCGAGCACGGCCGGCACGGCCAGGACCAAGGCGGGAACGGCCACGGCCGCGCCGGGGGCTCACACGCCGGGCACCGACACGGCGGCGGCCACGCCGGGCACTCGCACTCGCACGCGCTCTCCGCGGACGCCGACCGGCGCTGGCTCGGCCTCGCCCTCGCGCTGATCACCGGATTCATGGCCGTCGAGGTCGTGATCGGTGTCGCCGCCCGGTCCCTCGCGCTGATCTCCGACGCGGCGCACATGCTGACCGACGCCGCGTCCATCGCGCTCGCGCTGATCGCGATGCGGCTCGCGGCCCGCCCCGCGCGCGGCGGCTACACCTACGGCCTCAAGCGCGCCGAGATCCTCTCCGCCCAGGCCAACGGTCTTTCCCTGCTCCTGCTCGGCGCCTGGCTCGCCTACGAGTCGGTGGGACGGCTGATCGACCCGCCCGACGTGCACGGCGGCCTGGTCACCGTCACCGCGCTGGCCGGCGTCCTCGTCAATGTGGCGGCCACCTGGTGCCTGTCCCGCGCCAACCGCTCCTCCCTCAACATCGAGGGTGCCTACCAGCACGTTCTCAACGACCTGATCGCCTTCATCGGCACCGCCGTCGCCGGTCTCGTCGTGCTGCTCACCGGCTTCGCGCGCGCCGACGCCATCGCCACCCTGTTCGTCGTCGCCCTGATGGCCAGGGCGGGCTACGGGCTGCTGCGCGACTCCGGCCGCATCTTCCTCGAGGCCGCCCCCGCCCACGTCGATCCCGACGAACTCGGCGACCGGCTGGTCTCCCAGCCGCAGGTCGTCGAGATCCACGACCTGCACGTCTGGCAGATCACCTCGGACCAGACCGCACTGTCCGCCCATGTCCTGGTGGCGCCCGGCGGGGACTGCCACGCGGTACGCCGCGAACTGGAGGACCTGCTGCGCTGCGGCTACGGCATCACGCACACCACGCTCCAGGTGGACCACACCGCCGATGAACTCCTGCAGGTGCGGGGCACGCGCCCCGGCAGCGTCACCGAGCCGCCCGTGGAGCACGCCCACTGCGAGGATCCGCACGGCCCGGTGCACCGCGAGGAGGAACACGCCCACTGAGCGCACCGCCCGCAGCGCGCCGGGGCCCCGTCGCCTCGCCGGCCTCGGTGCCGGCGACCGCCAGGACGGCGCCGGAGCTCACCGCGCCGGGTGTCAGCTGCCGCCCAGCCGGTGCCGCCTGCGCCAGGCCACACCCATGGCCACGGCCCCGGACACTGCGATGAAGCCCATCGCCACCAGGAACACCGGCGAGGTCGGGGTCGCGGCCCGGCTGCCGGCAACGACGTACGCGGCGGTGTTCGGGACGCAGCCGATGGCTGTCGCCAGCAGGAACGGCAGCGAGCGCATCCGGGACACCGCCGCGCAGTAGTTGGCCGCCGCGAACGGCACCCCGGGGAAGAGCCGCACCGCCAGCATCGAGCGGAACCCGTGCCGGCTGAGCTGCCCGTCCGCGGCCTTGAGCCAGCGCCCCCGCAGCAGCGGCCGCAACGCGTCCTGCCCCAGGACACGGCCGAGGCCGAAGGCGATGCCCGCGCCGAGCACCGTGCCCGCGACGGCCGCGGTCAGTCCAGCCTGGGAGCCGAACAGCGCCCCGGCGCCCAGATTCAGCAGCGGTCTGGGGACCAGCGCCGCCGTGCACACCCCGTACGCCGCGCCGAAGAGCAGGACCGCGCCGGCCCCGCGCACGTGCGCGGGCCAGCCGTCGGCCAGCAGCCGCTGCGGTTCGAGCAGCAGAACGACGACGCCCGCGGCCGCGAGCAGCACGAGCAGCAGGGACAGCCGCGACCACGGGTGCAGCAGAACCCGGGTGCAGCGGGCGGCGAGACCGGCCGGCCCGGTGGGGACGGCCGGTGCGGCGGGGACGGCGGGGACGGCGGGGACGGGCCGCACGGTGACGACGCTGTCTCTT
>NZ_JAAAXQ010000573.1 GCF_009916105.1 Streptomyces sp. GC420 | reverse complement strand
GGGTTCCCGCCCCCGGAGCCCTGCGAGCCCCCGTCGCTCTCGCCGCCCTTGCCACCCTTTCCGTTCTTGCCGCCCTTGGCACCCTTCGGGCCCTCGGAGCCCGGCTCCGAGGGCTCGGCCGAACGGTTGCCCTTGTGCCTGCCGCCGCTGTCCCCGCCCGCCTCGCCGCCGTTCACGCCGGCCGGAGTGCCACCGCCGAACGGCGTACCGCCGTCGGGCCGCGCCGCCCCGCCACGCCGCTCGGACGAGTGGCCCGGCCTCGGCCTCTTCTCGTCGTCACCGACGCTCACACAGCCTGCGGACACGGCGACGGCGAGCACGGCCGCGGCCAATCGGACGGGGACGGACGGCAACTGGCGCACGGGTGGGCACCTCCGGCAGACGGGACACGAGCGGGCTGTCATGCACAACT
This sequence comes from Streptomyces sp. GC420, assembly GCF_009916105.1. GTDB lineage: Bacteria > Actinomycetota > Actinomycetes > Streptomycetales > Streptomycetaceae > Streptomyces. Next base: position 3,018 of record NZ_JAAAXQ010000573.1, on the reverse strand, counting down.
CCCGCCAGCGCCGCGAAGACACGCCCGGGCGCAGACCCACTCCGGGCCGACCGGCCCACGACCGGCCCGCGGCCGACCCACTCCGGGCCGACAACTGCCCGCGGTCGCCGCGGGCCCGCGCCCCGGCCACCCCGGCCGACCGGCGACGGCTACCTCGTGAACGCGACCGCCAGCGAGTCCCCCAGGAACACCGCACCCAGCCCCACCAGCAGCGTGCCCGCCGCATTCGCCGCCGCCAGGAACTTCCAGCCCCGCTCGGCCAGCCGCAACGTCTCGTAGGAGAACGTCGAGTACGTCGTCAGCGCCCCGCACAGCCCGGTTCCCAGCAGCGTGAACGCGTCCGGGGCGAGCACCGGCGCGGCCCCTGTCAGCAGCCCGAGCACCAGACTGCCCGCCGCGTTGACCACGAAGGTTCCCCACGGGAACACCGAGTCGTGCCGGGCCTGCACCGCGCGGTCCGTGAGATAGCGCAGCGGCGCGCCGAGCGCGGCGCCCACCGCCACGAGCAGCCAGTTCACCGGGCGACCGCCCGCCGGGTCACCGAGGCGCCGGCCCACACCGCGCCGAGCGCCGTGACCAGCGTCCCCGCCGCGTACGTCATCGCGGTGACCGCCCGTTCGCCGTCCAGCAGCCGGGCCACGTCCGCCGCGTACGCCGAGAAGGTGGTGAACCCGCCCAGCACCCCCGTGCCGAGGAAGGGCCGGACCAGCGGCCGTGCCGACCTGACCTCCGCGACCAGCACCATCAGAACGCCGATCAGCGCGCAGCCGACGGCGTTGACCGTGAACACCGCCCAGGGGAAGGAGCCGGCACCGGCGGGCCAGGCCAGCGTCGCGGCGTACCGCGCCGAGGCCCCGAGAACACCGCCCGCCGCGACCACGGCGAGGACCTTGCCCAGCCCCGGGTCGGCAGCCTCCGCGCGGTCCTGCGGCACATGCAGGTCGACGTCGGAGTCGATCTGCTCCTCGAACCCGTCGGGCAGCCCGGACACGGAGCCGCTCATCCGTACCCCAGCGCGTGCAGCCGCTCGTCGTCGATGCCGAAGTGGTGGGCGATCTCGTGGACGACCGTGATCTCCGTCTCGGCGACCACGTCCTCCCGGGACTCGCACATCCGCAGCGTCGGCCCCCGGTAGATCGTGATGCGGTCCGGCAGCACGCCCGCGTACCACTCACCGCGATCCGTCAGCGGCGTCCCCTCGTAGAGCCCGAGCAACTCGGGGTCGGACGGGTCGGGCTCGTCCTCCACGAAGACCGCGACGTTGTCCATAAGCCGCGTCAGCTCCGGCGGGATACGGTCCAGCGCCTCGGCGACCAGTTCCTCGAACTCCTCGCGCGTCATCTCCAGCACACGGACATTGTCCGGTACGGACGGCACCGCGCGGGCGCACGGCCGTGGACGGCACCGAGACGTGCGCGGCGCCGTACGACGCACGGCCGCGCATGGCCGTACGGACGGATGGGCATACGCCTCGCGTGTCCCGACCCAGGTTTTTCGCCCGGCTCCGTCCCCCGTCCCGGCTGCGTCCCTCCGCCTGGCTCCGCGCATACCGCTCGCAGCAGTCCGCGCCCACCCTGGCGCTGGTGCACACCCCGCATCCCTACGCGCGGGCGCTCGGACTGACCGCCGTCGTCCTGGTCGGCGCCTGGCTCGGCCTGCTGGTCGTCGGCAGCGTCCGCACACCGGTCGGGCCCATGGACACCCGGATGACGCTGCGGCCCTCGCTCACCGGCGGCACGAAGATCAACATCGCGCCGCTCGGCGCCCTCGAACTGCGCAGCCATGTCGCGCCGATACGCCTCGACGTGGACGTCGACCAGCTCGACCCGGTCCGTTCCCAGGCCCTCGTGGAACACCCGGAACGCCTCTCCGGGCTCCAGGACGAGGTCGCCGGCGACGTCGCCGACGGAACCCTGGACCTGGCGGTCCGTTCCTGCGTGGCCGTCGTCTCCGGGGCCACGGCCCTCGGTCTGGTCGTCTACCGCCGCCCGCGCCGGGCCCTGGCCGCGGGCGGCCTGGCACTGGTACTGCTCGCGGCGTCCGGCACGGCGGCCTTCGCCACCTGGAACCCGAAGTCCGTCCTGGAGCCGAAGTTCTCCGGGCTGCTGTCCTCCGCGCCCTCCCTGATCGGCAACGCGCGCAGCATCGTCAGCGAATTCGACGTCTACCAGAAGGAGTTGGCGCGGCTGGTGACCAACGTCACCAAGCTCTACGACGCGACCTCCACCCTCCCCGCGTACCAGCCGGACCCGGCCACCGTCCGCGTCCTGCACGTCTCGGACATCCACCTCAACCCGGCGTCGTGGCACATCATCGCCTCGCTGGTCGAGCAGTACGACATCGATGTGATCGTCGACAGCGGCGACACCATGGACCACGGCACCGCCGCCGAGAACGCCTTCCTGGACCCCGTCGCGGACCTCGGCGCGCCCTACGTGTGGGTGCGGGGCAACCACGACTCGCGGGAGACACAGCGCTATCTGGAGGACATGCGGAACGTGCACGTGCTCGACGACGGCCGCGCCGTGACCGTCGCCGGCGTGCGGTTCGCCGGCATGGGCGATCCCCAGTTCACCCCCGACCGCACCGACAAGCCCGGGGGCAGGCCCGCGGAGCGCCTGGCCGGCGCCCGCCTCGCCAGCGCCCTGCGGGACCAGCGCGCGGCGGGCACCCCGGCCGATGTCGCCGTCGCCCACGACCCCGTCGCCGCGCGCGAGACCGACGGCGAGGTCCCCCTCGTCCTGGCCGGCCACCTGCACCACTCGGAGATGGAGATCCTCGACCGCGGCACCCGGCTGCGCATCGAGGGCTCCACGGGCGGGGGCGGTCTGCGGGCACTGGAGAACGAGGGCGGCGAGCCGGCGCCCGTGGAGGCCTCGGTCCTCTATCTGGACCGCGACGGCAAGCGGCTCCAGGCCTGGGACGAGATCCGTCTCGGGGGCCTCGGGCTGACAACCGCCGAGGTCAGCCGCCATCTCCCCAAGGAGAACACCCCCGACGCGAGCCCTTCGGGAACCC
>NZ_JAAAXQ010000572.1 GCF_009916105.1 Streptomyces sp. GC420 | reverse complement strand
CCCCCTGGAGCTCCGCGTACGCCCCTCCCCTGCGCAGCAGCTCCTCGTGGCTGCCGACCTCCTCGATGCCCCCGTCCCGCATGACGACGATGCGGTCCGCGGTGCGGACGGTGGAGAGCCGGTGCGCCACGACGAACGTGGTCCGGCCGCGCACCAGCCGGGCCGGCGCCTGCTGGACCAGTGCCTCGGAGCGAGTGTCGAGCGCGGAGGTCGCCTCGTCGAGGATCAGCACTTTCGCGTTCCGTATCAGCGCACGCGCGATGGCCAGGCGCTGCTTCTGCCCGCACGACAGCCTGGCCCCCCGCTCGCCGACGACGGCGTCCAGGCCCCCGGGCAGCCGCTCCACGAAGTCGAGCGCATTGGCGTCGCGCAGGGCCCGGCGCACCGTCGCCCCGTCCACGTCCTCCATGCCGTAGGCGACGTTCTCCCGGACGGTGCCATCGAACAGGATCGACTCCTGCGGTACGACGGACACGAAACGGCGGTACGTGCGCAGGTCGAGGGTGCTCATGTCGGCGCCGTCCAGCAGCAGACACCCCGAGGTCGGCCGGACGAACCCGACGACCAGGTTGAGGACGGTGGACTTCCCCGCTCCCGAGGCTCCGACGAGCGCGACCGTCTCGCCGGCGGGGACGGCGAGGGTGAAGTCCCGCACCGAAGGGCCGTCGGCCGAGTCGTAACGGAATCCGACCCCGCGGAACTCGATCTCGCCGCGTACCTCGGACACCTCCCGCTTGCCCTCGTTCTCCTCCAGCTCCGGGGCCTGCAGGACCTCACCTGCCGAGCGGACCGACTCCAGTCCCCTGCTGATCACCGGGGCCAGCCCCAGCAGAGTCGCGGTGGAGTTGGTCAGCGTGGTGAGGAAGGCGCTGAGCATGACGACGTCGCCCGCCGTCACGTTCCACACCCCGTAGTAGGCGACAAGCGCGGAGCCGGTGAGGAAGGCGACGCCCACCAGGTTCAGGAACACCCAGGACAGCGAGGCGAAGCGCCCGTTGAGCAGGTCAAGCCGCAGTGCCGATCCCAGGACCTGCTGGAGCGTGCCGTCCATCCGGCGCAGCGCATTGCCCTCCAGGCCGTGGGCGGGGGTGACGGGGATCGGCCGGGTCATCTCGTTGACACGTGAGGAGAGATGCTCCACCTCGTGCCGGAAGTGCTCGTTGTGCGTCCTCAGCCTGGTGCGCAGCCGGGCCACCAGCAGCGCGGCCACGGGCACGACGAGCAGGAACACGGGCAGGAACTCCGGGGTGCGGACGGCGATGATGGCGAGCCCGCCGCACAGCACCGTGACCGCGCCCAGCCCGGTCTCGGCGCTCTGCTGCACCGCCTGTTCGATGGTCTCGACGTCACGGACGACCTTCGCCTGGAGCACACCGGCGCTCACCCGGGAGTGGTAACCGATCGACAACTGCTGCATCCGGGTGCACAACGCCGACCGCAGCCCGGTGCCGACGCGCCGCACGCTGCCGTACAGCAGGCGGACGTACAGCAGGTGCAGTGGGAAGTTGACCACCAGGATGAAGGTGATCACGGCGGCGCTGGTCCAGAGGCGGCCGATGTCCCGGTGCTGGGTGCTGGACGACCGTGTCGATCATGGCCGCGGTGATCAGGGGGAGCAGCCAGACCGGGCTGTGCTTGACCGTGAAGACGACCACCGCGGCGGCCAGGCGGCCGCGGTCCCCTCGGAAGAGGTAGACCAGGGTACGGATCGGGTGCTCCCCGCGGTAGCGGTGGTCGAGCGGACCTTCCGGCAGCGCCATGAAGAGTGTCCCTTTCAGCTGCCACGAACCCAGTGGGTGAACGATCGGGATGATCGGGAGAATCGGAGGAGCGGGAGGAGCGAAGGGCGGGAAAGCGTCGGGGAGTAAGCGCTTTCCGAGAGGGGACTCTATCGCTCGCGCGACCGACGCCACAGGGTCGGCCGTCCCGCTGTACGGGCCGCTCGGCGCGCCGCCGCGGACGCGCGCCGCGCACATCCGCGACAGGGCCACGCCGTCCACTGCCGGTCCACTGCCGGTCCGCGGCGCAAGCGCCGCGAATCCGCGCGCCCTCGCGTGCATCCGGGCGGGCGATCGGAGCAGAAGACCCGACGGCAAGGGGTTCCGCCAGGTGTGGCCCCGCGAATCGGTGGGAGACATGCGGCATGACCGACGCAGAAGTCGTCATCGTCGGCGCGGGCGCCGCCGGGCTCTCCCTCGCCGACCGGCTGACGGCCCCCACCGCCCCCGGCCTTCCCGGCGATCCCGTGTCCGTCGTCCTGGCCGACGCCCCGCCGGGCCCGGCCCGGCCCGCCGAACGCACGTGGTGCTACTGGGAGGAACCCGGCGGCGCATACGACGAGGCCGTCGTCGCCTCCTGGGACCGGCTCCGCGTGCGCGCCCCCGACGGGACCCTCACCGAGGGCAGGCCCGCTCCCCTGCGCTACAAGATGCTCCGCTCCAGCGGCTTCGAGGAACTGCTGTCCGTACGGCTGCGCGCACGGCCCGGATTCCGCCGGACGGAAGCACACGTCCACGCCGTGCACGACACCCGTGACGGCGCCCGCGCGCAGGGAGTCACGGCCGGCGGCGACCCGGTCGAGCTGCGTGGCCGCTGGGTCTTCGACTCCCGGCCGCTGCGCCGGCTGCCCCCCGCCCGCACCCTGCTCCTCCAGCACTTCCGGGGCTGGTTCCTCCGCACCGAACGCCCCTCCTTCGACCCCGAGGCCGCCGAGTTCATGGACTTCCGCACACCGCAGCCGCGCCGCGGCCTGTCCTTCGGCTACGTGCTCCCGCTCGGCACCCGCGAAGCCCTGGTCGAATACACCGAGTTCTCCCCCGCCGTCATCGACGGCGCCGCCTACGACGAGGCCCTGCGCCACTACACCGGCACCGTGCTCCGCCTCGGCCCGTTCCAGACCCGCTCCGCCGAGCAGGGCGTCATCCCGATGACCGACGCCGTCTTCCCCCGGCGCACCGGCCGGGCCGTCTTCCGCATCGGCGCGGCCGGCGGCGCCACCCGGCCTGCCACCGGTTACACCTTCGCCGCCGCACGCCGGCAGGCCGCGGCGGTCGCGGACGCCTGCCGCACCGGCCGTACGCCCGTACCGCCGCCCGCCCACTCCGCCAGGTCACGGGCGATGGACGCGGTCATGCTGCGGGCGCTGGCGACCGGGCGGGTCAACGGCCCCGACTTCTTCTTCGAACTGTTCCGCCGATCCCCCACCGAGCGGCTGCTGCGCTTCCTCGACGGGGACACCCGGCTCCTCGAGGACCTCGCCACCGGGGCGCACACCCCCGTCCTGCCCATGCTCCGCACGGTCGCCGAACTGCCGCTGCTGCGCCGCCGGGAGCACAGCGGCCCCTTCGCGGCGCCCGTCTCCCTGCCGGCCGGTCCACCGCACGCCGGCCCCAACGATCCCGCGGACCCGACCCGCCGGGTGCTGGATCTTGCCGCAGCCCTC
>NZ_JAAAXQ010000571.1 GCF_009916105.1 Streptomyces sp. GC420 | reverse complement strand
AGCCCGAGCAGGCCCACTACGAGGGCTTCCGGCCGCCTTGCGATGCTCCCCCTGCCTCCGGCGGGAGGTGCCCCCGGCACCGGACGCCGCTCCTCAGCGGGCAAACCCCGACCGACGCGGCACTAGGCGCCGGCCGGTCCCGGCGCCGGCCGCGCCGGGTCGGCCGGATGCGGGGCGACCAGCGGCAGCTGCGAGGCGAGGCGGGCCTCGCACAGTTCGACGAGGCGGTCGTACCCCGCCTTGCCCATGAGTTCGGTCAGCTCGGGCGCGTACGAGACGTACACCGGCTCACCCGCCCCGTGCGCCGATGTCGCGCTCGTGCACCACCAGTGCAGGTCGTGACCGCCCGGGCCCCACCCGCGGCGGTCGTACTCTCCGATCGACACCTGGAGGACCCTGGTGTCGTCCGGGCGGTCGATCCACTCGTACGTGCGCCGGACCGGCAGCTGCCAGCACACGTCCGGTTTGGTCTCCAGCGGCTCCCGCCCCTCGCGCAGCGCCAGGATGTGCAGGGCGCATCCGGCCCCGGCCGGGAAGCCCGTCCGGTTCTGGAAGATGCAGGACCCCTCCCAGCGGCGGGTCTGCCGATCGCCGTCCTCGTCCTCCTGCACCCAGCCGGTCGCCGTGCCGACGGCGTGGTACTCCCACAGCTCCGGGGTGAGGCGCGCCACATGCCCGGCGACCCGCTTCTCGTCGTCCTCGTCGGAGAAGTGGGCACCCAGCGTGCAGCAGCCGTCAGCGGCGCGGCCCGGCTGGATTCCCTGGCAGCCGCTGCCGAAGATGCAGTTCCAGCGTGATGTCAGCCACGTCAGGTCGCAGCGGAACACCTGCTCCTCGTCCGCGGGGTCCGGGAACTCGACCCAAGAGCGGGCAAAATCCAGACCCTGCTCGTCTCTTTCGCGAGCGGACTCCGCCGGCTTGTCCTGCTTCGCCTTTTTCGTCTTTGGCACGGCTCCAGAGTAGGCGCCCGGCGGCAGTAGCGTTCCCCCCATGAGACTCGGTGTCCTCGATGTGGGTTCGAATACGGTTCACCTCCTGGTGGTGGACGCACACCCCGGTGCCTGCCCGCTGCCCGCACACTCCCACAAGGTCGAACTGCGACTCGCGGAGCTCCTCGACGAGGACGGCGCGATCGGCGAGGACGGCATCGTCCGGCTCGTCTCGGTGATCCACAGCGCGCTTCAGGCCGCCGAGGACAAGGGCGTCGAGGAGGTCCTGCCCTTCGCCACCTCAGCCGTCCGCGAGGCCAGCAACGCCGACGACGTACTGGCCCGGGTCAGGAACGAGACCGGCGTCGACCTCCAGGTGGTGACCGGCTCGGAGGAGGCCCGCCTGACCTTCCTCGCCGCGCGCCGCTGGTTCGGCTGGTCGGCGGGAAAGCTGCTGGTCCTGGACATCGGCGGCGGCTCGCTTGAGATCGCGTACGGCATGGACGAGGAGCCGGACGCGGCGGTCTCGCTGCCGCTGGGCGCCGGCCGCCTCACCAATGGCTGGCTGCCCGGGGACCTGCCGGACCCGGAGGACGTCAGGAAGCTGCGCCGGCACGTACGGGCGGAGATCGCGCGCACCGTCGGCGAGTTCAGCCGCCTAGGGGCGCCGGACCATGTGGTCGCCACCTCCAAGACGTTCCGGCAGCTCGCCCGCATCGCGGGCGCCGCCCGCTCCGCCGACGGGCCGTACGTGCAGCGGGAGCTCAGCCGCAGGTCCCTGGAGGAGTGGGTGCCCAAGCTGGCGCGGATGACCGAGGAGGAAAGGGCCGGGCTGCCCGGGGTCTCGGAGGGCAGGGCGCGGCAGTTGACGGCGGGCGCGCTGGTCGCGGAGGGGGCCATGGACCTGTTCGGCGTGGAGAGCGTGGAGATATGCCCGTGGGCGCTGCGCGAGGGCGTGATCCTGCGCCGGCTCGACCACATGGCAGACGCGTGAGACGTGTAACGGCGGCGTAGGACTGCCTCTCGTTCCGGCCGCCGGGGCCCGTACCCTGTCTGCGTGGCAGAACCAGTGGTGCGGATCCCGGATGCGAAGGTCGCCCTGTCCACGGCCTCGGTCTATCCGGAGTCGACGGCGACGGCCTTCGAAATCGCGGCGCGCCTGGGCTACGACGGTGTCGAGGTCATGGTCTGGACGGACCCCGTCAGCCAGGACATCGAGGCGCTGCGCAGACTCTCCGACTACCACCGAGTGCCGATCCTCGCCGTGCACGCGCCCTGTCTGCTGATCACGCAGCGCGTCTGGTCCACCGACCCGTGGACCAAGCTGCGGCGGGCGCAGGCGGCGGCGGAGAAGCTGGGTGCCTCGACCGTCGTCGTGCACCCGCCGTTCCGCTGGCAGCGGCAGTACGCCAGGGACTTCGTGCGGGGAGTCTGGCGGATGGCCGACGAGAGCGATGTGCGCTTCGCGGTGGAGAACATGTATCCGTGGCGCTACCGGGACCGGGAGATGCTGGCGTACGCACCGGACTGGGACGTCACCAAGGAGGACTACCGGCACTTCACGGTGGACCTCTCGCACACCGCGACCGCCCGCAACGACGCCATGCACATGATCGACCGGATGGGCGACCGGCTGGCCCACGTCCACCTCGCCGACGGACGGGGCTCCGGCAAGGACGAGCACCTGGTGCCCGGGCGTGGCACCCAGCCGTGTGCCGAACTGCTGGAGCGGCTCGCGCTCGGCGGCTTCGACGGCCATGTCGTGATCGAGGTCAACACCCGGCGGGCGATGTCCGCCGCCGAGCGTGAGGCCGACCTCGCCGAGGCCCTCGCCTTCACCCGGCTGCACCTCGCGTCGGCCGCGGCCGGCCCGAAGGTCCGGCGCTCGTGACGACGACCCCGCGCAAGCGCGGACGCCCGGCCCGTACGGAGACGGACGGCGGGCCCGCCACCAGGGACCGCATCCTCGAGGCCGCCCGCACCGAGTTCGCGGAGCGCGGCTACGACAGGACCTCGGTCCGCGGCATCGCCAAGTCGGCCGGCGTCGACGCGGCCCTCGTCCACCACTACTACGGCACCAAGGAGCAGGTCTTCGCGGCCGCCGTCGAGGAGGGCTTCGCCCCGTCGCTCGGCGTCCCGGACGCGGTCGCGGGCGGGCCCGACGGCATGGGCGAGCGCATGGCCCGCTACATGTTCTCGGTCTGGGAGAACTCGCTGACCCGGGCACCCCTGCTGGCCGTCGTGCGCTCGGCACTGACCAACGAGACCGCGGCCGGGATCCTGCGCCGGATGATCGAGCGCCGGGTACTGGTCCGGGTCGTCGGCGAGCTGAACGTGCCCGACCCGGAGTTCCGGGCACAGTTGGCGGCGGGGCACCTGGTGGGCATCGCGATCCTGCGGTACGTGGTCCGGATCGAGCCGATCGCCTCGGCGGACCCGGAGGACATCATCACGATGGTGGCCCCCACCCTCCAGAGATACCTCACCGAGCCCTGACAGATCCCCTGCCCTCGACTCGC
>NZ_JAAAXQ010000570.1 GCF_009916105.1 Streptomyces sp. GC420 | reverse complement strand
GCCCGGGCGGGTGCGGGGGTGGTGGAATGGGCGCACCGGACCCGGCGGAAAGGGAGATTCCATGGCGGCGGAGCGACTCGTGGTGGTGGGCGGCGACGCGACCGGGATGTCCGCGGCGTCTCAGGCCCGCAGGCTGAGGGGCCCCGGGGAACTGGAGATCGTCGCCTTCGAGCGGGGCCACTTCACCTCGTACTCCGCCTGCGGCATCCCGTACTGGGTCGGCGGCACGGTCCGTTCGCGGGACGAACTGATCGCCCGGACCCCGCAGGAGCACCGGGCCCGGGACATCGATCTGCGGCTGCGCACCGAGGTGACCGCCATCGACACCGAGAAGCAGCGGGTGCGGACCCGTGACGTGGACGGGGCCACGGAGTCCTGGACCGGTTACGACAAGCTGGTGATCGCGACCGGGGCGCGCCCCCTGCGGCCCCCGCTGCCCGGCATCGACGCGCCCGGCGTGTACGGCGTGCAGAACCTGGACGACGGCCAGGCGCTGCTCGACGGCCTCGACGCGGCGACGGGCCGGCGAGCGGTCGTCGTGGGCGGGGGCTACATCGGGGTGGAGATGGCCGAGGCGCTCATCCGCCGCGGCTACGAGGTGACCGTCCTGGACCAGGCCGCCGAGCCGATGTCCACGCTCGACCCTGACATGGGCCGGCTGGTCCGCGAGGCGATGGGCGGTCTGGGGATCGAGGTGGTCGGCGGCGCCGCGGTCACCGCGATCCGCACGGACGAGGGCGGCCGGGCACGGGCCGTGGTGACCGGGGAGACCGAGTACCCGGCGGACGTCGTGGTGCTGGGCATCGGCGTGCGGCCGGAGACGGGCCTCGCGAAGGCGGCCGGGCTGCCGCTCGGGGAGTCCGGCGGGCTGCTGACGGACCGCGCGATGCGGGTCCTGGGCCACGGGAACATCTGGGCGGGCGGCGACTGCGTGGAGGTCCTCGACCTGGTCTCGGGCGGTCTGCGGCACGTTCCGCTCGGCACCCACGCCAACAAGCACGGACAGGTCATCGGCGCCAACGCGGGCGGTGGCTACGCCACCTTCCCCGGGGTTGTCGGGACGGCGGTCAGCAAGGTCTGCGACCTGGAGATCGCCCGCACCGGGCTGCGGGAGAAGGACGCCGCGCGGGCCGGGTTCCGGTTCGTCACGGCGCGCATCGAGTCGACGAGCCGTGCCGGCTACTACCCGGACGCGGCCCCGATGACCGTGAAGATGCTGGCCGAACTGGGCACCGGCCGGCTGCTCGGCGCCCAGATCGTGGGCCGTGAGGGCGCGGGCAAGCGCGTGGACGTCGCGGCGGTCGCGCTCACCGCCGGTATGACGGTGGAGCAGATGACCGCGCTCGACCTCGGCTACGCGCCGCCGTTCTCCCCGGTGTGGGACCCGGTGCTGGTCGCTGCCCGCAAGGCCGTGCAGGCCGTGCGGGCCGCCCGCTGAGCAGCACCCCGCTGACCGCCCCCGCCCGGCGCGCCCGGCAGTGCTGCCCTCGCTTCGCGGAGCGGGCCGCGGGGGCCTACCGCGCCGTCCGCGTGTGCACGTACTCCACGAGGCGGGTCAGCGCGTCCGGGTCCGTGGTCGGCAGGACGCCGTGGCCCAGGTTGAAGATGTGGCCCTCGAGACCGGCGGCGGCGTCCAGCACCTCGCGGGTCTTGGTCTCGACGGCGTCGCGGGTGGAGAACAGCACGGCCGGGTCCAGGTTGCCCTGGAGGGCCTTGCCGGGGCCGACGCGGCGGGCGGCCTCGTCGAGCGGGACGCGCCAGTCGACGCCCACGACGTCGGCGCCGGCCTCGCCCATGAGGCCGAGCAGTTCGCCGGTGCCGACGCCGAAGTGGATGCGCGGGACGCCGTACCCCTCGACGGCCCGGAACACCTTCGCGGAGGCGGGCATGACCGAGCGGCGGTAGTCGGCGGGGGCGAGGGCGCCCACCCAGGAGTCGAAGAGCTGCACGGCCGAGGCGCCTGCCTCGATCTGCACCTTGAGGAAGGCGGCGGTGATGTCGGCGAGCCGGTCCAGCAGGTCGGCCCACAGCTGCGGGTCGCCGTACATCAGTGCCTTGGTGTGCTCGTGGTTGCGTGAGGGCCCGCCCTCCACCAGGTAGCTGGCGAGGGTGAAGGGCGCCCCGGCGAAGCCGATGAGCGGGGTGGCGCCCAGCTCCCGGGTGAGCATGCCGATGGCCTCGGTGACGTACGAGACGTCGTCCGGCTCCAGGTCGCGCAGCCGGGCGAGGTCGGCGCGGGAGCGGATCGGCTCGGCGACGACGGGGCCGACGCCGGGCTTGATGTCGAGGTCGAGGCCGATGGCCTTGAGGGGGACGACGATGTCGCTGAAGTAGATCGCGGCGTCCACGTTGTGGCGGCGCACGGGCTGCAGCGTGATCTCCGTGACCAGGTCGGGGCGCATGCAGGACTCGAGCATGGCGGTGCCCTCGCGGACCTTGCGGTACTCGGGCAGGGAGCGTCCCGCCTGACGCATGAACCACACCGGCGTGTGCGGCACGGGTTCGCGCCTGCACGCCTTGAGGAAGGCGGATTCCTGGACGTCGCTGGTCTGGTTCTGCTGGCCCGCGGGGCGGTGGTCGGCACTCACGTCCAGCAGTCTCGCATGCGCCGGGCGGGTGCCGGGCACGTGCCCGGTGTCCGTCCGGCGCCCGCCCCATTACCTGTTCCGCGCGTGCCCGGCAAGTGCCGGAACCTCCCGGGTGTCCCTCCCCCCTTGAGGCCTCTGTTCCGCCTACTCTTCCCCGCATGGCTGCGGCTCAGGGACAACTTTCGGACGGTGCCGACGGAATGGACGACGACGTTGCGGGCGACTCCGCTCCGTTGCCGTTCCGCAAAGCGGTGGAGGCGCTGCGCACGGCGCGGTTGCGACCCGAGGTGGAGATAGAGGCGACGCGGCCGCCGCAGCGGCTCGCACCGCACACCTTCGCGCTGGAGGCGGTGGTCCTCGACGGCGAGGAGGAACTGGCCGACGGCCGGCTGGTGCTGCTGCACGACCCCGCGGGCCACGAGGCCTGGCAGGGTTCCTTCCGCCTGGTGACGCTCGTACGGGCGGAACTGGAACCGGAGATCGCGACGGACCCGCTGCTGCCGGAGGTGAGCTGGTCCTGGCTGACCGGGGCGCTGGAGGCACGCGGACTGGCCTTCGAGGAAGCGAGCGGCACCGTCACACGCGCCGGCTCGCACTACTTCGGAGGACTGGCGGACCGGGTGCCGACCACGCAGATCGAGATCCGTGCCTCCTGGACCCCGCGCGAAGGGCTCGGCGGGGTGCCGGACACCGCGGGGCACCTGGCGGCCTGGTGCGACCTGCTGTGCCAGATCGGCGGCCTGCCGCCGGTCGGTGCCGCGGACGCGGGTGTCGTGTCGCTGCCCCTGCCCCAGCGCAGGGGACCGCAGCCGCACTGACGGGACCGGGGACCGCCCCGGCGGCGTGCCCTCCGCCCGCCGCCGTCTCCCCTCCGAC
>NZ_JAAAXQ010000056.1 GCF_009916105.1 Streptomyces sp. GC420 | reverse complement strand
AGGCGCAGCCCGGTCCCCCGGGTCCCGCGGCCCGCCCGGCCGACAGGGCCGTCCCGCCGCCGGCGGGCGGCGTGCGCCCGGCGTCCGGGGACAGCCCGGTGAGGTCGCACGACGGCCCGGAGCCACACGCGGCGACAGCCGGTGCGCGGCCGGAGGCCGGACCGGGCACCGGCGGCCCCGGGGGTGGCCACCCCGGCGTGAGGAGTACCGCGGGCCGGGAGCCGGCGGACGGCGGCCCGGCTTCCGGTCTCCCCGCCACGGGCCGGCCCGGTGACACGGCAGGCCGCCGGGGAGCGGACGCGGCGTCGGCCGGCGTCCCCGGGTCCGTGGCCGGCCCGGCCGGCGCCCCCGCGCCGGAGGCCGATGGAGTGGGTGCCGGGGACGCGACCGTCAGGGATCCCGGGCGGCCCGCGGCACGGCCGGTGCGGGAGGGACCGCCGGGCGAGGGCGCCGGCGGCCCGGCACGGGACGTGGGCGGGGCAGGCGCACGGGGCGGCCGGGTGCGGCGGGCGATCGCCGCCGAGGAGGCGCCGGGCCGTGCGGCCGTGGCCCGGGCCGAGGTGCCCGAGACGCCGTTCGCGCTGGTCGCGCTGGTACGGCTGCGGTCGGCCGAGTCACAGGCGCCCGCGCACGGTGCCGCGAAGCGGCTGCTGGAGGCGGCGGGCGGGCGGGCCGTCGCCGGGATCTCGGGGCCCGTGCGCGGGCCGGCCGGGCTGCCTGCGGCCTGGCGCGAGGCGCTGGCCGCCGCCCGGAGCGCCACCGCGGAGCCCCGGCTGGGGCCGGTCGCCGAGTGGGCGGCCCTCGGCCCGTACCGCATGCTGACCGCGCTCCCCCGCGATGCCGCCCGCGACCCGGCCGTGCACGCCCTTCTCGACGCCTCGCACACGGATCTGGCCAGGACCACGGAGGTGTTCCTCGACTGCGCGGGCCAGGCGGGCCGGACCGCCACCGCCCTCGGCATCCACCGCCAGACGCTCTATTACCGCCTCTCCCGCGTCGAGCAGCTCACCGGCCTGGACCTCGACAACGGCGAGGACCGGCTGCTGCTGCACATGGTGCTCAAGGCGGCGCGGCTGTGAGATCACGCGCCGGGGCCCGTACCGCCGCTGCGGTACGGGCCCCGGTGGAGACGTGAGCGGGCTCAGCCGGTCAGGCCGCTCAGTCGGTCAGGTTCACCGAGCGGGCCGAGGTGGCGCCGATCTCCTCGGCGATCTCACCGAGGACGTTCGCCGGGACCGTGTCGTCGACGGTCAGGACGACGAGCGCCTCGCCGCCCTCCTCCGAGCGGGAGACCTGCATGCCGGCGATGTTCAGACCGGCCTCGCCGAGGATCCGGCCGACGGTGCCGACGACACCGGGACGGTCGGCGTAGCGCAGGACGACCATGTGGTCGGCGAGGGCCACGTCCACGTCGTAGTCGCCGACCGCGACGATCTTCTGGTGGTGCTTGGGGCCGGCCAGCGTGCCGGACACCGAGACCTCCTCGCCGCTGGAGAGCGTGCCGCGCACGGTCACCACGTTGCGGTGGTCGGGGGACTCGGAGCTGGTGGTCAGCCGCACCTCGACGCCGCGCTCCTGCGCGAACAGCGGGGCGTTGACGTAGGAGACGGTCTCGTCGACGACGTCCTCGAAGACGCCCTTGATCGCGGACAGCTCCAGCACCTTCACGTCGTGCTGGGTGATCTCGCCGTACACCTCGATGTCGAGGCGGACCGCGACCTCGCCCGCGAGGGCGGTGAAGATCCGGCCCAGCTTCTCGGCGAGCGGCAGGCCCGGCTTGACGTCCTCGGCGATGACGCCGCCCTGGACGTTCACCGCGTCCGGCACGAGCTCACCGGCGAGGGCGAGGCGGACCGAGCGGGCGACGGCGATGCCGGCCTTCTCCTGCGCCTCGTCCGTGGACGCGCCGAGGTGCGGGGTGCAGACGACCTGGTCGAACTGGAACAGCGGGGAGTCGGTGCACGGCTCCTTCGCGTACACGTCCAGGCCCGCGCCGGCGACCCGGCCCTCCTTGAGGGCGTTGAACAGCGCCTGCTCGTCGACGATGCCGCCGCGCGCGGCGTTGACGATCCGGACGTGCGGCTTCACCTTGTGCAGCGCCTCGTCGCCGATCAGACCCAGCGTCTCCGGGGTCTTCGGCAGGTGCACGGTGATGAAGTCGGAGACCTCGAGCAGCTCGTCCAGGGAGAGCAGCCTGACGCCCATCTGCGCGGCGCGCGCGGGCTGGACGTAGGGGTCGTAGGCGACGATCTTCATGCCGAAGGCCGACATGCGCTGGGCGACCAGGACGCCGATGCGGCCGAGGCCGACGACGCCGAGGGTCTTCTCGCTCAGCTCGACGCCCGTGTACTTGCTGCGCTTCCACTCGCCGTTCTTGAGGGCGGTGTTGGCCTGCGGGATGTTGCGGGCCGTGGCGATCAGCAGGCCGCAGGCGAGCTCGGCGGCCGTGACGATGTTGGAGGTGGGCGCGTTGACGACCATCACGCCGGCCTTGGTGGCGGCGGAGACGTCGACGTTGTCGAGGCCGACACCGGCGCGGGCGACGACCCGCAGCTTGCGCGCGGCGGCGATGGCCTCCGCGTCGACCTTGGTCGCGCTGCGCACCAGGATGGCGTCGACATCGGCGATCGCAGGGAGCAGTTCGGCTCGGTCCGCTCCGTTGCAGTGCCGGATCTCGAAGTCCGGGCCCAGGGCTTCGACGGTCGCGGGCGACAGCTCTTCCGCGATGAGTACGACAGGTTTCGAGCTCACGTGAGTCCTCACTCAGTCCTATGCGGACGGCCGTCCCGACGGCCGCAGGCGGTGGAGGGGCTAGCCGCGTGGAAGACGCACGACGCTGTGGGCCTGAACGCGTATCTGCTGGCAGTGTATCGGCGGTTCGGGCCGCTCCACGCGCCCCGGCCGAAGGATCACCCGCACGAGGTCGGACGCCCTGGACGAAGGCGGCGAGCCCGGTGCGCGAAAGGCCGGGACGCGGTGTCCCGGCCTCGCGCCGTACGAAGATCAGTCCTCGTTGTCGACCCAGCTCATGAGCTTGCGCAGCTCCTTGCCCGTGGTCTCCAGGAGGGACTCGCTGTCCTTCTTCTTGTACTCGTTGTACTTGGGGAGACCGTTGTGGTACTCCTCCATCCAGTTCCTGGCGAAGGTGCCGTCCTGGATCTCCGCGAGGACCTTCTTCATCTCGGCCTTGGTGGCGTCGGTGATGATCCGCGGACCGGTGACGTAGTCGCCCCACTCGGCGGTCTCGGAGACCGACCAGCGCATCTTCTCCAGGCCGCCCTCGTACATGAGGTCCACGATCAGCTTCAGCTCGTGCAGGCACTCGAAGTACGCGATCTCCGGCTGGTAGCCGGCCTCGGTCAGCGTCTCGAAGCCCGCCTTCACCAGCGCCGCGGTGCCGCCGCAGAGGACCGCCTGCTCGCCGAAGAGGTCGGTCTCGGTCTCCTCGGTGAAGGTGGTCTTGATGACACCGGCGCGGGTGCCGCCGATGCCCTTGGCGTACGACAGGGCGAGCGAGAAGGCGTTGCCCGTGGCGTCCTGCTCGACGGCGGCGATGCACGGAACGCCGCGGCCCTCCTCGTACTGGCGGCGGACCAGGTGGCCCGGGCCCTTCGGGGCGACCATGCAGACGTCGATGCCGGCCGGGGGCTTGATGAAGCCGAAGCGGATGTTGAAGCCGTGGCCGAAGAACAGCGCGTCGCCGTCCTTCAGGTTGTCCTTGATGGACTCCTCGTAGACCTGGGCCTGGATCGGGTCCGGGACCAGGATCATGATCACGTCGGCCTCGGCGGCCGCCTCGGCCGGGGTGACGACACGCAGGCCCTGCTCCTCGGCCCTGGCCTTCGACTTCGAGCCCTCGGGCAGGCCGACGCGCACGTCGACGCCGGAGTCGCGCAGCGACAGCGCGTGGGCGTGGCCCTGGCTGCCGTAGCCGATGACCGCGACCTTGCGGCCCTGGATGATGGACAGGTCGGCGTCGTCGTCGTAGAACAGCTCGGCCACTGGGTTGTCTCCTTGGTGTGCTTGTGTTGCGTCCCACCGTACGGCGGGCGGGGGAAGGGACGCCTTCGGGTCTCGCCATACGGGCGGTCTACGAGCACCGTACGGGCGGGCGCGCCGGGGTGCGGGCGGCGCGCCCGGAGCCGTACGGGCTCTTCACGGCCCGCGGGCGGGCTCAGGCGCTGCGGTCGAGCGCCCGCAGCGAGCGGTCCGTGATGGACCGGGCGCCGCGCCCGATGGCGATGGTGCCGGACTGGACGAGCTCCTTGATGCCGAAGGGCTCCAGCATCTTGAGCATGGCCTCCAGCTTGTCGCTGCCGCCGGTGGCCTCGATGGTGACCGCCTCCGGGGAGACGTCCACGGTCTTGGCGCGGAACAGCTGGACGATCTCGATGATCTGGGAGCGGGTCTCGTTGTCGGCCCGCACCTTCACCAGGACGAGTTCCCGCTGGACCGCCGAGCCCGGCTCGAGTTCGACGATCTTCAGAACGTTGACGAGCTTGTTGAGCTGCTTGGTGACCTGCTCCAGCGGCAGCTCCTCGATCACGTTCACCACGATGGTGATGCGGGAGATGTCGGGGTGTTCGGTGACGCCGACGGCGAGCGAGTCGATGTTGAAGCCCCGGCGGGAGAACAGCGCGGCGATCCTGGCGAGGATGCCCGGTGTGTTCTCGACCAGGACGGAGAGCGTGTGCTTGGACATGGGTTTGACTCTTCCTACTCGCTCTGCTCGCTCAGTCGTCTTCGCTGTCGCCGAAGTCGGGGCGGACGCCCCGGGCGGCCATGACCTCGTCGTTGGAGGTGCCTGCGGCGACCATCGGCCACACCATGGCGTCCTCGTGGACGATGAAGTCGACGACCACCGGACGGTCGTTGATGGCGTTAGCCTCGGCGATGACCTTGTCCAGGTCGGCGGGGTCCTCACAGCGCAGCGCGACACAGCCCATGGCCTCGGACAGCTTCACGAAGTCCGGGACGCGGGTGCCCCTGTTCTCCGGGAGCTCCGAAGCCGGGCCCGAGTGCAGCACCGTGTTGGAGTACCGCTGGTTGTAGAACAGGGTCTGCCACTGGCGGACCATGCCGAGCGCGCCGTTGTTGATGATGGCGACCTTGATCGGGATGTTGTTCAGCGCGCAGGTGACCAGCTCCTGGTTGGTCATCTGGAAGCAGCCGTCGCCGTCGATCGCCCAGACCGTCCGGCCGGGCTGCCCCACCTTGGCGCCCATGGCCGCCGGGACGGCGTACCCCATGGTTCCGGCACCGCCGGAGTTCAGCCAGGTCGCCGGCTTCTCGTACTCGATGTAGTGGGCGGCCCACATCTGGTGCTGGCCGACGCCCGCCGCGAAGACGGTTCCCTCGGGTGCCAGCCTGCCGATGCGCTCGATGACCTGCTGCGGGGAGAGGCTGCCGTCCTCGGGCTGGTCGTAGCCCAGGGGGTAGGTCTCGCGCCAGCGGTTGAGGTCCTTCCACCACGCGGCGTAGCCCTGGCGTGCGGCCTCGCCGACGCGGCCCTCGGTGTGCTCGGCCTGGACGGCCTGGATCAGGTCGGCGATGACCTCGCGGGCGTCGCCGACGATGGGCACGTCCGCGGTGCGGTTCTTGCCGATCTCCGCCGGGTCGATGTCGGCGTGCACGACCTTGGCGTGCGGCGCGAAGCTGTCCAGCTTCCCGGTGACGCGGTCGTCGAAGCGGGCGCCGAGGGCGACGATCAGGTCGGCCTTCTGCAGCGCGGTGACGGCGGTGACGCTGCCGTGCATGCCGGGCATGCCGACGTGCAGCGGGTGGCTGTCGGGGAAGGCGCCCAGCGCCATCAGGGTGGTGGTGACGGGCGCGCCGGTCAGCTCGGCCAGCACCTTCAGCTCGGCCGTGGCGCGGGCCTTGAGGACGCCGCCGCCGACGTAGAGGACCGGCCGCTTCGCCTGGGTGATCAGCCGGGCGGCCTCGCGGATCTGCTTGGCGTGCGGCTTGGTCACGGGGCGGTAGCCGGGCAGGTCCATGACCGGGGGCCAGCTGAAGGTGGTCTGGGCCTGGAGGGCGTCCTTGGCGATGTCCACCAGCACGGGGCCGGGACGGCCGGTCGAGGCGATGTGGAAGGCCTCGGCGATGGTGCGCGGGATGTCCTCGGCCTTGGTGACCAGGAAGTTGTGCTTGGTGATGGGCATCGTGATGCCGCAGATGTCCGCCTCCTGGAAGGCGTCCGTGCCGATGGCCTTGGAGGCGACCTGGCCGGTGATCGCGACGATCGGGACCGAGTCCATGTGGGCGTCGGCGATCGGCGTGACCAGGTTGGTGGCGCCGGGGCCCGAGGTGGCCATGCAGACGCCGACCTTGCCGGTGGCCTGGGCGTAGCCGGTGGCGGCGTGGCCGGCGCCCTGCTCGTGGCGGACCAGGATGTGACGGACCCGGGAGGAGTCCATCATCGGGTCGTACGCGGGGAGGATCGCACCGCCGGGGATACCGAACACGGTGTCGGCCCCGACCTCCTCGAGAGAGCGGATGAGGGACTGCGCGCCCGTGACGTGCTCGACGGTGGCGGGGGTGTGCTGCCCGCCGCTGCGGGCCCGCGGCTGCGGATGGTGGGCCCCGGTGGCCTG
Source organism: Streptomyces sp. GC420 (assembly GCF_009916105.1). GTDB lineage: Bacteria > Actinomycetota > Actinomycetes > Streptomycetales > Streptomycetaceae > Streptomyces. The sequence continues at coordinate 21,693 of NZ_JAAAXQ010000056.1, read as the reverse complement.
CTCGGTCATCTGCGTTCTCTTCTCGAGTGAGGGTTGGTGCTGTGTGGTCTGCGGGTGCTGCCGGTCGCACCGCCGGAGCCGGTGCTCCCGGTATCAGTGCAACAAAAAACCCCTCGTGCCGTGAGGCAAGCGAGGGGAGCGCGTCGGTGGAGTCTGCAGGGATCCGTGGTCCTGCTCAGCCGACGCGCTTTCCAAGTACGAGAATTCGGGTGCGCATGAAACAGACCCTCTCCCCGTCGCGCCGCCACTGTCAAGCGGGTGGGACGCGCGTCTCACCATTCGAGCGAATCTGGGGACGGATTCCGGCTGCCGTCCCGCCCCCTGTGCCGGATCCCATGCCGGACCCCACGGCCGGTCCCATGCCGGGGGCCGGGCCCGCGCCGAGTCCGGCCCCCTGCGCGGCGGCGGCCGCCGCCGGGGCCCCGGCGTGGGCGCTCCTCAGGGCGGCAGGCCTGCCGCCGGCCAGTACGTGCGCCGCCGCCAGGGCGGGCACGGCGTACTCCCCGCGGGTGAGTGCGCGGCGCAACCGGTACTCGTCCAGGGGCCCGGAGAAGGCCATGCCCTGGCCGTGCGTACAGCCCATGGCACGCAGCGCGACGACCTGCTCGGGGAGGTCCACCCCGTCGGCGACCGACTGCATGCCGAGATCGGAGGCGATCCGCAGGAGCCCGCTGGTGATCTTGTGCAGTCTGGCCGACTCCACCACGCCCTCGACCAGCCCGCGGTCGAGTTTCAGTACGTCGATGGGAAGCCGGCGCAGGGCAGCGATGGCGGCGTAGCCACTGCCGATGCCGTCCAGCGCGATCCGTACGCCGAGTCTGCGCAGGGCCGACAGACGGCGCTCGAGTTCGTCCAGGGAGATCCGCGGATCGCTTTCGGCCAGTTCCAGCAGCAGGGCGCCGGAGGGCAGGCCGTGCCTGGTGAGCAGCGCCTCGATGCTCCTGGGTGGCAGCGCCGCCTCGAGCAGCCGGCCCGCGGACATCCGGACCGCCACGGGGACGTCGTGCCCCGCCCTGCTGCGTTCCGCGGCCTGGCCGACGGCCTCGTCGAGCAGCCGGCGGCCCAGCTCGGCGGCGCGGTCGCCGTCTTCCGCCGCCCGCTGGAACTCGGCGGGCGTGAAGAGGATGCCCGAGGCGGAGCGCCAGCGGGCCTGGGCGGAGACGGCGGTGATCCGCCCGCTGTCGAGGCGGACGACCGGCTGGTGGAGCAGCGCGAACTCGCCGTCGTGCGGCAGGGGACGCAGCCGTGTGCCGGGCTCCGCGCGGCGTGCCCGCTCCGTGCGGATCGTCGTCTGCATCTGCGGCGCGTACAGCTTCACCCGGTCCTTGCCCGCCGCCTTGGCGCGGTACATCGCGAGGTCGGCGTGGCGCATCAGGTCGCTCGGGGTCACGCCGGGATCGGCGAAGGCCGCGCCGATGGAGGCCGCGACCCGCACCTCCTTGCCGTCGATGCGGTAGGGGCGGGAGAGGGTGACCCGGAGCCGGTCGGCGATCTCCAGGAGGCGCCGCTCGCGGGCGGCCCGGTCCCGGGTGCCGTCGCCGAGGATGAGCGCGGCGAACTCGTCGCCGCCGAGCCGCGCGGCGGTGTCCCCGGCGCGGACGGAGTCCTGGAGCCGGCGCGCGGCCTGCACCAGCAGTTCGTCGCCCGCCTGGTGGCCTATGGTGTCGTTGACCGCCTTGAAGCCGTCGAGGTCGATGTAGAGGACCGCGGTGTCCGTGCCGCTGTCCCCGCTGCGGCGGCCGCCGATGGCCTGGGCGACCCGCCGGGTGAACAGGGCCCGGTTGGGCAGGTCGGTGAGCGGGTCGTGTTCGGCGTTGTGCTGGAGCTGCGCCTGGAGGCGGACCCGTTCGGTGACGTCCCTGCTGTTGAAGATCAGGCCGCCCTGGTGGCGGTTGACGGTGGACTCGACGTTGAGCCAGTCGCCGTTGCCCGACTTGAAGCGGTACTCGATGCGGGTGGTGGACTCCTCGTTGTGCGGCACGGCCAGAAAGCGCCGTACCTCGTGCACCACGCGCCCCAGGTCCTCGGGGTGGATGAGCGTGGCCAGTTCGGAGCCGACCAGGTCCTCGGCGTCCCGTCCGTAGACCCCGGACGCGGCGGGGCTGACGTACCGCAGCACCCCGCTGGGGGCGGCGATCATGATGACGTCGCTGGAGCCCTGCACCAGGGAGCGGAAGTGGTTCTCCTTCTGGGCCAGTTCCTGGGTCAGGGTGATGTTGTCGAGCAGCATGATGCCCTGGCGCATGACGAGGGCGAGCACCACCGTGCAGGCCGTGAAGAGCACGACGCGGTCGACGCTGCGGCCGTCGAGGACGTTGTAGAGGATTCCCAGCGTGCAGACGGCGGCCGCGAGATACGGCGTGAGCGCGGCCAGGGAACCGGCGATGGGCCTGCTGTGCCCGGCGCTCCTGCGGGGTGTCCTGGTGTATTCGACCGCTTCCCGCCGGGCCACCCAGGGCGCGTACGCGAGCAGCATGGAGCCGGCGAACCAGCCGGCGTCGAGGATCTGGCCCGAGCGGTAGCTCTCACGCAGCAGCGGTGAGGTGAACAGCGCGTCGCACAGCACGGTCAGGGCCAGCGCGGCGATCGCGGTGTTGATGGCGGAGCGGTTGGCGGAGGACCGCCGGAAGTGCAGCGCCAGGACCATGCTCACGAGAACGATGTCGAGGAGCGGATAGGCGAGGGAGAGTGCGGTGGCCGCCACCGGCTCGTCGTCGAAGCGCGCGGTGTGGGCGAGGGCGAGGCTCCACGAGATGGTGAGCAGGGAGCCGCCGATCAGCCAGGCGTCCAGGCCCAGGCAGACCCAGCCGGCCCGGGTCACCGGGCGCTTGGCGAGCACCAGCAGGCCGATGATGGCGGGCGGCGCGAAGCACAGGAAGAACAGGTCGGCCAGGGAGGGCGAGGGCACCTGAAGGCCCAGCACCACCTCGTACCAGCCCCAGACGGCGTTGCCGAGCGCGGCCATGGCGGAGGACAGCGCGAAGAGCAGCCAGGCGGGCCGGAAGCGGCTGCGCCGGCGTCTGGCGTGCAGCAGGCAGGAGACGGCGGCGACGCCCGCCGCGGCGCTGAGTCCGAAGTCGCCCATGACGAGGGCGAGCCGCTCCGATCCCCAGCCGAAGGCCGAACCCACGGCGTAGCCCCCGCAGACGAGGGCGAGCACGACCTGGGGCACCACGCTGCCGCCGTTTCCGGACCCGCCCGGGCCGCCGGGCCCGTCCGCGCCTCCGGGGACCGGCAGCCGGGACAGGAGCGCACCGGCATTCACCGCGCCGCCCCGGAGGATCCCGAGTGCCGCGCGCGCCTTCCGCCCGAAGTCCTCGATGCGCGGTTGCGGACCGGTCTGTACGGCGCCGTGCGGAGCGGCCGGGACACCGGCGTGCGCGGTGGTCTGGCGCGGAAGGGCCGCCGGCCGCGTCCCCGCCGCGTCGGATCGTTCGTCCATAGGCCGTGCATCGCCCGTCGCCCCCCTCGCTGTCCTGTGCTGTCACCCCGGCGCCGAACGGTCAACGGCGCAACCCCTGACGGGACGATACACCAGTCTCGTCACTCAGGGACATAGCTTCTCTACTCTCCGTGACGATCACGGGGCCCGCGCCGTTGTGCACTCCGGGGCTCGGCCCTGCGGGTCCTCAGTGAGTGGTGAGCACGATGTTGTCCAAGTTGTCCACGGCACCGCCATCCGCGAAACGGGTGAGCTGGGAGCGCAGCAGGCGCTTGGCGCGCGGCATGAAGGCCGAGGTGCTGCCGCCGACATGGGGGCTGATGAGGCAGTTGGGGGCGTGCCACAGGGGGTGGCCGGCCGGGAGGGGCTCCGGGTCCGTGACGTCGAGGGCGGCGCGCAGCCGGCCCGACTCCAGTTCCGCGAGCAGTGCCTTGGTGTCGACGACGGGGCCCCGCGCCACGTTGACCAGCAGCGCTCCGTCCTTCATCCGCGCCAGGAACTCCGCGTCGGCGAGCCCGCGGGTGGACTCGGTGAGCGGGGTGGACAGAACGACGACGTCCGCTTCTGGAAGAAGTGTGGGGAGTTGGGCGAGCGGAAGCACTTCGCCGCGTTCGGTGGTGCGCGCGGAGCGCGCGACGCGCACGACCCGCGCACACTCGAAGGGAGCGAGCCGGTCCTCGATGGCGGCGCCGATCGACCCGTATCCCACGATGAGCACCGACTTGTCGGCGAGCGCGGGATAGAAGCCGGCCCGCCACTCCTCCCGGCGCTGTCCCTCCACGAAGTAGGGGATGCCGCGCAGCGAGGCGAGGACGAGGGCCAGGGTCAGCTCGGCGGTGCTGGCCTCGTGGACGCCGCGGGCGTTGCACAGCACGACACCGGGCGGGAGTCCGCCGAGACCGGGCTCCACGTGGTCGATGCCCGCGGAGAGTGTCTGCACGACGCGCACGGACCCCATCAGCGGCAGCGGGCGCACGGCGACCCGGACGCCCTTCATGTAGGGGACGACGTAGAAGACGCAGTCCGCGGGGTCGCCGGGGAAGTCCGGCCCGCCGTCCCAGAAGCGGTAGTTCAGGCCTTCCGGCAGCCCTTCGATCCCGTCGGCGGGAATCGGCAGCCACACGTCCGGCCTCGCAGCAGCAGTCATGACAGGAGGCTAAACGAGGCGGTGCGAATAACCCGAGGCCAGAGACGTTAGTTTGGGGCAGCGGCAAGGGAGGGGTAAGGCCAGGTGGAGCGCAGGACAATCGGCGCGGCAGCACTCGAAGTGGGCGCGATCGGGCTCGGCTGCATGCCGATGAGCTGGGCCTACTCGGCCTCCCGGCAGCGCGGCGAGGAGTCGCTGCGCACGGTGCACGCGGCGCTCGACCGTGGCTCGAACCTGCTCGACACCGCCGACATGTACGGGCCGTTCACCAATGAGCTGCTGATCGGCCGGGTGCTCAGGGACCGCCGGGAGGAGGCGTTCCTGTCGACGAAGTGCGGGCTCCTGGTGGGAGACGGGCACATCGTCGCCAACGGGCGCCCCGGCTATGTGAAGCGGGCCTGCGACGCCTCGCTGCGGCGGCTCCAGACGGACGTCATCGACCTCTACCAGCTGCACCGCGCGGATCCGGAGGTCCCCGTGGAGGAGACCTGGGGAGCGATGGCGGAGCTGGTGTCGGCGGGGAAGGTGCGCTCGCTGGGCCTGTCGGCGGTCGGGGCCAGGGCCTCGCGGCGGTCGGGGCGGCGGCTGCACGAAGGAACGATCCGGCAGCTGGAGCGGGTGCAGCAGGTCTTCCCGGTGAGCAGTGTGCAGGCCGAACTGTCGGTGTGGTCGCGGGAGGCACTGGACGAGCTGCTGCCCTGGTGCGGGGCGCGCGGGGTGGGATTCCTGGCCGCGATGCCACTCGGCAACGGCTTCCTGACCGGGACGCTCACCCCCGGTGAGGGCTTCGAGCGGGACGACGTACGGGCCAGGCACCCGCGCTTCACCGCCGAGATGATGGCCGCCAACCAGCCGATCGTGGCGGGCCTGCGCCGCGTCGCGCGGCGGCACGGGCCCGGGGTGACTCCCGCGCAGGTGGCGCTGGCGTGGACGCTGGCGTGCGGGCCGCACGTGGTCCCGGTGCCGGGGACCAAGCACGAGCGGTGGGTGGTGGAGAACGCGGGGGCGGCCGGCCTGGCGCTGACCGCTCAGGACCTCACGGAGATCGCGGCGCTGCCGCCTGCGCAGGGGTCCTGGGACTGAGGCACCCGCACCACGTCCCGGGCGGGGGGTCGGCCGCGGGGACGGAGCCGCGAGGACCGGGCCGCTGAGGACCGGGCCGCGAGCCGGCGAGACCGGTGGGATCTTCCGGGAGCGATCGGGAACCCGTGGCGCGTTGGCTGTGTAGGAACGAGAAGACACGCAGCCGTCGAAGGGAAACCAACCGTGCAACGACCTGCTGTGACGGCCGCACTGGCCGCTGCCACCGCCGCCGCGCTGCTCCTCGCGGGCTGCTCGTCCGGTGACGGCGGTCAGCCCTCCGCGACCACGGGCTCGTCGCCGGGCTCCGCGAAGACGGGGGGATCCTCCGCCTCTCCCGGGGGCGCCGACGCACCGCCGGCCAAGGGTTCCGTCAAGGTGGTGCGGACGGTGGCCGGGGATCTGGACTCGCCCTGGGGACTGGCCGCGCTGCCGGACGGCGACCTGCTGGTCTCCTCGCGCGACGAGGGGACGATCACCAGGGTCGACGCGGACAGCGGCAGGAAGACCGAGGTCGGCGAGGTTCCCGGGGTGGCCCCGGCGGGCGAGGGCGGTCTGCTGGGTCTCGCCGTCTCCCCGGACTTCGCCTCGGACCGGATGGTGTACGCGTACTTCACCACGGCCTCGGACAACCGCATCGCGCGGATGCTGTACGACGACAAGAAGCCTGCGGGCAGCCAGCTGGGCGCGCCCGACACGGTGTTCAAGGGAATCCCCAAGGGCATCATCCACAACGGCGGACGGATCGCCTTCGGGCCGGACAGGATGCTGTACGCCGGGACGGGCGAGACCGGAGACACGGGTCTGGCACAGGACCGGGAGTCGCTGGGCGGCAAGATCCTGCGGATGACCCCGGACGGCGAGCCGGTGCACGGCAATCCGGAGGCCGACTCGGTGGTCTACACATGGGGCCACCGCAATGTGCAGGGCCTGGCCTGGGACGCGGAGAAGCGGCTGTGGGCCTCCGAGTTCGGCCAGAACACCTGGGACGAGCTGAACCTGATCGAGCCCGGCAGGAACTACGGCTGGCCGGAGGCCGAGGGCAGGGCCGATGAGTCGGACCTCGTCGATCCCGTGGAGCAGTGGAGCACCGAGGAGGCCTCACCGAGCGGGATCGCCGTCGCGAAGGGCTCGGTGTGGATGGCCGGGCTGAGGGGTGAGCGGCTGTGGCGCGTCCCGCTGGACGGCACGAAGCCGGTGGCCGAGCCGCAGGCCTTCCTGAAAGGTGAGTACGGCCGGCTGCGTACGGTCGTGGCGGCGGGCGCGGACCGGCTGTGGCTGGTCAGCAGCGAGACGGACGGCCGGGGCTCCCCGGGAGAGGGGGACGACAGGATTCTGCTGCTCCAGGTGACCTGACCGGCCGACCTGACCGGCGGCCGGCCGGGCGGCGGAGCCCGTCAGCCGGGTGCCGACCCGGCTGGTTCGGGGTCGGCGAACAACCGCAGCCGGTGGGCGAGTGCGGCTGCTTCGCCGCGGCCGGACACGCCGAGCTTGGCGAGGATGATGGAGACGTGGCCGGCGTCGTCGTTGTTGCGGTCTTCGGGGAGTCGGCTTCCTCCCCCGCCTAAAGGCGGGGGTTCCAGCGGTCGCCCGCCGGGGTTCCTGCTTCACGACCGACTGCCCGCCCGCCGTGCGGCGTCGGGGTCTTGCACCGGCTCCACAGGCCGACACCGCCAGCCCGGCGGCCAGAAGGTTCTTCGCCGCGTTCACGTCCCGGTCGTGGGTCGCCCCGCATTCACAGGTCCACTCGCGGACATGCAGTGGCATCTTGTCCTGCAGGGCGCCGCAGACGGAGCACAGCTTGGAGGAGGGGAACCAGCGGTCGACGGCGATCACTTCACGCCCGTACCACTGCGCTGAGGGGCGCCGCCCCGCGCCTCGTCCCCGGTCAGCGCCCCCACTCGGTGACGAGCAGCGACCAGACCTGCACGTCGTGGCGGACCCCGTTGTGCGGGTACGACTGCCTCATGACACCGTCCAGGGTCATCCCGAGCCGTTTGGCGACGGCGATGCTGCGTTCGTTCCCCGCCGAGACGACCCACTCGACGCGGTGCATTCCCCGTACCCGGAACGCCCAGTCGATCAGTTGCCGGGACGCGGCGGTGACCAGGCCCCGCCGCCGGCCGGCCGGCTCCAGCCAGCAGCCGATCTCGCAGTTGCCGCTCCTGGCGTCGAAGACCCGGTAGAGCACGCCGCCCACCAGCGTCCCGTCCAGCCAGATCCCGTAGAGCCGCCCGGTGTCGGCGGCCCGCTTGTCCGCGTAGCTCTGGAGCAGGGCGCGTGCCGAGCCGAGGTCGGTGGCCGCGGCGGCGAGGCCGATCCACTCGTCGACGCCGGACCGGGCGCGGTCCATGTGGGCCAGGAACTCGTCGGCCTGCCAGGGCTCCAGGGGACGCAGCTCGGCGCGGTCGGCGCCTTCGCCCTGCCCCAGCGGTATCGCGAACAATGCGGCTCCTCGTCGGCGTACGGCTACCGCACGAGACCGGCAGGTCCCTCCGCCCCGTCCGCCGTGTCGATCCCGGCGGTCCCGGCGCCGGGGGCGGCCCCTCCCGTGCGCTGCGCGGGCATCTTCGCACGGGTGTCCGCCGGGGGCTCTATGGATATCCGCGGCATGATCCGGTCCAGCCAGGCCGGCAGCCACCAGTTCGCGCCACCCAGCATGTGCATCAGTGCGGGCACGAGGAGCGTACGCAGGACGAAGGCGTCCAGGGCGACGGCGGAGGCCAGGGCGATGCCGAACATCGCGATGACCCGGTCTCCGCTGAGCACGAAGGCGAGGAAGACGGAGATCATGATGACGGCCGCGGAGTTGATCACCCGGCCGGTCTCGGCGAGGCCGACCCTGACCGCCCGCTTGTTGTCGCCGGTTTCCAGCCATTCCTCGTACATCCGGCTGACGAGGAAGACCTGGTAGTCCATGGAGAGCCCGAAGAGCACCGAGACCATGATCACGGGCAGGAAGGGCTCGATGGGTCCCGCACTGCCCAGCCCGAGCAGTTCGCTGCCCCAGCCCCACTGGAAGACGGCGACGACGACTCCGAAGCTGGACGCGACGGCGGCGACGTTCATCAGGGCGGCCTTCAGCGGTACGGCGAACGACCGGAACGCCATCAGGAGCAGCAGGGCGCCGAGTCCGATGACGACGCCGACGAACAGCGGCAGCTTGTCGACGATGATCTGGGCGAAGTCGTCGTAACCTGCGGTCACGCCGCCGACGTGGACGTCGAGGGAGGTTCCCGACTCGGCGGCCGGCAGGACGTCCGCGCGCAGCCGCTCGACGAGGTCGCTGGTGTCCTGGGACTGGGGGGACGTCTCGGGGACGAGGGTGACGATGCCGGTGTCGCCGCTGCCGTTGAAGGAGACGGGGCCGACGGAGGCGACGTTCTCGGTGGCGCGCAGGGTGTCGCCCAGTTCCTCGAAGGCGAGCCGGTCGGCGGCCCCGTCCAGCTCTCCGACGAGGGTCAGCGGACCGTTGACGCCCGGCCCGAAGCCGTCCGCGAGCAGGTCGTACGCCTGGCGGGTGGTCGCCGAGGACGGGTTGTTGCCCTGGTCGGAGGAGCCCAGGTGGAGAGAGAGCGTGGGCAGAGCGAGGAGCGCCATGACGGCGACCGCGATGCCTCCGAGCAGCCTCGGGTGCCGCTGGACGAAGTGGGACCAGCGTGCGGCGAGGCCGGCCGGCGGCTCGGGCTGGGGCCCGTGCTCGGCGAGCCGTTTGCGTTCCCGGCGGCTGAGGGCCCGGGTGCCGATGAAGCCGAGGAGGGCGGGCAGCAGGCTGATCGAGGCCGCCACGGTGAGTATCACGGTGAGCGAGGCGGCGATGGCGACGCCGTTCAGGAAGCTGAGCCGCAGGATCAGCATGCCGAGGAGGGCCACGCAGACCGTGCCGCCGGCGAAGACGACCGCGCGTCCGGTGGTGGCCACGGCGCGGGCCGCCGCCTCCTCTGGCGGCAGGCCCTGCTTCAGCCCGGTGCGGTGTCTGGTGACGATGAAGAGGGCGTAGTCGATGCCGACGCCGAGCCCGATCAGCATGCCGAGCATGGGGGCGAAGTCGGCGACGGTCATGGCGTGGCCGAGCAGTTCGATGCCCATGTACGCGATGCCGACGCTCACCAGCGCGGTGGCGATGGGCAGCAGGCTCGCGGCGAGGGAGCCGAAGGCGAGGAAGAGGACCACGGCGGCGACGACCACACCGATGACCTCGCTGAGGTGTGCGGAGCCGGACTCGGTCTTGGCGATCGCGCTGCCGCCGAGTTCGACCTGCAGGCCGCCGGTCTCCCCGGCCTTCGCGGTGTCGACGAGGGTCTGCGCCTGGACGGCGTCGATCTCCTCCGCGGACTTCTCGAACGTGACCGTGGCGTAGGCGGTGCGCTCGTCCTCGCTGATCCGGTCGGTGCCGTCCGCGCTGATCTGCCCCGTGCCGCCGGGGCCTGCCTCGCCGTACGGGCCGGTCACGGAGGCGACCCCGGGAAGTTCGGCCACCTCGTCGAGGACTTCGTTCATCCGCTGCTCGACGCCGGCTGCGGTGACGGTGCCCCTGTCGGTGTGCCAGACGATGCTGTTGCTGTTGCCGCCGAGGTTGGGGAAACCTTCCTTCAGCAGCGTTTCCGCCGTTCCGGACTCGGTGCCCGGCACGTCGTAGTCGTTGGAGTAGGCGGATCCCGCGACGGTCGCGCCGATCGTGATGCCCACCAGCGCGAGAAGCCACATGAGGACGGTGATCAGTCGACGCCTGATGAACCACTGGGCGAGTGTCTTCACTGGCTTTGCTCCCTGAAGGGTCGCGCGTGGATCTTTCAGGGATACAGCCCTCAAAGAACTTCTGGCGGAACGCTCCCCTACACTGTCGCACCCTTAAGAGATCAATTGTCCGTTTCGTGACAGTGGTCACAATCACTCGGGGGGTGCCGATTCAGCCGCTCCGGCACCCCCCCTCTTCACCCTTTTGTCACGGTATGGAATTCACGGCTCCCCGCGGCCGGTACCGCTCAGCCGGAGACGCTCAGCCGGAGACGCTCGGACGCCCGTTCTCGATGTGCCCCATCAGCCGGCGGCGGAAGGCGCCGTCGGCCGGCACGGTGATCTCCAGGTCGTACCACCCGTGGGCGTCGGCGGCCGAGTGCACCACGGTGCGGCGGCGGCCGGGCTTCACGGTGATCTCCCGGGTCCACTCGCGCAGGTCGTCCTCGTCCGCGTAGCCCAGCGGGCGGACGACGAAGGTGATCGCCTCGTCACCGGTGTTGATCAGCGTCAGATGGACGTCGCGGTCGTGTGCGTCGATCCGGGACTCGACCTCGGCCCCGCCGCCCGCCACCCCGGCGAACTCGCGGCGGAAGCCGTTCGGGCCGGTGACCGTGAACCGGTAGCGCTCGCCGGCCAGAGGCACGATCCAGCGCGCCTCGCCCTTCACGTCCCGGTGCTGGGGCACGGCGTACTCACCGGCGTACGGGTACAGCGCGAAGTGCACGCTCGAGCGTCCCTTGTTGGAGAGCGCCAGCCGGAAGACCCCGCCGTCGGTCCTCCCGTCGGTCCTCCCGTCGGTCCTCCCGTACACGTCCGGCTGGTACGGCGGCGGACGGGCGGGCCGCACTCCCGGCTCCTGGACCGGCATCCTCTGCTCCGTGGGCGGCACGGGCCGCGAGCGGCGGTGAACGGCGGAATCGGTGCCGGCTGCTCCACACCGGGCTGTCTGCGGCCGCGCGTGAAGTCGAACGCGGAGGTCAGGTCGCCGGTGACGGCGCGGCGCGGCGCGGCGCCAGGGAGTGATGCCGGGTTCGGCGACCCCCGTCCACTTCTCCAGGAGGCGGATCACCGAGGTGTGGTCGAAGACCTCGGAGCAGACATAGCCGCCCACGGACCACGGGGAGATCACCAGCATCGGCACCCGGATACCGAGGCCGGTGGGCCTGCCCTGGTACGTATCGTCCGTGTTCCCGGCCGGCGGGACGGGCGGCGGGACATGGTCGAAGAAGCCGTCGTTCTCGTCGTAGTTGATCAGTGCGACGGTGTGCCGCCACACGTCGGGGTGGGAGGCGAGGGCGTCGAGCACCTTGTAGACGAGGGTGGCGCTGGCGATCGGGGAAGAGGCACCGGGGTGCTCGGAGTCCAGGGCGCTGGGCACGAGGTAGGACACCTTGGGCAGCCTGCCCGCCGCCACGTCCTCGCGGAAACTCTCGGCGAGCCGCGTGGCCGCCGGAAGGCGGCCCGCTGACACCGCGGCGAACGTCCGGATTCCGCGGCCCCGCCCCGCTCTCGGTTCCCGGCCGGGCGGAGTCCCGGCCGGGGCCGGGCCGTCTCCACCGGAAACCCGGGCCCACGGGCATCTCCTCGGGCCGGTACCGCGCCCAGGGAGGTCGCCGCCGTCCCGTCCGCGACCCCGGCGCGGCGCCCCCTGGCCCGGCCGTCCGGCCGCAGAACCCACAGCCAGGGGCGGCTTCACGGGGGCCCGGGTGCGCGGGCAGCACCCCGGCAGCCCCGGGCGGCACACGCACGGCCCTCACGGCCACCCGGCCCACAACGTCAACGCCCCAGCGCCCCCGGCAAGCGGGGGACGGCACCGGCCCGGGGCGGCCACACGGGGAACCCGGGGCTGTCTTCGCCGCCCGCAGTACTCGCGCACGGGCCGGGCCCGGCCGGAACGCGGGACGGCCGGGTCCGGCTCCCCCGGGTGGGGGGCCGGATCCGGCCGTACGGGTCGTCGGTGTCAGCCCTCGACGCCCAGCTTCTCCAGGATCAGCTCGCGCACCCGCGCCGCGTCGGCCTGGCCCCGCGTCGCCTTCATCACGGCGCCGACCAGCGCGCCGACGGCCGCGACCTTGCCGCCGCGGATCTTGTCGGCGACACCCGCGTTGGCGGCGATCGCCTCGTCCACGGCCGCGCCCAGGGCGCCCTCGTCCGAGACGACCTTCAGGCCGCGCTTCTCGACGACGGCGTCCGGGTCGCCCTCGCCCGCGAGCACTCCCTCGATGACCTGGCGGGCCAGCTTGTCGTTGAGGTCGCCGGAGGCGACGAGCTCGGCCACCCGGGCGACCTGCGCCGGGGTGATCGGCAGGGCGTCCAGCGAGCGGCCCGACTCGTTGGCGTTGCGGGCGAGCTCACCCATCCACCACTTGCGGGCCTGGTCGGCAGGCGCGCCCGCGTCGATCGTGGCGACGATCAGGTCGATGGCGCCGGCATTGAGCATCGACTGCATGTCGTGGGCGGAGACGCCCCACTCCTCGCGCAGCCGGTTGCGGCGGGCGAGCGGCAACTCCGGCAGGCCGGAGCGGATCTCCTCGACCCATTCCCGCGACGGTGCCACGGGAACGAGGTCGGGCTCCGGGAAGTACCGGTAGTCCTCGGCCTCCTCCTTGACCCGGCCGGAGGTCGTGGAGCCGGTGTCCTCGTGGAAGTGCCGGGTCTCCTGGATGATCGTGCCGCCGGAGGACAGCACGGCCGCGTGCCGCTGGATCTCGAAACGGCAGGCCCGCTCCACGCTGCGCAGCGAGTTGACGTTCTTGGTCTCCGAGCGGGTGCCGAACTTCTCGGTGCCGTGCGGGCGCAGCGACAGGTTCACGTCGCAGCGCATCTGGCCCATCTCCATGCGGGCCTCGGAGACGCCGAGCGCCCTGATGAGTTCACGCAGCTCGGCGACGTACGCCTTGGCGACCTCGGGGGCGCGCTCCCCCGCGCCGGTGATCGGCTTGGTGACGATCTCGATGAGGGGGATGCCCGCCCGGTTGTAGTCCAGCAGGGAGTGCTGGGCGCCGTGGATGCGGCCGGTGGCGCCGCCCACGTGCGTGGACTTGCCGGTGTCCTCCTCCATGTGGGCGCGCTCGATCTCCACGCGGAAGGTCTCGCCGTCCTCCAGCTGCACGTCCAGATAGCCGTTGAAGGCGATCGGCTCGTCGTACTGGGAGGTCTGGAAGTTCTTCGGCATGTCCGGATAGAAGTAGTTCTTCCGGGCGAAGCGGCACCATTCCGCGATCTCGCAGTTGAGCGCGAGACCGATCTTGATGGCGGATTCCACGCCGGTGGCGTTGACCACCGGCAGCGCGCCGGGCAGGCCGAGGCAGACCGGGCAGGTCTGCGAGTTGGCGTCCGCGCCCAGCTCCGTGGAGCAGCCGCAGAACATCTTGGTCTTGGTGCCGAGCTCGACGTGCACCTCGAGGCCCATGACGGGGTCGAAGGCGGCGAGGGCGTCCTCGTACGACACCAGGTCAGTCGTGACGGTCACGTGAAAACTTCCCTCTCAGCCCAGCAGAACGTCGTCGTCGCCGAGCCTCTTCAGCTCGCGGTAGAGGATCGCCAGCCCGGTGACGATGGCCGCGGCGGACACGGCGGCGTCGATCAGGCGCAGCGTGTCGTTCTCCTCGCGGGCCATCCTGGCCTGCTTGACCACGCTGATGGCACCGAAGGCGGTGGTGCCGATCGACAGGTACAGGCCGGACTTGGACTTCTTGAAGTTCTTGGCCTTCTTTGCCATGGCGGTCACAGCGACGGAGCCTCCTCGAGCAGCGGGTGTCCCCACATTTCCACGAAGGCGGCCTCGACGGCGGCACCGACCTTGTACAGCCGGTCGTCCTTCAGTGCGGGGGCGATGATCTGCAGGCCGACCGGCAGTCCGTCCTCGGGCGCGAGGCCGCAGGGCAGTGACATTGCGGCGTTGCCGGCCAGGTTCGTCGGGATGGTGCACAGGTCCGCGAGGTACATCGCCATCGGGTCGTCGACGCGCTCGCCGATCGGGAAGGCCGTGGTCGGCGTGGTCGGGGAGACGATCACGTCGACGGACTCGAAGGACTTCTCGAAGTCGCGGGTGATGAGCGTACGGACCTTCTGTGCGCTGCCGTAGTACGCGTCGTAGTAGCCGGAGCTGAGCGCGTACGTGCCGAGCATGATGCGGCGCTTGACCTCGGGACCGAAGCCGGCCTCGCGGGTCAGCGCGGTGACGTCCTCGGCGGACCGGGTGCCGTCGTCGCCCACCCGCAGGCCGTAGCGCAGACCGTCGAAGCGGGCCAGGTTCGAGGAGCACTCGGACGGGGCGATCAGGTAGTACGCGGCGAGAGCGAGGTCGAAGGACGGGCAGTCCAGCTCGACGATCTCGGCGCCGAGGCCCTCCAGCAGTTCCACGGCCTCGTTGAAGCGCTGGACCACACCGGCCTGGTAGCCCTCGCCGGTGAACTGCTTGACGACGCCGACGCGCATCCCGGCGACCGAGCCGTTGCGGGCCGCCTCGACCACCGGCGGGACCGGGGCGTCGATGGACGTGGAGTCCATCGGGTCGTGCCCGGCGATGACCTCGTGCAGCAGCGCCGCGTCCAGGACCGTGCGGGCGCAGGGGCCGCCCTGGTCGAGGGAGGAGGAGAAGGCCACCATGCCGTAGCGGGAGACGCCGCCGTAGGTCGGCTTGACGCCGACGGTGCCGGTGACGGCGGCCGGCTGGCGGATCGAACCGCCGGTGTCGGTGCCGATGGCCAGGGGCGCCTGGTAGGAGGCGAGGGCCGCGGAGGAGCCACCGCCGGAGCCGCCGGGGATCCGGGTCAGGTCCCAGGGGTTGCCGGTCGGGCCGTACGCGCTGTTCTCGGTCGAGGACCCCATGGCGAACTCGTCCATGTTGGTCTTGCCGAGGATGACGACGTCCGCGTCCTTGAGCCGCTTGGTGACCGTGGCGTCGTACGGCGGGATCCAGCCTTCGAGGACCTTGGAGCCGACGGTGGTCGGCACGCCCTCGGTGGTGAAGATGTCCTTCAGGGCGAGGGGTACGCCGGCCAGCGGGCCGAGCTTCTCGCCGCGGGCCCGCTTCTCGTCGACGGCGCGGGCCTGGGCGAGGGCGCCCTCGCGGTCGACGTGCAGGAAGGCGTGGACCGCCTTGTCGACCGCCTCGATCCGGGCGAGGTGGGCCTCGGTGACCTCGACGGCGGTGAGCTCGCCGGAGGCGACCTTCTCCGCGATCGCGGCCGCCGTGAGCTTGATGATGTCCGTCATCGCTGTTAGTCCTCCCCCAGGATCTGCGGCACCTTGAAACGCTGCTGCTCCTGGGCAGGGGCTCCGGAGAGCGCCTGCTCGGGGGTGAGCGACGGGCGGACCTCGTCCGCGCGCATGACATTGGTCAGCGGCAGCGGGTGGGAGGTCGGGGGGACGTCCTCGTCGGCCACATCGGAAACGCGGGCGACCGCGCCGATGATCACGTCGAGCTGTTCGGCGAAGTGGTCGAGCTCTTCGTCCTTCAGCTCCAGACGTGACAGCCGGGCGAGGTGGGCGACCTCCTCGCGCGTGATGCCAGGCATGCAGCGATCCTCAGGGGTGGTGGGAGTGTGCAGTTTCGCGCCCAATCCTAGGCCGCGTGAGGGGGTGGCCACGAAACGGTTTCGTTTTGGCGGCGGAGCCGGGTGCCCGCGGCGGCGCGGCGGGGCCGTCAGGCAGGGCGTTCCGCGACGGCCGCGGAGGGGCCGGCGGGGAGTTCCGCGGGGCGGCGCCAGCCGCGTTCGCCGCGGGCCAGCAGCCAGGCGGTCGTCTCGCCCGGCGGCATCGCGGCGGCGACCAGCCAGCCCTGGACGGCGTCGCAGCGCAGGTCGCGCAGGCGCTCCCAGGTCTCGTCGTCCTCGACGCCCTCGGCGACGACGAGGAGGCCGAGGGAGTGGGCGAGGTCGACGGTGCAGCGGACGATCTCGGCGTCCTCGGCGTCCACCGCGAGGCGGGCCACGAAGGAGCGGTCGATCTTCAGTTCGCTGACCGGGAGGCGCCGGAGGTGGACCAGGGAGGAGTATCCGGTGCCGAAGTCGTCCAGGGACATCCTGACGCCGTGGGCGGTCAGCCCTGCCAGGGTGTCCGCGGCCCGCTGGGGGTCCTCGAGCAGCACGTGCTCCGTGATCTCCAGTTGCAGGGCGCCGGCGGGCACCCCGTGGCGGGCCAGCCTGGCGGCCACCGCCCCGGCGAAGCCGGGTGTGTGGACGTCGCGCGGGGAGACGTTCACGGCGACCGGCACCATCAGGCCCTGGGCGCGCCAGCGGGCGACCTGGGCGAGGGCGGTCTCCAGCACGTACTCCGTGAGGTGGGGCATGAGGCCGGAGGACTCGGCGATGGCGATGAACTCGTCGGGAGGAACCCGCCCGCGTTCGGGATGGACCCAGCGGACGAGTGCCTCCAGACCGGCGACGTGGCCGTCGAAACGCACCTTGGGCTGGTAGTGGAGCTCGACCTCGCCGGCGTCCAGGGCGCGGCGCAGGTCGCCGAGGAGCCCGAGCCGGTCCGGGGTGTTGCTGTCCCGCTTGGACTCGTAGACCTCGACGCCGGTGCGGTCCCGCTTCGCCTGGTACATCGCGACGTCGGCGCGGCGCAGCAGCCCCTCGGCGTCCCCGGCGTGCTCGGGGAACACGGCGACCCCGGCGCTGGCCTCGAGGACCAGGGTGAGGCCGTCGAGGTCGAGCGGGGAGCCGAGCGCGGCGACCAGGGTGCGGGCGACGCGCTGGGCGCTGGTGATGGAGTCGGCCGTGGGCAGCAGGACCGCGAACTCGTCGCCGCCGAGCCGCGCGGCCTCCGCCCCGCGCGGCAGCGCGTGCCGGAGCCGGTCCGCGATCTGCAGCAGCAGCCGGTCGCCCGCGAGGTGACCGAGCGTGTCGTTGACGGCCCGGAAGCGGTCCATGTCGATCAGGACGAGGGCGGTCCGCTTTCCGATGCGGTCGGCCTCGTCCAGCGCCTTCCAGGTCCGTTCGAGGAGCCACTGCCGGTTGGGCAGCCCGGTGAGCGGGTCGCGCAGCTGTTCCTCCGCGCGGGCCCTGGCGATCCACAGCGTGGAGTCCAGGGCGATCAGGGGTACGGCGAAGAGCGGCAGCAGGACGGGCTTGGCGGCGGCGACCACGCAGATCAGCGGGGCGATGCCGAGCAGGGCGACGGCGACCAGCGCCTGCCGGACCAGGGCGGTGCGGGCGACGGTGGGCAGGCCCGCGCCCCGGGGGGCCGTCCCGTACCAGAGGAGCAGCCGGGTGACGGCGAGGTACGCCCCGGCCGCGAGCACCACCTCGGGGACGGCGCCGATTCCCCAGTTGACGGGAAGCCAGGGCTCCTCCACCGAGGGGACGTCGCCGAAGGCCGCCATCGGCAGCGCGGCGGCCCCGATGCCGAGGATGTCCGCCGCGCCGTGCAACAGGCCCTGTCGCCACCGCTGTCGGCGGGCGGCGCCGACCAGGGTCACCACGGCGAGGCTGACCAGCCCGGCGGGGACCCAGCCGTAGAGCAGCAGGACGCCGAGGGTGAGCGCGGCGCCCGAGCCGGTGCCGCTCCACCAGCGGTCGCGGCCGAGGGCCACCAGGTGGCCGACGACGATACCGGTGAGCAGTGCGAGTGACCAGCCGGCCGTGCCGCCGGGGAACAGCGCGTGGCCCTCGGCGGCGGTCCGGAAGACGCCGGTGGCGAGCACGAGCGCGGCCGCCGCCGCGGTGGCCGCCGGGACCGCCGGCAGCGCGAATCGGCGCAGCCTCGCGGCCGGGTCGGCGCTCTCGGTGGGTTCCATTCCCGTCCCTCTCACAGCCACAGGTGCCCGAGCAGTCGTGATCGCTTTCGCTGTCATGCCATCACGGCTGAGATCCCACCACGCAGCCGTGCACGGCAGGCGCACACTCCAACAGTAGGCCGCAGAAGGCTGCTACGGGCAGCGATCGACAGCGGTTGCCCGATTGGCGCCCAGCCATAACGATCTGCCCCGATATAGCCCGAATGAGCGAGAACTCACGTCTGTCCTCCGACGGGTTCGGCAGCCTCGCGCGCGGCGTCCGGACCCTGTTCGAGGAGGACGGCGAAGCCGTCCTCGTCCAGTACCGGGACCTTCAGCTGCATCGCCTTGTCGTATTTCGAACCGGGGTTGTCCCCGACAACCACGAAGTCCGTCTTCTTGGAAACGGATCCGGTCACCTTCGCTCCGCGGGATTGCAGCGCCTCCTTGGCGCCGTCCCGCGTGTGGCGTTCCAGGGTGCCGGTCACGACGACCGTCAGCCCCTCCAGCGGACGCGGCCCCTCGTCCTCTCCCCCGCCCTCCTCCTCCATCCGCACGCCCGCCTCCCGCCACTTGCGCAGGATCTCGCGGTGCCAGTCCTCCGCGAACCACTGCTTGACGGCGGCGGCGATCGTGGGTCCCACGCCGTCCACGGCGGCCAGTTCGGCCTCGGACGCCTGCTCGATCCGCTCGATGGACCGGAACTCGCGGGCCAGTGCCTCCGCGGCCACCGGCCCGACATGGCGGACGGACAGGCCGTTGATGATCCGGGCGAGCGGGCGCTGCTTGGCCGCCGCGATGTTCTCCAGCATCGCGAGGGTGTTCTTCTTCGGTTCGCCCTTCTGGTTGGCGAAGACCGTGACGATCTTCTCCTCGCCGGTCTTCGGATCACGCTTGGGCAGTCCGCTGTCCTGGTCCAGGACGTACGCCTTGATGGGCAGCAGTTGCTCGACGGTGAGGTCGAACAGGCCGCCCTCGTCGCCGAGCGGGGGATCGGCGGGCTCCAGCGGCCGGGTCAGCGCCGCCGCGGCCACCTTGCCGAAGTTCTCGATGTCCAGGCAGTCCCGGCCGGCGAGATAGAAGATCCGCTCCCGCAGCTGCGCCGGGCAGGTCCGGCCGTTGGGGCAGCGCAGATCGATGTCGCCCTCCTTCATGGCCCGCAGCGGTGTGCCGCACTCGGGGCACTCGGCGGGCATCACGAACTCCCGCTCGCTGCCGTCCCGCAGGTCCACCACCGGCCCGAGGATCTCCGGGATGACGTCACCGGCCTTGCGCAGCACCACCGTGTCCCCGATGAGCACGCCCTTCGCCTTGACGACCTCCTGGTTGTGCAGGGTCGCGAACTCGACCTCGGATCCCGCGACGGTCACCGGCTCCACCTGGGCGTACGGCGTGACCCGGCCCGTGCGGCCCACGCCCACCTTGATGTCGACGAGTCTGGTGTTGACCTCCTCCGGCGCGTACTTCCACGCGATCGCCCAGCGCGGGGCGCGCGCCGTGGAACCGAGCCGCCCCTGGAGGGGGATCTCGTCGAGCTTGACGACGACGCCGTCGATCTCGTGCTCCACGGAGTGCCGGTGCTCGCCGTAGTACGCGATGAACTCCCGCACGCCGTCCAGCGAGTCCACGACCCTGTTGTGCCTCGCCGTGGGCAGGCCCCACTCGTGCAGCAGGTCGTACGCGTGCGACAGGCAGTCGATGTCGAGGCCCTCGCGGGCGCCGATGCCGTGCACCACCATGTGCAGCGGGCGGGTCGCGGTGACCTTCGGGTCCTTCTGGCGCAGCGAACCGGCGGCCGCGTTGCGGGGGTTGGCGAAGGGCTTGTCGCCCGCCGCCAGCAGCCGCGCGTTGAGTTCGTCGAACTTCTCCATCGGGAAGAAGACCTCGCCGCGGACCTCGACCAGCGCGGGGATCCGTTCGCCGGAGAGCCGGTTCGGGATCTCCGTGATCGTGCGGACGTTGGGCGTGATGTCCTCGCCGGTGCGGCCGTCGCCGCGGGTGGCCGCGCGGGTCAGCCGCCCGTTCTCGTACGTCAGGTTGACGGCGAGGCCGTCGACCTTGAGCTCGCACAGGAAGTGGTGCGGGATCCCGGCGAGTTCCCTCTCGACCCGCTCCGCCCAGGTGTTCAACTCGGTGTCGTCGAAGGCGTTGTCCAGGGAGAGCATGCGCTCACGGTGCTGGACCGCGGTGAACTCGGTGCGGTACGCCCCGGCGACCTTCTGGGTCGGCGAGTCGGGCGTGCGCAGCTCGGGGAACTCCTCCTCCAGGGCCTCCAGGGAGCGCAGCAGCCGGTCGAACTCCGCGTCGCTGATGACCGGCTGGTCCTTGACGTAGTACCGGAAGCGATGCTCCTCGACCTGCTCGGCGAGCTTGGCGTGCTTCTCCCGCGCCTCGCTGGGCACCGTCTGCTGCTCTTCGCCGGCCACCGTCTGTCCTCCGTTACGACTACTCAGGGTTGTCCGCGAGCGATCTCGCCGCCCGGACGCAGTGGGCGAGCGCGGCCCGCGCGTAGCGGGGAGAGGCCCCCGCCAGACCGCAGGACGGGGTGATCACCACGGACTCGGCCAGAGTCCCCGGATTCAGTCCCAGCCTGCGCCACAGCGTCCTGACACCCATGACGCTACCGGCCGGGTCCGACAACGCGGCATCCGTGCCCGGTACCACTCCGGCGAACAGCACGGTGCCGCCCTCCACGGCCTCCCCGATGGATTCCTCGTCACGCTCCGTGAGCAGTCCGAAGTCGAAGGACACCCCAGCGGCCCCGGCTCTGCGCAGCAGGGAGAACGGGACCTCGGGGGCGCACGAGTGCACGACCACCGGCACTTCCTCGTCGACGGCGACCAGCTCCCGCAGCGCGCCCTCGACGACCGCGCGGTCCACCGCCCTGTACGTCCTGTACCCGCTGGCGCTCTTGATCCGTCCCTGGAGCACTGCCGTCAGCGAGGGCTCGTCGAGCTGGAGCGCGATCCTGGCACCCGGTACCCGCCGCCGCACCTCGGCGAGATGCCCGCGCAGACCTTCGGCGAGCGAGGCGAGCAGGTCGCGGCAGGCGCCGGGATCGGACAGCATGGCCTCCCCGCCGCGCAGTTCCAGCGCCGCGGCCAGCGTCCACGGTCCCACGGCCTGCACCTTGAGCGGGCCCGTGTAGCCCTGGGTGTACTCCTCCAGGGCATCGAGGTCCTCGCCGAGCCAGGAGTGTGCGCGCCGGGTGTCCCGTCCCGGCCGGTCGCTGATCCGCCAGCCGCTGGGCTCCACGTGCGCGTACAGCTCGACGAGCAGTCCGACGGTCCGGCCGATCATGTCCGCGCCGGGCCCCCGGCCGGGCAGTTCCGCCAGGTGGGGGAAGGTCTCCAGGCTTCCGGTGACGGTCTTCGCGGTCTCCCGGGCGTCGCCGCCCGGCATGGACCCGATGCCGGTCGCCGGACCCCACTCGTACGTCGTGCCGCCGTGCTCGCCGCTGCTGTTGTCGCTCACCCCAAGAGGTTAAGCGGCGCGCGGACGGGGGCGCGCCGCGGCGCCGGACGGCAGGCCCGCCGAGGGGACGGTGGAGAGGACGGGGAC
>NZ_JAAAXQ010000569.1 GCF_009916105.1 Streptomyces sp. GC420 | reverse complement strand
CCCCCGCAGCCGCCCGCCGCCCGCCCGCCGACGCGGACTCAGCACCGTCGCCCCGCCGGGGCTCCGGGCGCGCCGCGGGCGACTGCGCCGGCTTACGCCGCCGCGCCTCGTCCGCCAGGATCCAGCTGCGGTGCAGCTCGACGAGTTCCTCCGGCCGTGCCCCGCACAACCGCGCCAGCCGCTCCACGGGAGCGAACTCCGCGGGCACGGCGTCGCCGTTGCAGTAGCGGTGCAGGGTCGACGTACTCACGTGCAGCTTGGCGGCGAGTACGCCGTAGCTGCGCCCCGAACGGTCTTTCAGCGCGCGCAGCCGCGCCGCGAACCGGTCCGCCTCGTTCTCCGCCCCCACCGTTCCTCGTTCCCCTCGGATTCCGTCCCGGTCGCGCCGGCCGTTCCCGCGCGTTCCAGGAAGGCATTCCAGGCGCCTGTCGCCGCCCCAGGTCAGCGTACGCGCGGGCGTTCCAGCGTCCCGGATCGTCCGGCGGAGATTGCGGCCGGATCCCGCCGGTCCGCAGGCTGTTGATCACCGCAGCCGACCACGGCTCCGTCAAACCACCACCACCATCACCACCCGAACGGGGAGAACACCCATGCGCACCCTGCGTCTTCGTACGGCCGTCACCGCCGCGTCCGCCCTCGTCGCCGCCCTCTCGCTGACCGCGTGCGGCCCGGACGACGGCGGATCGGGCGCCGGCTCCGCACCGTCCGCCTCCAGCTCCGCGTCCCAGGGCGCGGGCACCGGCTCCGGGTCCGGCACGTCCGGGAAGAACGGCGGCAACGCGGGGTCCGGCGCGCCGTCCGCCG
Source organism: Streptomyces sp. GC420 (assembly GCF_009916105.1). Classification (GTDB taxonomy): domain Bacteria; phylum Actinomycetota; class Actinomycetes; order Streptomycetales; family Streptomycetaceae; genus Streptomyces. The sequence continues at coordinate 2,669 of NZ_JAAAXQ010000569.1, read as the reverse complement.
ACCAGGCCGGCGACGGCGACGGCGGCCAGGGGAGCGGCGGAAGCCCGGACAGCGGCTCGGACTCCGACAGCGGAGGCAACGGGACCGCCTGCACCTCCGCCAACACCAAGGTCACCGTCAGCAAGGTCTCCCGGCCCCTCAACCACATCCTGCTGACCCTGACCAACACCGGCTCCACCAGGTGCGACGCCTACGCCCACCCCTTCCTGCGGTTCGACGAGTCCCAGGCCCCCACCTCCGTCGAGGAGAAGAGCCGCCCGCAGGCCGTGGTCAGCGTGGAGCCGGGCGAGTCGGCCTACGCCGGAGTCCTCACCTCCTCCGCCGATGGCACCGGCGCCGACGAGGGCTTCGAGGCCACGAGCCTGACCGTCACCTTCGCCGACCGCAACGGCTCCGGCGAGGGCGGCACGCCGGTCACCCTGGACCTCCCCGCCGAGACCTTCTACGTCGACAGTGTCGCCACCGTCACCTACTGGCAGTCCAGCCTCGACGACGCCCTCATGTGGTGACAACCACGCAGGAGCCGATGGGAGACTGACGAAGTGTCCGCACACGCAACGTGTGCGGACATTTCGCGTGAGCGGTGGCAAACCACAACCTCGGGGACCGCCGACCGGACCGATTTGAAGAGTCCGCCACCCGAAATTCACAACGCGGCCGAAAATCGTCGGGTGGAGTGAGCAACCATTGGGGCAGCCTGACTGTCATGCAATTCGAGCCACGCCCATAACTCCTGACACTCGGTAGCACCCACGCTGCCGAGTTGCCCGTACGCCGGTAGTCCTCGGGGGGACCTCCCACTGTGAAGATCTTCCGCAGCCGCTTCATCTCCCTCTCCCGCCAGGGCCTGACCTCCGTCATCCTCGCCGCCTGCCTGTCCACCGCGGCCGCCGTCGGCTCGCCGCTCGGCACGTCCGTGCCCGGCCAGGACAAGCCGGCCCCCGGCACCGACAGCCCCCAGGCGCAGCCACGCGGCGACGGCGTCCTGGACCTGCCGGACCTGGGCACGGAGGGCCCCGGATCCGACAGCGCGCCGACCGGGACCGACAGCGACCTCGGCATCCCGGACACCGCCCTGGAGGCGTACAAGCGCGCCGAGGAAGCGGTGAGGGCCGGCGCGCCGGACTGCAACCTGGAGTGGGAACTCGTCGCCGCCATCGGCCGCATCGAGTCGGTGCACGCCTCCGGCTACGGGCTGCGCGAGGACGGCTACACCGACAAGGCGATCCGCGGACCGCAGTTGAACGGCGAGCAGTTCGCGCTGATCCGGGACACGGACGACGGCGAGTGGGACGGGGACAAGGAGTACGACCGCGCGGTCGGCCCGACCCAGTTCATCCCCTCCACCTGGAAGGACTGGGGCGCCGACGGCAACGGCGACGGCAAGCGCGACCCCAACAACATCTTCGACGCCGCCCTGGCGACCGGCCTGTACCTGTGCGCGGGCGACCGCGACCTGTCCCAGGCGGACGACCTCAAGGCGGCGGTCCTCAGCTACAACCGGTCGACCGAGTACTACGACAACGTCCTGTCGTGGATGAACACCTACAAGGACGGCGAGGTCTCCGGGCTGCCCGACACGGGTACCGGCACGGGCCTGCCGACCATCCCGACGACGCCCGGCACGCCGACGACGCCGACCACCCCGTCGAAGCCCGAGAAGCCGTCGAAGCCGGAAAAGCCCTCGAAGCCCGGCAGCCCGTCCAAGCCCGAAGAGCCCTCGAAGCCCACGCCGCCGCCGTCCGACGAGCCCGACACGCCGGCGCCCTCCCCGGTCAGCAAGCTGACCCGGGTGGGCGAGACGGCGTTCACGACGGACGCGGGCACCAAGTTCGCGGACCGGGCCGCCGTGAAGGCGGTGCGGAAGAACGGCAAGGTGGCCGCGGACCTGAAGATCCGGTTCACCATCGTGGGCGACACGGACGCCCGCTTCGCCGACGGCACCCGCGACGCCACCGTCACCACCGGCTCCAACGGCGTCGCCACGGCCCCCGCGGTCTCGGCCGGGGACCGCGCGAGCACCTTCAAGATCCAGGCCTCGCTCCTGCCCACCGCCACGGCGGACGTCGACCCCGTCGCCTTCGACGCGACGGTCCTCCCGGCGGCGGACACCCTGGTCCGCACGAGCGACGAACCCCTTGAAGCACCGGTCTCCGGCACCTTCGGCGACCCACTCGGCATCAAGGCCACGCTCAACGGCAAGGCCGCGCCCGGCGTCGAGCTCACCGCGAAGCTGATCGTCAAGGGCGAGACGGAAACCGCCACCACCGGCCCCTACTTCCAGGACCCTGCCGACAGCACCAAGCGGGACCGCTCGCTCACGGTGAAGACAGGCGCGGACGGCCTGGTCACCCTGCCGCAGCTGCTGACGGACGACAAGGCGGGCGCGTACCAGCTCGTCCTGACCGCCCCGAACGGCACGACGCTCACCATCGACCTGACGGTCACGGAGGCCGCCGAGCCCGACCCGACCGACCCGACCGAAACGCCCACGCAGCCGGCGACCGGCACGGAGACCGGGACCGGGAGCGGAACCGGCGCTACGGCCTGAACTCGCACCACACGATCTTGCCCGGGGCGCGCTGCCCGACACCCCACGTGTCGGCCAGCGCGCCCACCAGCGCCAGCCCCCGGCCGCACTCCTCCTCCGCGCCGGCCCAGGAGGGTTC
>NZ_JAAAXQ010000568.1 GCF_009916105.1 Streptomyces sp. GC420 | reverse complement strand
CCCGAGGGCGGGGCACTGTCGACGCTGGTCCCCTGCGGGCCCGTACTCCTTGATCTTGGTCTGGTAGTCCTTCCGGGACTGGATCAGGTTGAGTCCGTGGGCGCGGTCCTCGTCCGTGCGGCTATCGATGTATGTGGCGCCTGCAGTGACGAGCGGGGTGGGCATCAGCGGGCAGTAGAACTCGCCGCCGACCAGCTGCATACCGCGGAACTCTCCCTGCCGGTCGGCCTTGTCGTCGTTGTAGTGCTTCACCGCGTTGAGGCCGAGTGTGAGCAGCTGCAGATGCAGGTTGTGAGGCTTGGCCTGGGTGATGCCCCGGTCGGCGCAGAACAGGTCTTTGACCAGGCCTCGTTCGAAGGTCGGCTGGATGGCGCGCAGGGCGGCCGGGCCGGGTTCGGTGCCCGGGGTGTGAAGGATCATGCCGAGGCAGACTGCGGGGTAGGCGCCGGCGAGGTCGCCATGGCCATGGCCCGGGAACGCAGCCATCATGGCGTAGCGGAACTCTCTCTTCTCCGGCGTCTTGGCCTTCTTCTCCCGTGCCGACTTGGTCTTGCGAGGCACTGGCTTGTTTGCCGTGCCGCGCCGGGTGCCAGTGTTCGTGGAGGCTGCAGCTTTGCCGCTGGGCCCCGACTTCTTCTGCCTTCCTCCCTTCACGTACATCCCGGCGGTGATCTCAAGCGAGGCCCGGTCCTGGTGGTAGTCCGGCTCTTTGCCCCAGACCGGAACCGGAGTGTCGTCGACCGCGATGTGGCCAGGCCACCGAGCGAAGTCGCCGCGCCGGTAGGAAGCCATCACCGGAGCGAGAATCAGATCCTGGGCGATGGCCTCCAGGTTGCGCACGGTGTCCTGGTTGGCGAGGGCATTCCACTTCCGTCGGATCTTCTTGGCCTCGCTGAGCGACAGCCGCTTGCGGCGGTCGTGTGGTGCCGGGTCGAGGCGCCGGGTCATCGAGGCCCAGGACCGGTAGACGCGCTTCGACGTCGCGTACTGGTGGTGCGCGACGCGGTCGATTTCTTCTCGGGTTGCGCTCTCGCGGATGTGCAGGTCGACGTCGGGGACGTCCAGGAGGGCTTTGGACCCTGGAGACAGGGCGAAGAAGAGCGTCTCCCATGCGTCGTTGATGTTCGCGCTCTTGCCCATGTACTGCGACAGGATCAGGCCGATCAGCACTGTGCGGAACGGGAAGCCCTTCGGGCCTGGCCGGTGCTCGTTGGAGGGAAGGCGTTCCAGTACTCCGCTGTGGCGCACGAGGTCGAAGACCTGCCTCACAACGCGGTCGTTGAGGGTACGGCCGGGGGCCTGCGGTGCAGGGCGTAGGGCGAGGCCGGTACGTCGGCAAGGTTTGTCCTCCGAGTTCTTCCTGCTCATGCCGCCCCCCGCAACAGATCAGATGCCTCCGCTTCGGGCACGTCGTGGAGGAAGACGAGGCAGCGCGAGAGGCTGTGCAGGGTCCCGAGTCCGGACGTTTTGAGGATCACCTTCAGCGGAATACCTGCATTCAGCAGTTCGACGAGCCAGGTCGTGCGCAGCCGCTGGGTCTGCAGCACTGCACCGTCACAACGGCCGATGATCCGCGGGTACCTGGCCAGCCAGTCCGATGCGATGTGCTTGCTGGTGCGGTCTTGCCAGTCCGGCCGGAAGGCGTACGCGTCTGCCGGGATGTCGGCGGCTTCCGCCAGCAGCAGTTCCTCGTAGGCGTACCGGCATACGACAGTGCGCGGACGGCGCCCGTGCACCTTGACCAGTGCCCGGCCGGTTGGGCCCGCGAGGATGTCCCGCCCCTGAACGTACACAAGATCCTCAACGGCGAGCCCGCAGCCGACGCCGAGACAGAACAGAAGACAGGCGTTGCGCCGCTGGGCGGGGGTGGGCAGACTCTGCGCCCAGATCAGCCAGTAGGCGATTTCCGTCGGCGGGTAGGGGGCCACTGGGGCGGCAGTGGCCTTCAGCCGGATCGGCGGATGCTGTCCGAGCTGGTCCAGCAGGAGTGCTTCGGAGGCCCGGCGCAGCTGGCTGCTGCAGGTTCGGCGGCTGTTGGCGGCCATGTCGCGGCAGCCGACGAGGATGAACCGTTCGACGGTGCTCTGGTCAAGGATCACCGAGGGTTCGAGCGGGAGGCCCTGGGCCTCGACCCAGGCGACCAGCCGTGCGAGCGGTGTCATGACCACGTCTGGGCCGTAGAGCCCCGCTGCGGCGGCCATGAATCCCAGCGAGCGGACGACCGGAGCGATGCGGCGCCACTGGGTGGGCGGCACCGTCTCCGCCTTCGGTGCGTAGGCCAGCAGGCGATTCGGCACAGCGACCTCCAGGCGCAAGGCCCATGACAGGTGGCCGGTTAACCGGCCACTGGTGTCAGTGTCGATCACGATCTGAAGGAACGCATCTTTATGACCGGAGGCCGAGCGCGCACGGCGCCGCCATGGAGCTACGCCGTCGATCCGGAGGAGTGGCCGGATGCCCGGATCGCCGGGGAGCCCGCCGCGGCGGTGGTCCAGACGATTGCCCGCCGCCTCGCCGCCGCCCTGCGTGAGAGGCCGGAGCTCTCGCTGCGCGCCCTGGCCGCCCAGAGCAACGTCGGCAGACAGACCATCGGCGATCTGCTGGCGGGCGCCACCTGGCCGGATGTGCTGACGGTCTGCCGACTGGAGCGTGCCCTGGGCTTGGCGCTCTGGCCCGGATCGAATGCGACCCAATGTGCTCATGACTGATCCCCAATTGCCTCTTTGAGGTCAGTCGTGCACGCTCAAGTGCGGAATGGCGCAGAGGCTCTATAGCGCCACCCGTGGGGGCGCTAGAGTGAACGTGCGCGACGGACCGGAACCCTGCTAGGAGAAGCGTCCGTTCGCGTGTTTGGCGGCCTCCCTCGACCGCTAATCGAGGGAGGCCTGCTTGTTGGGTTAGGGTCGTTCTCGGGTGGATCAAGCGGCCCGGGATGACAGCACGGCCCGGAACATTCCCGGTGCTACGTTTTCCACCTCGCCAAGTTGCTTCATACGGTTGAGGGTTTTTCCTACGGATGAGCGGACCGTCGCGTCCGCTCCCGGGCGCACCGCCGCCGCGATATCGGTGATGGACATTGCCTCTTGAGCGGCGCACAGGAGTGTGAGGATCGCATCGCGCATGCTTCCGTTACGCGGTGGCCCCAGGGTCCGAGTGCCCATGCCCGGGCGCGCATCTTCGGACGAAGGATCCTCGTCGGCGACAGAAACTTCAGGCGGACCCTCCCGGGAGGGTTGGGCGGTTCCCGCGTCCTCGCCAGTGTCCGGTGGCTCTTCGCGGACATCGGTGGATTCGGCGCCCTGGCACATCTGGGCTTGATCCGCTTTGGCGGACATCCGAGATCAGGGGTTCGTCCCCGGGAGGATGTCCATCATGGAGAGCATGGGGAAGAAGAAGCCTCGCCCTCGCCGCTCGTTCACGCCGGAGTTCAAGGCCGAGATCGTCGAGCTGTGCCGGCGTGGTGACCGCTCGGTCGGCC
>NZ_JAAAXQ010000567.1 GCF_009916105.1 Streptomyces sp. GC420 | reverse complement strand
AGTGCCGCGTCAGTCAGGGTTTGCCCGCTGAGGAGCGGCGTCCGGTGCGGTGCATCGCAAGGCGGCTGGAAGCCCTCGTAGTGGGCCTACTCGGGCTTTCGGCCAACGCAGCGAGGTGCCGTGCAGGGCGTCGCGACGGGGCGAACCTTGGCTGACGCGGCACTAGAGACCTGCCTGCTGCCCTTTCGGACCGGCACTACTGCCCCTGCGGCGCCGGTCCGCAGGGGCCGCACGCCGTACGCATGGAGGGACGTCGCCCGCCATACCGAAGGCCCTTCCAACCGATGCGTGCATGAGCCCCGGGACGCCCGCCCCAGCGGACGGACTCCAGGTCCCCGCGCCGAGCCGGACCGCCCGTGTCTCCCGCGTCGGCCAGGACCGCACGCTCGGCGGCTTCCCGTTCGGTCCCGAATGCCCCGACCACGAAGGCGACGGCCTCGTCCCCGGCCCGTGGAGGTGCAGGTGCAGGTGCGGGACGGTGCCCAGACCGCCCGCCCGGCCGTCCGTCCGCCTTGGTGGGCACGGTCACCGCGCCGCCCGGCTCACCCGGGGCGCACCACACAGGCAGGGAGACCCTTCCCCGCGTGGCGAAGCGTGCGACCGTGTCCGGCGGCGGACGTCGCCGCAGCCCGGGGACGGGCTTCCGCCGCGGCGGCACACGCGGGCGCCGGAGCGGCGGCACGCGGGCGCCGCGCACCCTCAAGGCGCGGCGCGCGGTGTCCCTTCCGGGCGATCCGCCGCCGGGAGGCCGCCGTCAGACCAGCAGGGCCTCGGCCAGTGCCGTGCGGCCGGTGATTCCCAGCTTGCGATACACCCTGCCCAGGTGGTTCTCCACCGTCCGCACCGACAGCACGCACGTCTCGGCGATCTCCCGGCTGGTGCACCCCCGGGCGGCCATCAGCGCGATGTCCCGCTCCCGGGTGCTCAGTGGCACCGGCGCGGACGCCTCGGCGAGCGCGGGCGTCGCCGCGTCCTGGCACTTCCCGCGCAGCGCCCGCGACCGGGCCGCCGCCCGGGTGGCGCGGCTCTCCCGGCCCCGGCGCCGCCACTCCAGGGCCGCGGCCGCGAGCGCCTCGGCCGCGTACAGGTAGAGGCCCAGCTCCTCCATGCGGCCGGCCACCGCCTCCAGCGCCGCCCCGTCCGGTCCTTCCGCCGCCGCGGCGTGCGCCGCCCTGGCCGCCGCCAGCGGGCCCTGCATCGCGGCGGCCGCGTCCCGCAGTTCGGCGGCGGCGCTCTCGACGCCCCACCGGAGCAGGTCGTGCAGGATGGCCGCCGCCGCGGTCGTCTCCTGCTCCGCGACCGCCTTCCGCGCGGCTCCGAGCATCAGGTGCCGTGCCTGGCTGGTCTTCCCCCGCAGCTGCAGCAGCCACCCGTGGGCGCGCAGTGTGTCGCTCTGGCACAGCGGTGAGGCATCCCTGCCGCTGGCCGGGGCCAGTGCCCCGGCCTCCTGCGCGAGGTGCCCGGCGTGTGCGGACGCCAGTACCAGACCGGCCAGCGCCCGCTGCTCGGCGAAGGGCTGACCGCTCAGCTGCGCGAGCGCGCGGGCCTCACGGAAGTGGGTCAGCGCGTCGGCGACCCGGCCACGTTCCAGGGCAATGCGCCCCCGCACCCAGGCGAACCACACGGTCAGCGCGGGAACCGCGTCACGCATGGCCTCCTGCCCCTCACGGGCGGTCCGCTCCGCCTCGTCGGGGCGCCCGGACTCCAGGAGGGCCGCGGCCACGAGGTAGAGGCTGCGCGCCGGGTAGTACGCGGTCCACCGGTCCGCCAGACCGCAGTGCACGGCGTACGCATCCCGGCCGGTGCGCACCGCGTCCTCCACCCGGCCCGCGGACAGCTGAACGCGCATGTGCGCCTGCAGCAGCAGGACGTCCTCCTGGGTGAAGACGCCCTGTGCCGTGGTCGTTCCGGCGGAGTCCGCGACGGGCGGCGGCTGCCGCTCCAGCAGTCCGGCCGCCTGCCGGTTCCGGCCCACGGCGCTGAGCAGTGCGGCCCGGCAGGCGGTCAGCAGCGGGCGCGGTCCGACGCGGCCGGCGGCCTGCTCCAGCACCTCGTACCCGCGGGTGAACTGCCCCCGGCCGTAGAGGTGATGCTGGGAGAGCGCCGCGGCGGCCGCCTGGACCTCCTCGGGCGACCGGGCCGAGGCGAACGCCCGCTCCAGTACGGGAATGCTCTCGGCGAACTCCCCCCGCTGCCCGAGTGCCTCGCCGAGCATCAGGCCGGCCAGGACGTGCGCGCCGGGGCCCTGCTCCAGGGCCGCGCCGGCGAAGCGGCACATGCCCTCGATGTCACCGGCGTGCAGGGCCTGACCGGCGGCGCGGACCAGCAGGTCGGGGTCGGCGGTTCCGGTGGCGTCGAGCTCCCAGCGGGCCAGGGCGAGGGCGTCGCCGTCGCGCACGGCTCCGTGTGCCCGGACCCGGCCGGCCTGTTCCAGCAGCAGTCGGCGGGCCAGGACCCGAGGGGTGCTGCGGCGCAGCAGCAGGGCATGCCAGGGATGGGCCAGCGCGACCCGCTGGCGCCTGCCGTCGACGGCAACGGTGACGAGTCCCTGCTCCTCGAGGTCCGCCAGTGCGGCCGGGGACACCTGGGCCAGTGCGTCGTCCAGTCCCACCGGACCGCACAGCGCCAGCAGTTGCAGCACGGCGCGCCGGTCCTCGGGCAGGTGGCGGAACCGGCTCTCGGCGGGTGCCTCCAGGATGGCCTGCTCCAGTGGGCGCGCCAGGCACCACACCCCGCCCACCTGGCGCAGAGCGCCCTCCCGCACGGCGGCGCGCAGGAGTTCCCGCGACCACAGGGCGTTGCCGCGGCCGGCCTCCCACAGCGCCCGCGCGGCGGGGGCGGCGACCGGGGCGTCCAGCGCCTTCCGCAGCAGCAGGGCCGTCCCGTCCCGGTCGAAGGCCCGCAGACGCAGATGCTCCAGTGCGTCCTGGCGCCACAGCGTGCGGAACACCCCGGGCCACTCGGCGTCCTGGGGCAGGGTGGCCACCAGGAACACCGACGAGTCGCCGGCCAGCGCGGACAGCAGGGCCAGCGAGGAGGTGTCCAGGTGGTGCGCCTCGTCCACCAGGAGGACGGTGCGGGGCTCCCCCGGGGGAACGGTCAGCGCCCGGCGCACCTCCTGGAAGAGCAGGGCCGGCTCACCGGGACGGACCGGGCACCGCAGTAAGGGCGCGAAGGCCGAGAGCGGTACGTCCGCGGTCGCCTCGCTGGCGAGCAGGCGCACGGTCCGGTGGCGTACCCCGGCCCCGGCGAGGAACTCCTCGGCCAGCCTGCTCTTGCCGACCCCCCGGGCCCCTGTGATCACCACTCCCCTGCAGCCGGCTCGGCGCAGGCCGCCGCGCAGGCGCTCCAGTTCTTCACCGCGTCCGGTGAAAGGCATGGGTGTGCCCTGATCGAAGACAGACATTGACAAACCCCCCGTTGACCGCAGGTGAGACGCGTGGTGACCCCACCCCGGTTGCACCTGTCCGGCCGCGGTCGTGCCGGTCCTGCGGCGGCGGAGCCGTCCGGGCGCGGCGGACCGCGCACGGGCAGGGCA
>NZ_JAAAXQ010000566.1 GCF_009916105.1 Streptomyces sp. GC420 | reverse complement strand
CCGCCGGCCCACACCGCGAAGTTCGTGCCCGCCACCCCGTCGGGCCCCACCCGGTACCGCGCACCGAGCGGTGTCGCCGCCCCGGGCCACACCTCGGGCGCCGCATGCCTGCCGTCGCCGGCCGGCGCCCGCCGCGAGGAGGTGCGCGGCTCTCCCTCCCCGGCGGGGCCGGTCCCCTCCGCCAGGCCGAGCGCGGCGCCCGGGCCCGCGCCGTTCTCCCGTGCCGGGCCCGCGCCGTTCTCCCGTGCCGGGGCCGGGACGCGCACGGCCGTCGTGCCGGCCGCCGGGCCCGGGGCGTGGTCGCCGGGAGCCGGGCGGGCGCCCCTCGCGCCGGGCGCCGTGCTTCCGTGGGCCGTGTCGCCGGGTTCCGCGGGGGCCGAGCCGTTGGCGGCCGAGCCGTCCCGCGGAGCAAGGGGATCGGCGACTTCCTCCGGCGTGGGGCCGTTTCGCTCCGCTGCGCTTGTCACGTCTCCGCCTCCGCGGCTCGCGGCCTGGACCCGGCCACCGCGTGCGGCGACCCGGCCGAGGACCCGGGCCGAGCCACCCGCACCCCTCGGTGCGCGGGTCCCCGGGCGTCCCGGCCCCGGGTCCGGCTCGTGGGTCCTCCCACCTGTTCTGCCCGGAACTGACCCCCGCCTCACGTTCGGGCCGGTGGCGGCGCGCGTCATCATCGGGCGGAATGCTTCGTTTCCTCCCGTCGCACGAGTCGTTGGGCCCGGCGTGACTGCAGTGACACGGGCGACACGGGTGACAGGGGCGGCAGGCGCGGTACGAGCGGGGCGGACCTCGCGGGCCGCACGCCCGGCGCGTTCGGTACGGGCGGTCGTGGCCGCCGTACTGATGGGGGCGGGACTCGTCACCGGCTGTTCCGGCGGCCTCGGCCTCGGCTTCGACGACGACAAGAAGCGCGCCGCCCGCCACGCCATCATGATCACGCCCGGGGACGGCGAGAAGGACGTCGCCACGGATGCGCGCGTCGAGGTGACCGTGCCGGACGGGCGGCTGGAACGGGTCCGGGTGACCCGGGCGGAGGACGCCCGTCGCACCCGGGTGCGGGGCCGGATCACGGCGGACGGGCTCGGCTGGCGGCCGGCCGGCGTCCACCCCCTCGCCCCGGCGGCCCGGTACACCGTGGACGCGGTCGCCCTGGACGGGCACGGCCGCCGCCACGCCCGGCGCACCACCTTCTCCACGAAGGTGCCGGAACACCGTTTCGTCGGCTACTTCGTGCCGGAGAACCGCTCCACCGTCGGCGCCGGGATGATCGTGTCCTTCGAGTTCAACCGGCCCGTCGAGGACCGCGCCGCCGTCGAGCGCGCGATCCGGGTGCGGGCCGAGCCCGCCGTCGAGGTCGCCGGGCACTGGTTCGGCAAGCAGCGCCTCGACTTCCGGCCGCGCGAGTACTGGAGGCCGGGCACCCGCGTCACCGTCGACATCGGCCTGCGCGACGTCAGTGCCGCCCCCGGCGTCTACGGCGTCCAGGACAGGACCGTGCGCTTCACCGTCGGTCGACGCCAGGTCAGCCGGGTGGACGCCGCCGCCCACACCATGGAGGTGCGCCGCGACGGGCGGCTCCTCGCGAGACTGCCGGTCACGGCGGGAGCCCCGAAGACCAGGACGTACAACGGGAAGATGGTGGTGACCGAGATGCTCGAGGTCACCCGGATGAACAGCAGGACCGTCGGCTTCGGCGGCGAGTACGACATCCCCGACGTCCCGCACGCCCTGCGCCTGACCACCTCGGGCACCTTCCTGCACGGCAACTACTGGGCCTCGTACGGCACTTTCGGAGAGGCGAACGTCAGCCACGGCTGCATCGGGCTGCGAGACGTACAGGGCGGCAGTTCCAGGACCCCGGCCGGCTGGTTCTTCGACCGCAGCCTCGTCGGGGACGTCGTCGAGGTGGTCAACTCCCGTGACAGGACGGTCGCCCCGGACAACGGTCTGGGCGGCTGGAACCTGGGCTGGGCGGACTGGAAGGCGGGCTCCGCGCTGTCCTGAGGCGCCCGCCCGGGGTCCCGGCCGCACCGGCCGGGGCGCCCGCCGGGGGTCCCCTCGCGCCGCCGCGGCTCCGCGCACGTCCCGTGACCTGGGCGGTCGTACTCCTGTCAGGTGCCTATTGGGACTGAACGGTGACATTCGCGGGGATCTCTCCCTGTCCGCCGTGTGGTTATCTATCGCCAGCGCGTGAGGACCACGCGGGGGTTGCGGGCCGTACACAGCTGGCACGGCCGTGCGAGGGGAGAGAACGACGTGAACGGGCTGCCGATATCGGGGGCATCGGCCGGGGGACGGCGGATACACGGACGAGGGGGACTTCTTCCCCTGCTGCTGGCCGCGCTGGTGCTGCTGGTCACGGCCTGCTCCGGCGGCGGGAGCGGCGGCAACGGGGCGGAGGAGGGCAAGAAGCCCGGGAAGGCGGTCGCTTCGGGGCCGTCGGAGGCCGTCGTCACCATCCGGCCCAAGGACGGCGCCGAGTCCGTCGGGACGAGCGGCGCCCTCAAGGTGACCGCGAGCAAGGGCGAACTGACCTCCGTGGAGGTCAAGGACTCCAAGGGCAACACCGTCGAGGGCAGGATCGCGAAGAACGGCTCCACATGGACGCCGACCGTGCACCTCGCCTCCGAGACCGAGTACCGGGTGCACGCGGTCGCCAAGGACTCCGAGGGCCGTGAGTCCGCCAAGGAGTCCAGCTTCACCACCCTCATCCCCGCGAACACCTTCATCGGCCACTTCACCCCCGAGGACGGCTCCAAGGTCGGTGTCGGCATGCCGGTGTCGCTGCGCTTCACCCGCGGCATCACCGACCCGGAGGCGGTCGAGAAGGCGATCGGGGTGACCGCCGAGCCGGCGGTGGAGATCCGCAGCAAGTGGTACGGCAACGACCGCCTGGACTTCCGCCCCGAGGAGTACTGGAAGCCCGGCACCAAGGTCACCCTCAACCTCAACCTCGACGGCGTCGAGGGCCGTCCGGGGGTGTACGGCAAGCAGGCCAAGAAGGTGACCTTCACCATCGGCCGCAGCCAGGTCAGCACGGTCGACGCGAAGAAGCACACGATGGTCGTCGAGCGTGACGGCAAGGTGCTGAAGAAGATCCCGATCACGGCCGGCGCCCCCTCCACGACGACGTACAACGGCCAGATGGTCATCAGCGAGAAGCACCGTGTGACCCGGATGAACGGCGAGACCGTCGGCTTCGGCGGCGAGTACGACATCGCCGACGTGCCGGACGCGATGCGCCTGTCCACCTCCGGCACGTTCATCCACGGCAACTACTGGGCGTCCCCCTCCACCTTCGGGTCGGCGAACGTCAGCCACGGCTGCGTGGGCCTGCGCGACGTCCGCGGCGCGTACGACAGGAGCACGCCCGCCGCCTGGTTCTTCGACAACTCGATCATCGGCGACGTCGTCGTCGTCAAGAACTCCGACGACAAGCAGATCCAGTGGTGGAACGGCCTCAACGGCTGGAACCTCGACTGGGACGAATGGAAGAAGCAGTCGTAGCCCGTACGAGTCGCGTACGGCACGGGGCGGGCCCGGTGTGAATCATCACAC
>NZ_JAAAXQ010000565.1 GCF_009916105.1 Streptomyces sp. GC420 | reverse complement strand
GGCGGAGACGGCCGCGGGGTGCGCGGGAGGTCGAGCACACGCGATGAGCGCTCTGGAGATCGACGGAGCCACCGGCTCCGGATCCGGCATGATCGTCCGCCAGGCGCTGGCCTACGCCGCGGTGACCGGCAGAGAGATCCACCTGCGCCACATCCGCGCCCGCCGGTCACGTCCGGGCCTGCGCCGGCAGCACGTCTGCGCCGTTCAGGCGGTCCGCGCCCTGGCGGGAGGAACGCTGGACGGAGCTTCCGTGGGCTCGCGCGAACTCACCTTCCGGCCCGCGGGCGATCCGCTCGGGGGCAGCTACCGATTCGACGTGGGTACGGCGGGGTCGGCCACCGCGTTGTCCCTCGCCCTGCTGCCCGTCCTCGCACGGGCCACGGCGCCGGTGCGGGTCGAGCTCACCGGAGGGCTGTTCCAGGACCACGCTCCCTCCCCCTTCCATCTGCAGCATGTACTCGCCCCGCTCCTCGGCCGGATGGGCCTCGTGGTGGCGGTCACGCCGGTCAGGCCCGGCTACGTGCCGGCCGGCGGAGGGGTACTGCGGCTCGATGTGCTCGGCGCCGGCTCCCTGGAGCCGCTGGACGCACAGGAACCCGGGGCCGTGCTCTCCGTGTGGGGTGTCGCGCTGGCTTCCCGGCTCCGGGAACGCCGGGTGGCCCCACGGATGGCGGAAGGCGCCCGTGCCGTGCTCGCCCGTGCCGGTTTCGACGCCCGCATCGAGGAGCGCGAGGACGACAGCGCCCTCCAGCCGGGTGCCGGGATGGCAGTCTTCGCCGATCTGGCCGCCGGCCACAGGATCGGGGCGGACGCGGCGGGAGCCCCCGGGCGGCCGGCCGAGACGATCGGACGGACCGCCGCGGAGCTCCTTCTGGAGGATCTGCGCACCGGTGCCGCACTGGACCGCTTCGCCTCCGACCAGATCATCGCGTTCACGGCACTGGCCCGTGGCCGGAGCCGGGCCAGGCTGGCAGCCGTCAGCGATCATGTGCGCACCGCGGTGTGGCTGGCCAATCTGTTCGGCCTGGCGCGTGCGGAGCTGAGCGGAACACTGCTCGTCGTGGACGGTGGCGGACCCGCCGGGAGATCACCCCGGCGGTGACGGCCCGTCCTCTCCCCACGCGGGCCGGCTCGTGCGCTCCCCGGCGCTCCTGCGGCGGCGGCCGCATGGCGTCGCTCGAGCCGGGCACTCGCGGCCGGACGGCCCGTTCACCCGACAGCTGTTCGGTCTCCGGGAGCTCGCCGCCCCGCCCGGCCGCCGCGGGGTGGGCATCGGAAGGCGGCCGCCGTGCGGATGTGGCCGGGCATCGCACGGGCCCCGCGCGATCTCGCCCGCGAGAGCATCCGGAACGCCGGCCCGGGGACCGGGGACCGCAGCCGGGGTGTGCCGGGGCACGCCCTCTGCAAGGCCGTCATCGTGTCGGGCCGCGTTCCCGGACACTCCAGCGCCGCTCACCGGGCGGCCGCGGCGCGGCGGCCGTCCCGCACGCCCCGTCGGACCGGGCGGACCGTCCCCGCCGTGCTTCGCGCGGGCACCGGCCGAGGGCGCCCCTGAGCCGCACACCGAGGGCAGTGGGCCGAGTCGGCCGCCGTTCCGCAACGGGCGTCCCGCCTGAGGCCTCTGAGGACGGAGGTGGCGCGCGCCGCAGCGCCGCGTCGGCCCGGCACGCGGTGGTGACTCCTTCCACGGTGACGGCGGACTGCGGCCGGGGTCCTGAAAGCCGCTCAGCCCGATCTCCTTCACGCGGCTCTTCACCCGCTTCCTTCACGTGACGCTCGCTCGTCCGGCGCACAGCGACGGCTCCTCGCAGATCGTTGACCGGGTATGACACGGCATGCGCAAGAGAAAGCCCGAGACGGGCGCGAACCCATGGCGTACACGGACTGCGGGGACAGACTGCGCCGTGCCCTCGCCCGGAGCGCCGCCGGCTTCGCGGGACGGCTCGGCGTCCTCGCCTGGGCCTCCTGGGACGGCGATTCCGCTCCCGAGCCGTCCGACGGAACGGAGACGTGCAGCGTCGATCCGACCGGAACCCAGTGATTCACGAGGCACCTTCCCGAATGATCGCCGTGGATTTCCGTGACATACCCAGAAGTGATTTCCGGCTGCGGACGCGGGCGGAGACGAGACTCCGGCGGCCGGGGACGGAGAGCCGGCTCTCGTCCCGCGGCCGGACAATCGGCATGCCGAGCCCTTCGGCGCCGGCGGTCCGGATGTCCCGCGCACCCAGAAGGGCTGCCCTGACGGCTCGTTGGCGCCCGGGGCAGACTGCCGGTCGGCGCACCGATCGATCATCGACTCAATAGTCTGGGTGCCGTGCACTCCCTCGTGGCAGCCGGGCCGCGCACGGCGGCCCGGTCAGACCCAACGGGTATCACCTGTCTCACATGACACGGGCGTCGCGGTCGCTCAGCGGCGTCCGGTCATGCGAAAGGGGCAACACCCCAGGTGGGCAAGGGGTTCACGGCCCGGGTGAACCCGGATCCGCAGAGTCTCCACAGCCGCTGACGGCGTCGCAGCATGGCGTCCAGCATGCCAACAGGCGACTCAAATGCCGCATTTGTTGACGATTCGCCAACGGCTGCATAGCGTGAGACGCGAGGCGTTTCGTTCAGGCGCACCCGCGAGGCCGGGACATCTCAGAGGCTGGGAGCCTTGGTCCGACGGTGGGGTGGTAAGGAGAACGCCGGTCCGCCGCACGTCGGTGATGACACGTCAGTCGGGCGCCGAGTCCATCCGTAGTACCCGCTGCATTGCTGATCGGACGGGTGCCAGATCGCCGATGGGCGCCGGGTTGCGACTACAGAGCCCGGTATACCTCACAACCTTGGAAGGCAAGCATCATGAGCGCAGTCATGTCCAGGATCGGGCGCCTCGTCGCCGCAGCCTTCGCCGCTGTCGTCCTCGCGTTCACGGGTGTCGGCGTCGGCACGGCCGCCGCCCACTCGGACTCACACCACGGCGATTCCGGGTACTCGAGGCACGACGACGACCATTACGACTACGACGACGATGACAACGGGCGTCACTACGACAACGACTACGGCCACGACAACGACCGCGGAGGCAACGGCCACGACAACGACCGGGGCGGCAACGGCCACGACCGGGGTGGCAACGGCCACGACGGCGGCCGCGGAGGCAATGGCCACCGGTGACCGACAGTGACACCGGGTCTCCGGTCGGCGCCGCCGACCGGAGACCTCTGTGAGTTCCACCGGGGTTGGGGCGGCAATCTCCACCACTGCCCGCTCCGGCCCGGCGACGGGGCGGCCATCCGGGTGGCGAACGCGGGTGTGGGCAGCGTCTCGGAGCGGAAGGTGAGACAAGTCGGCGCACTCTGCGTATCGCCTCACGGCAGGACACGGCGGAACGACGAGACCCGCTGTGCGGCCCGACCTGGTTGAGGAGTACTGCCCCGTGGAACTCAACGACACCGGATCCCGCCCAGCCGCCGCACGCTCCGGTTCCGACATGGCTCGGGACATACACGACTCCTTCCAGGCCGTGCTGGACGCACTGGACGCCGCCCGCGCCGACCTGCACGCCTTCGGCA
>NZ_JAAAXQ010000564.1 GCF_009916105.1 Streptomyces sp. GC420 | reverse complement strand
TCGCTGGATTCGACAACCGCGAGCTACCAAGAGGCCCTTCTTTCATGCACTCGCACCGGCCGACTCACCCGAACCAGGCCCCCGTTCGAACCCCTCCGACCACACGGACGGATAGAGAACGGCCAGTTAGGAACAGGCAATGGTGAACGGGGCGGCAAGCCGCCCGTCAGGACGGCTTGCCGCCGAGGCAGACACAGCTGTCTGTGGTCAGCCGGCCTTGGCGGGTTCCTCGGCTCGCGCTCGGGTGCCGGCGAGGCGGTAAGAGGGTGGACTCAATCGATCAACGCAACAGGGCTGCCAGCCTATCGGCTGGCGTGTCGTAGCCCATGGTCTTGCGAGGACGCGTGTTCAATTTCAGCGCGATGGCGTCGAGATCGTCCTGGGTCAGGTGCCCCATGCTGGTGCCTTTGGGCAGGTACTGACGGAGCAGGCGGTTGGTGTTTTCGTTCGTTCCGCGCTGCCAGGGACTGCGCGGGTCGGCGAAGAACACGTCAAGGCCGGTTGCCGCAGTCACGTCCTTGTGGCCGGCGAGTTCCATCCCACGGTCCCCCACGTCAGGGTCTTCCTAAGCGCGGTGGGCAGGCTGCGTAGCCTGTCGGACAGCCGGGTGGTAACGGTGGTTGTGTCCCGGCCGTCGAGCTGGACCAGCACCGTGAAGCGGATGGAGCGTTCGACGACGGTGGCGATCTGGGTCAGGCCGCGGCCCATGAGCAGGTCGCCCTCCCAGTGCCCCGGCACCGTGCGACTGTCGGCTTCGGCAGGTCTCTCGCGGACGGAGACGGCATCCTTGATCTGCGAACGCCATTGTCCGGAAACGGTGTTGCGGATGTTTCGCCGGGTCGGGCGGCCCGATCGCAAGTGCTGCTGCAGTGCCTTGGTCAGCACCGCGCGGGCCTGCATGAACAGGGACTTGCAGATCGTCTCGTGGCTGATCCGCGTCCCCGAGCCGGGTGGGTAGCTCTTCGCCAGATGGCCGGTGATCTGCTCCGGCGCCCAGTCCTGCGCCAGCTTCTACGCCACCAGTTCACGCAACTGCCGGTTCACGGCCAGCAGGCACGGTTTGGGGCGTCGCGCGCGGTCCCAGGCCCGGTCCTCGGCGTCAACCGCCCGGTAGCGCCGGGGCCCCTTGTTCCGAGCGATCTCCCTGCTGATGGTCGAAGCGGCTCGCCCCAGAGTGCGGGCAATCTCGCGCATCGAGTCACCGCGGGCCAGACCACGCGAGATCTGCTCGCGTTCAGCCAGAGTCAGATGGCAGGACCGCCGACGCCGAACCGGCGAGACGTACCCGTCGTTGGACTTGAGGATCGTGAAGATCGATCCCGGAGGGCGTCCCAGTGCCCGGGATATCTCGCTGATCGACTCACCGGCTTTCCAGCGGTCCCAGAGCTCCCGTTTCTGCGCATCCGACATCCCCGGACGCTCCAACCTCGCCATCCAACACCTCCGGAACCTGTTCTACCTGGGGTGTTGCGTTGATCTGTTGAGTCCCCCGTGGCTTGCTTGAGGATGTCGACGTCTTCTCGCAGGCGGCGGTTCTCCCGCCGCAGTGCGGCCAGCTCCTCACGTTCACTGCTGTTCAGTCCGTCTCGCTCGCCCGCGTCGACCTCGGCCTGCTTGACCTAGGGCCTGTTCTGAGTCGAGATCACGGATCGATCATTCCCGCTTCAAGAGGGTGCTGGCTGCGGTAGACGGGGCGCGTGACTCGTGGTGATCTGACCGATGCCGAGTGGGAGTTGATCGAGCCGCACCTGCCGCTGTGGGCGTTCGGACCGATCCCTGACCTGCGCAGCTACTTCAACGCGGTGATGTGGCGGTTCCGTACCGGCAGCCCCTGGCGGGATGTGCCGGAGAGCTACGGCTCCTGGTCGACGATCTACGACCGGTTCCGGATGTGGGCCCGGAACGAAGTCTTCCAGACCCTCATGGACATGAGGATCGCCGAGGCGGCGGCCCGCGACGATGTCGATCTCAGCCTGGTCAGCGTGGACTCGACCGTTGCCCGCGCGCACCACCACGCGGCAGGCATGGTCGTCGACCCGGAGCTCCTTGAGGACCTGGAGAAGGCCATGGCGGAAGAAAAGGGGCGGCGGCAAAGGGGCAAAACGACCCCGTAGGCGAGGGGCCGCGGACGGGGAGGACCCCGACCGGGAACAGCGCCGCGCCGTGCGTCGACGCCGCAGGGCCCGACTGCGGGCCGCCGAACTGGGCCGCTCCCGGGGCGGGCTCACCAGCAAGGTCCACCTCGCCGTCGAGCGGCGCTGCCGCCCGCTGGCCATCATCCTCACCCCCGGGCAGGCCGCGGACAGCCCGCGCTTCCTCCCGGTCCTCAAAAAGATCAAGGTGCGTGTCCCGGCCGGCCGCCCCAGGACCCGGCCGGACGCGGTCGCCGGAGACAAGGCGTACTCCTCCCGTGCCAACCGCGCCCACCTGCGCAGACGCAACATCAAGGCGGCGATCCCGGAAAAGGCCGACCAGGCGGCGAACCGCAAGAGACGCTCCGGCGGCCGCCCGGTCAGCCACGACGCCACGCTCTACAAAGATCGCAACACCGTCGAGCGCGCCATCAACAAGTTCAAGGAATGGCGGGGGCTGGCCACCCGCTACGACAAGACACCGGACAGCTACCTCGCCGGACTCCACCTCCGCGGAGCCATGCTGTGGATACGCAGCCTCCCGGCCACTCCGTGATCCCAACTCCTATGTCGCGCTCGACGCGTCTGCGGGTTGGCCCGTTCGGGTTAACACCGAGCATTGCCCGGGTGGCTTCACTTCCACGGGTCGGTGAATGACCGGCCGGGCACCGGCTTGGCGATGAGCGCGACGGGGATGAAGAAGTTGACCTGGCCGATCGCGAACGTCAGCGTGGCGAGCGCCTTTGCCTCGTAGTGCTCGGCTGCCTGCGCATACAGCTCGTTGGAGACCCTCTCGCCGTCTGTGGACGGCTGAAGCACGGCTTCCACAAGTGCCAGCGCGGCACGCTCGGCACCTGTGAAGTACGGCGAGTCCCGCCAGGACGCGACCGACGTGATCCGTTCCTCCGACTCCCCGGCCTTGCGCAGGAAGCCCGTGTGCAGAACGGTCAGGTAGGTGCTGCCGACGATCTGACCCGCACGCAGCTGGACCAAGCTGATCGTGGAGCGCGGTACTGAACCGTTGCCGGTGACCTTGAACAGCGCCGCCGACACCTCCGCCAGCTCGGGGACGAGCTCCGCGGGGTCCTCGGACATCCGCGGAATCATCGGGACCTCCGCAGTGATCGAACGTGTTTCCATCGCCATCTCCTCGGGCTTTCACATTGCTGTCACTGCCCTGACGGATCGCGACGGAGAAATGTGACCAACGGAAGACAGTCGTTCTTGGTCAGGCAGAGGCCCTGGGGCAAGCAGTGTCAGCTGGTGGCGCCTCGCCCACCGTGATCTCGACTCAGAAGAGGCCCTAGTCACGCACCGCGGTTTCGGTGGGGTCGAAGTCCTTGGTGATCTGGTCGGCCGAGCGGTCGCCATGTCGGCACAGCTCGACGATCTCGGCCTTGAACTCCGGCGTGAGCGAGTGGCGAGGGTGA
>NZ_JAAAXQ010000563.1 GCF_009916105.1 Streptomyces sp. GC420 | reverse complement strand
GCGCAAGGGGTGGGTGAGGAGCGGGGTGACCATGTCGTCCCAGTGCACGGGGTACACGGTCCGCGCGCCGGTGGCCCGCACCACCTCCTGCCAGTACCTGCGGCGGAACTCTTCTTCTCGTACGCCGAGTTGGCCGATGCCGAGGTACACGGCGTCCGCGTGGTACCCGTCGAGCCGGCCCGGTGCCCAGTTGGCACTGGCGTGTACCAGGAGGGTCCCGAGCGGATGGCGGAAGAACAGGGAATAGGCCGCGCCGGTCTTCCAGGCACGTGCCCGCGCGGGCGGCACCACAGCGGTGTCGATCGTGCCGGGCGCCCGGTCCCCGGGGCTGTGCAGACCGGTGACGAAGGTGACCTCGAAGTCCCCGAAGGTGAGGGTCTCGCCGTCCCCCGCGATGTGCAGGAGCCGCGCGGGCAGCCCGTAGCCGCGCCCGACGTTGGCCGTGGACTGCGAGCCCACCAGCGGCACGTCGAACTTGCGGGCGATGACCGGCGCGTCCAGGGCGTGGTCGTAGTGCGAGTGCGCGCACAGCACGGCGTCCAGGGAGGCGACGCCGGCCCGTGCGAGGCACGCCTCGATCAGCTCGCGGTCCGGCCCGATCCTTCCGAACAGCACCCGCCGCAGTGCCGGCCTGCTGAAGAAGCCGTCGACCAGCAGCGAGGTCCGTCCGTCACGGATCAGCACACTGCTCGTACCGAAATACACCACCCGCAGCCCGGTGCCGCTCTCCGTCCCGGGTCCGGGCACGACGTCGACGCACCCGTACAGCCGCTCAAGGCTCGGCCGTGACCACACCCATCGCATCCTCGGACCAGCTCTCTCCCCCGGGGCCAGGCTAGCCGCGCCCCTGTGTCGCCGTGACCGCAACCCGGTGCCGCCGAGCGCGGAGCCCGGATCCGCGCCGGAGTCCCGGGCCCGGTCCCGGCGCCGGA
Source organism: Streptomyces sp. GC420 (assembly GCF_009916105.1). Taxonomy (GTDB): domain Bacteria; phylum Actinomycetota; class Actinomycetes; order Streptomycetales; family Streptomycetaceae; genus Streptomyces. Next base: position 2,664 of record NZ_JAAAXQ010000563.1, on the reverse strand, counting down.
AGGCGCGTCCCCGGCCCACGGCGGGACACCGTGGACGCTCACGCATGCGGGCGAGCTCCCGGGCCATGGTCACGCGGGGGCCCAACGGCTTCACTGGCCGTAACGCCCCAGCGAGAGAAGGGAGTTCCCGATGATCGACGGACCGCTGTCCGCCCTCGTCCTCGGCGCGGCGCTCGGCAGCGGGCTGATCGCCGGGGTGTTCTACGCGTTCTCCGTGATCGTGATGAAGGCGCTGGCCGCGCTGCCGCCGGCACGGGGCATCGCCGCGATGCAGTCCGTCAACGTCGTGGTGATCAGCCCGTGGTTCCTCGGTGTGTTCGCCGGCACGGGGCTGCTGTGCGCGGCGATCGCGGTCGTGGCACTGGTGACCCGGCCGGGCACGGGTGCTGCCGTGGAACTGCTGCTGGGCTGCGGGCTCTACCTGACCGGGACGGTCGCGGTCACGGCGCGAGCCAACGTCCCGCGCAACGGCGCGCTGGCGGAACTGGATCCCGAGGAGCCGCGGAGCGCGGACCGCTGGCGCGCGTACGTCGCCTCCTGGACCGCCTGGAACCATGTGCGCGCCGGGGCCGCCCTGGCCGCATGCGCCGCCTTCGTGCTCGCGCTCGCCGGGCGGTGACCCCCGCCCGGTGCGCCGCCGGGCCGGCCGCGGGCCCCGGTCCGCAGAGGGGGCTGTCGGAGCCGCCGCTCATATGGCAGTCTCATCATCCCCATCAGTCTCACCGACGCCCCCGCTTTCCCGGGCCTGCTCACCCCCGCCGTTCTCACCGTCACCACTGCCGCCCCGATCGCTTCCGCCCGTACCGCTCCCACCGTCACCGCCATCACCCCCACCACTCTCACCCCACCGCTCCCGCCGTCTCGTTCTCGGCCGACCGGAGAGAAGACCGCCGTGGCGCCTCTGCCCCTCACCCTGGCGGCTCGCCTGCTGCCGATCGCCGTGCTGGCCAGCGTCGGCTGGTCCATGACCGCGACCTCCCACGCGGGCACCGACCGCGAGCCGGCCGCCTCGCCGAGCCCCTCGGCGCAGGCACCGCTGTACGCCGCACCGCCCGACTCCTGCGCCGCGGTGCCCACCGGGATGGTGAAGGAACTGGTGCCGGGGGCCAAGCAGGCAGGGGCGGAGCTGAAGCTGTCCGATCCGGAGCGGCGCAGGGGTTGTTCGTGGAACGCCCTGAAGGGCTTCGACTACCGCTGGCTGGACGTGACCTTCGAGATCGCGAAGGCCTCGGACACGGGCGGCGTGCCGAAGACCGCGGGGCAGCGGGCCGCCGAGGCCTACGAGAAGGCGTCCGCGAAGAGCCAGCCGCTCGAAGGGCTCGGCGACGAGGCCGCCATCACCGACGAGGTGACGGAGGAGGACGGACAGCAGACCCGTCAGGCGGTCGTGGTGGTGCGCCGGGCGAACGCCCTGATCACCGTGACGTACAACGGCAGCGACTTCGGGTCGGGCAAGGCACCGGGCAAGGCGGAGGTGCGCGACGGCGCCGCCGAGGTGGCGAAGGCCGCCCTGGAGTCCCTGGGCGCTCCGGGGTCCGCCTGACCACGGCCCCGGCCTCGTCCGGGCGGACCCGGAAGCGAGGGATCAGTCCCGCGACTCCCGTGCGCACTCGGGCGCGTCCGCGTCGATGGCCAGAGGGCTGCCCTCGGGCACCAGGTAGGTGACGTAGAGCTCCACCGGTTCCGTGCCGAGATTGCGGCCGATGTGGACGTGGTCGCTGCCGGAGGGCTCGATGAAGGAGGTCCCCGCCGGGGTGGCCTCGACGGAGCAGTCCTGAAGGGTGCGGGTCAGCGTGCCGGACTTGACGACGGCTATGAGCTGTCCGGGGTGGTAGTGCCAGCCGGTGGAGCCGCCCGGCTCGACCGTGATCGTGCGGAAGACGACGTCCGTACGGCCCTTGGCCTTCACCTTCAGCGTTCCGGCCGAGGTGCCCTGGGCAAGCACCGTGCCGGAGACCCCGCTGCCCGGCGTCGCGAGCGCGGCGGTGGAGCCGAGGGCCAGGGCGGCCGCGCAGCCCGTCATGACAAGCGCCCTGCGGGCCGCGCGCAGCCGGTGGCCACGGGCCGCGGCAGGTGCCTGGGTCGGTACGGACGGCACGCGGGCAGCTGCACGGGACGTACGGCGCATCATGATTCCCCCTCCAACGGGTCGGCCCCACGGCCGAGTTGATGTCGAGGGAGTCACTGCCCCCGGCCGTCGCCGTCCACACCCGCGCCGGCGGCCGTGCCCGGCGGAGGCCGCTTCCAGCGCCGCCTGAGCCGGTTCGCCGACTCGGCGGCGCGGCCACGGCCGGCCCAGGCGATCAGCGCCAGCGGCACGATCAGCACCAGAGGTGTCGCGGCGTTCTCCCCCTCGAACACGGTGGCCTGATAGGCGAACGCGCCGATCATCAGCCCGATGAGGGACACAGCCGCCGGCCCGGACAGCAGCGGGATCAACAGAGCCACGGCACCGACCAGTTCCAGACCGCCGACGGCGTACATGAACCAGTCGCCGTAACCGATCCTGTCGAAGGACTCGGCCGCCGAGGAGTGTCCGACGAGCTTCGGCGCCGCGCTCGCCACGCCGAAGAAGAGCGCGAGCACGATCCGCAGGGCGCGCAGCGCGATGCGCGCGCGACGGCCCGGAGCGGCGACCGGGGCGTCCGTGGTGGCGGTGGGGAC
>NZ_JAAAXQ010000562.1 GCF_009916105.1 Streptomyces sp. GC420 | reverse complement strand
TCCCCGCTCGGTGCCGCGTGGCCGTCACCCGGTGACGGCCACGCGGCACCCGCGCGGCCGGCCACGCGCCCGGCTCGCCCCGTGCCTCGTCGGCCGCTGCCCGGCGGCCTCCGGCACACCCCGGCCGGCCCCACCTGGCGTACAGAACACGAGGGCCCCGGCCCGTACGTTCCCGTACGGGCCGGGGCCCTCGCGCCGTCCGCCGACCCTCACCGGTCCCCGGACACACCCGTCACACACGCGTGGCGGGGGGCTGCGCCTTCACGACGTGCGGCCCGGGCTTCTGCAACTGGAAGTACGCGCCCCCCAGCACCCGCTCCTTCAGCTTCTGGCTCTGGTCGACGACCCGGTACAGCGAACGGCGGAACACCCCGCCGGCCCCGTGCAGCGCGAACAGCCGCTCCTGCCGCAGCTGCAGACCGCGCGACTTGCCGACCGACTCCTCACGCGACCGCTGGAACTCCTCGCCGGCCCGCGACAGTGCCGCCTCGTCCCCGCCCTCGTCGAAGGCGTCGCGCACCAGCGGGGCCAGCGTGACCGCGTCGATGATCGCGTGGTTGACGCCCTGCCCCAGGATCGGCGTCAGCGTGTGCGCCGCGTCGCCGATCAGGATCAGACCCGGCATGGACCAGCGCGGCACCAACGCGGTGAAGATGTCCAGCATCGAGGTGTCGGACCAGGAGCGGATCTCGCTGCGCACCGACCCGGACAACTCGGGGGCGAGCTGGTCCAGCCGCTCGTACAGCGCGGGCAGCCCCTGGGCCCGCAGCTCCTTCAGCCCGCCCTTGGGAATGTTGAAACCGACGCGCACACTGTCCGGGTACGTCGGGATGAACAGCCCGTGCTGGTCGCCGCGGATCCGGATGCGGTACGTACGGTCGTCCCACTCCGGCGGGAACGGCAGCTTCAGCCACACCACGTCACGGTCGAGCGGCAGCTTGGTGTACGGCAGGCCCGACATCTCGCGGACCTTGCTGAACCGGCCGTCCGCCGCCACCGTGAGCGCCGCGCGCACCGTGATCTCGCCCTCCGGGGTGCGCGCCGTCACGCCCGTGACGGCACCGCTGTCGCCCCCGGCGCGCACCAGGCGGTTCACCGTCGCCCGGCGCACCAGCGTGAAATGCTCCGGGTACTCCTCCTGACCGAGCCCGGCCAGGGCCGACAGCAGGGCGGGCTGGGGCATCTCCACCGGGTAGGGGTGCGGGTACGGGAAGCGCCGGAAGTCGGCTCGCAGCACCGTGCTGCCGGAGTCGACGATCTCCATGCGGTGCATCTGCTGGTAGGCGCCCTCCAGTCGGCCCAGCACGCCCAGCCGGTCGAGCAGCCACACCGAGTCGGGGGAGACCGACTCGCCCCGGAACGACCGGTCGAAGTGACCGCTCTGCTCCAGGACCACGACGGAGACCGAACGCTTGGCGAGTTCCACGGCCAGCGTGAGCCCCGCCGGGCCTCCCCCGACCACGCACACCTCTGCGGTCAGCTCAGTTGTCATCGTCACTGCTGCCTTTCGGAAGAGGTCATCGTCCGCCGATGGTCCGCACCTCGCCTAAAGGACCCCTTGCGGGCACCGTGCGCACGAGGGCCCGGGCCCGGGCGCAAGCCCGTCTTTAGGGCCGGGACGGAAGCTCCGGACAGCCCGCCCGCCCAGGCAGAGAGGCGAACAGACCGTGAGCACAGCAGTGAAGACGTCCGACCCGGGTCGCACCGTGCCCGCCGGCCCCCTGGACCGGCTGCGCGCCCTGTACGGCGAGAAGAGGCTCGCCGACGAGTACCCGGCGGTGTCCGGACTCCTCGCCGAACTCGCCCAGTCCGACGACGCGTTCACCCAGCTCGCGCGCGCCGGGCGGCTACTCGCCAAGGTCGCGCCCGAGGACGTCGCACAGCGGCATCCCGGCGTGGTGCCCGCCACCGTCACCGTCACCGGACACGGCACACTCGACGGGCTGACGGCACCGCTCACCGCGGAACTGGCCCGCCACGGCATCCCGCTGCGCGTACGCACCGGCGACTACGACTCGTGGCAGCGCGACCTGCGGGACACCGCCGGCGACGTCTACGCGCCCGGCACCGAACTCACCCTCTGCCTCCTCGACGCCCAGGTGGTCTTCGACGAACTGCCCCTGCCCTGGGGTCCCAAGGACGTCGCCAGGACCGCCGCCGCCAAACTGGAGCTCCTCGACCGGCTCGCCGCCCACTACGACGAGCACGGCACCGGAACCCTGGTGCTCAACACCGTGCCGCTGCTGCGCGCCCACACCCACCAGCTGGTCGACCACCGGTCCCGCACCGAACTCTCCATCGCCTGGCGCGAGTTCAACACCGGGCTGCTGCGGCTCGCCGCCGCGCACCCGCGGCTGCACGTCGTCGACCTGGAGCCGCTGATCGCCGAGGGCGGACCGGTCCGCGACCCCCGGCTCGCCGCCTACGCCAAGGTGCACCTGGGGGAGGAGGTGCTCGCCCGGTACGCGCGCGAGGCGGGTCACCTGCTGCGGGCACTGCGCGGCCGGGCCAGGAAGGTCCTGGTCGTCGACCTCGACAACACGCTCTGGGACGGCATCCTCGGCGACGACGGGGCCGACGGCATCGCCGCCGCCACCACCTACCGCGGCGAGGCCTTCGGCCGGTTCCAGCGGGTGGTCAAGCAGATCGGCGGCCAGGGCGTGCTGCTCGCGGTGTGCAGCAAGAACGACCGCGAGCCGGTGCTCGACGTGCTCCGCGACCACCCCGACATGGCACTCCGCGAAGCCGACTTCGTACGGATCAGCGCCGACTGGGAGCCCAAGGACGGCAACATCAGGGACATCGCCGCCCGCCTCAACCTCGGCACCGACAGCTTCGTCTTCGCCGACGACTCTCCCTTCGAACGCGGCCTGGTCGCCTCCTCGCTCCCCGAGGTCGCCGTGATCGCGCTCGACGAGGAACCGGCCCTGCACGTCGACCGGCTGCTCTCCGACGGCTGGTTCGACGTACGGGAGCTGACCACCGAGGACCGGGCCCGGGCGGGGCAGTACCGCCAGGAGGCCGAACGGCAGGACCTCCAGGAGGCCACCGGCTCGATGGAGGAGTACCTGAGTGCCCTCGGCGTGACCGTCGAGGTCACACCGGTACGCGGCCACGAGGTGGCCCGGGTCGCCCAGATCACCCTGCGCACCAACCAGTTCAACCTCACCACCCGCCGGCTCCAGCAGCCCGACGTCCGGGAACGGCTCGACTCCCCCGGCCACCTGGTGCTGGCCGTCCGCTCCCGCGACCGCTTCGGCGACAACGGGGTCGTCGGCGCCCTCTTCGCGTACCGGGAGGACGGGGCCCTGCGCATCGACAACATGCTGCTCAGCTGCCGTGTCTTCGCCCGCGGCATCGAGCAGGCGACGATCGCCGCGCTGCTGGAGCACGCCAGGGACACGGGAACGGCCGAGGTACGCGCGAGCTACCGGCCCACCGCCAAGAACCACAAGGTGGCCGGCTTCTACCCGTCGCTCGGTTTCGAGCGGACCGCCGAATCGGGCGACGGCACGGTCGAGTTCCGGCACACGCTCGCCGTGCTCCCCGAGGTACCGCAGCACGTGACCCTCGACGCGGACTTCGGCCCCGCCTGACCC
>NZ_JAAAXQ010000561.1 GCF_009916105.1 Streptomyces sp. GC420 | reverse complement strand
ATCGAGGTGCGGGCCCCGGCTCGCGCTGTCTCCAGCTCACGCCAGGGAAGGCAATGTGCGTATGACCCGCTCCCGCTCAGAACGTCCGGCCGCGGCCACGGGCAGGCCCGCGCGGAAACGACCCGCGAACTCCGGGAACTTCGCGAATTCAGGAAACTCCGGTGACTCCGGAAATCCCGCGAGGTCCCAGGGCAGGTCCGGCGCGCGATCCGGTTCCCGGTCGGGTGCGGCGGAGGCCTCCGCCCGCAGGACCGTACAGCCGCACGGCGAATTCGCCATGCCGGAGAACCGTGTCCCCGCGCTGCCCGCCGCCGCGACGTTCGCCGAGTTGGACATGCCCGCCGCCCTGCTCAAGACACTCGAGGCCCAGGGCGTCACCGAGCCCTTCCCGATCCAGGCCGCCACCCTGCCGAACTCCCTGGCCGGCCGTGACGTCCTCGGCCGCGGCCGCACCGGCTCCGGCAAGACCCTGGCCTTCGGACTCGCACTGCTGGCACGCACCGCGGGCCGCCGCGCCGAGCCCCGCGCGCCGCTCGCGCTCGTCCTGGTGCCCACCCGGGAACTCGCCCAGCAGGTCACCGACGCCCTCACGCCGTACGCGACCGCCGTGAACCTGCGTATCGCCACCGTCGTCGGCGGCATGTCGATCACCCGGCAGGCCGCCGCGCTGCGCCGCGGCGCGGAGGTGCTCGTCGCCACCCCCGGCCGGCTCAAGGACCTCCTGGAACGGGGCGACTGCGTCCTCGGGCAGGTCACGGCCACCGTGCTGGACGAGGCCGACCAGATGGCCGACATGGGCTTCCTGCCCCAGGTCACGGCGCTGCTCAAGCTGGTCGAGCCGGGCGGGCAGCGGATGCTCTTCTCGGCGACCCTGGACCGCAATGTCGACCGGCTCGTACGGCAGTTCCTCAGCGACCCCGTCGTCCACTCCGTCGACCCCTCGGCAGGAGCGGTCAGCACGATGGAGCACCACGTGCTGTACGTCGCCGACGAGACCGACAAGAAGGCCGTCACCGTGCGCATCGCCGCCCGCGACGGCCGGGTGATCCTCTTCCTGGACACCAAGCGCGCCGTGGACCGGCTCACCAAGCGGCTGCTCGCGGACGGCGTACGGGCCGCCGCGCTGCACGGCGGCCGCTCCCAGCCGCAGCGCAACCGCACCCTGGACCAGTTCAAGAACGGCCAGGTCACCGCGCTGGTGGCGACCAATGTCGCGGCCCGGGGCATTCATGTGGACGACCTCGACCTCGTCGTGAACGTCGACCCGCCCACCGACCACAAGGACTACCTGCACCGCGGCGGCCGCACCGCGCGGGCCGGCGAGTCCGGCAGCGTGGTGACGCTGGTGCTGCCCGCCCAGAAGCGGGAGATGACCCGGCTGATGTCGGTCGCCGGTATCGAGCCGCGCACCACGCGCGTCAAGTCCAGCGACGAGGAACTCGCGCGGATCACCGGTGCCCGCGAACCCTCGGGCATCCCGGTCACCGTCGAGGTCCCGGCCCAGGCCCAGCCGAACGGCAGCGACCGGCCCAAGCAGCGGTCCGGGTCCGCCGCGACCGGCGGCGGCAGGCGGCGTAGGCCCGGCCAGTCGCAGCCCCAGTCGCAGGCGCCGCAGTCGCAATCCCAGTCCCAGTCCTCGTCCCGGTCGCGGTCCGCGGGCGCCGAGGCCGGCCGCAAACCGACGGGCGGCCGTCCGCGCCGTCCCCGCCCCGCACGGTCACAGCCGCGCGAACGCCGCCGCGCGGCCTGACCCGGCCAACGGACCCGCTCCCGGACCCGCCACAGGAAGGCAGCCCGGGCCGCACACCCGCGCCGCCGCGGCATCTCCGCGGCGGTGGCCGGTGCGCGGCCGTGCGGCTCGTGGCGTTCGGCTCCTGACCGCGGCACGGCGGGACGCGGCACGGTGCGTGGCCGGTCCGAAGACCCCGTCGGGCGCGGGCGGCGCCGCGCCGGGGGCGCCCACTCGCTCCCGTACCAGCCGTCGCCCGGCCGCGCGTCGCACGAGACGCGGTACAAGCCGACGAAGCAGCACCCCGGCCGGGTCCGGCGCTTCGGCCGGCACGGGCATCAGCGGCTCGCGGCGCGGCGTGCGGCGGCCCGCAGGGTCCGGGCGGCGTCGGGGTCGGCCACCAGGTCAATCGCGTCCAGCGCCGCCGTGTACGCCGGGCTGTCCTGCGGCTGCTCCTCCAGGACGGCGGCCAGCGCGTCCGCGGCGCGCGGGTCGCCCCGCCGGGCGAGACCGCGGGCCGCCTCGACGGCCGTCTCCGCGTCGCCGGTGTGCAGCAGCGCCGCCAGCGCGTCGCGTATCTCCGGCGAGTCCGCGGCCAGCCCGGCGAGGGCGGTCGCCGTACGGGCGCGGACCTTCGGGTCCGGGTCGGCGGCGAGCGTCACCAGGGCCTCGGCGGCCGCCGTGCCGTCGTCCCGCACCAGCCCGTGCAGGGCGTCGGCGACCCTGGCCCGCACCGCGGGGGAGGGGTGGGCGGCGTGGCGCAGCACATCCTCGACGGCGTCGGCGTCGCCGTACGCGGCCAGTGCCGCGAGCAGCGACTGCACCAGGTCCGGGTGCTCGGCTCGCGCGGCGAGTTCGCGCAGCAGCGGCAGGCTCCGCGCGGCGAACGGCCCGGGACCGTCCGGGAACCCGAGCCCGGCCAGCACGTCCACCGCGAAGGCCTGCCGCACCGGGTCGGGACCCGCGCACCAGGCGGCCGCCGCCTGATAGGTCTCCTCGTCGCCGCGCCCGCTCAGCGTGCGCACCGACTCGGTCCAGTTCTCGCCCCGCGGGTCCCCCATGGCCAGGGCGCGTCGCGCCAGCTCGGCGAAGGACGTGGCGATCCCCAGCTCCCGCTCCAGCAGCGTCGCGATGGCCGCGTGCCCGGTCTGTCGCTCGTCGCCCGCGAACGGCTGTCCGTCCCGCAGCAGTTCCACGACGACCGTGATCCCGTCGCCCTCCCTTACCCGCCGTACGACACACTCGTACGCCCCGGCGGACTCGTAGGCCTGGGCGAGCCCGCGCCGCAGCTCCTCCTCCACGTCCAGGGACAGCCGGTGCCTGGCCTCGGCTAGGGCCTCCCCGAGATCGGACGCCCCGTGCCGCAGCAGTGCCCGTACGCAGTCCGCGGAGCCCCGGCGCGCGGCGAGGACGATCGGCGGTTCCCCGCCGGGGCCCGGCAGGCCCGGGTCGGCGCCGTACTCCAGCAGGGCCAGGACGGTCGCCGCGTGACCGCACCCCACCGCCCAGGCCATCGCCGTGAAGCCGAACTCCTCGCGCCGGTCCGGCCGGGCCCCGGCGCTCAGCAGGGACCGCACCACCTCGGTGTGGCCGCCGACCGCGGCGCCGCACAGGGGCAGGTCGGCGTCGTGGCCGCTGACCCGCTCGGGGTCGGCACCGGCGGCCAGCAGCAGCCGCACGATGCACGGGCGGTCCTCGACCGAGGCGAGGTAGAGGGCCGTCTGACCCTCCTCGTCGGTTGCCTCGGCCCATCGGCCGTTCCTCGCCCCTCAGCACCGCGAGCTGGCGCAGGAGTTCCTCCTGCTGCGGGTCGAGCTTGGTCGGGGTCTGCACCTCGACGTGCACGATGAGGTCGCCGCGGCCGCCGCCGCG
>NZ_JAAAXQ010000560.1 GCF_009916105.1 Streptomyces sp. GC420 | reverse complement strand
CCCCGCCCCTGCTGCCCCCACTGCCAGTCGTTCGACAGCGAGTGGCGCCGCATGAGCGGCCGCGGCCGCATCTGGTCGTACGTCGTCCCGCATCCGCCGCTTCTCCCGGCCTACGCGGACCTGGCGCCGTACAACGTCGTCGTCGTGGAACTCGCCGAGGAGCCCCGCCTCCGCCTCGTCGGCAATGTGGTGGCCGCCCGTGACGCGCCGCCGAACTCGGTGCCGCCCGGAAGACTGCGCATCGGCGCCCCGGTGAAGGCCGTCTTCACGGAGATCGCCCCGGGTGTCACCGGCCCGCGCTGGCTGCTGGAGCGTCCGTGAGCGTCCGGACGGAGATCGGCACCGCGAACGGCACGGTGAACGGGACGGAACCGGCGGGCGGGAAGGATGCGACGGACGCGACGGGCGGGAACGCGACGGGCGGGTCCGTCGGCGAGGGCGTCGCGCTCGTGACCCTCGACCGGCCGGAACGCCACAACGCGATCGACCTCGACATGGCCGCCCGGCTCGCCTCGGTCTGGCGGGCCCTGCGCGTGGACGACCGGGTCAGGGCCGTCGTCCTCACCGGCGCGGGCGAGAAGGCCTTCTGCACCGGCATCGACCGCTCGGCCGAGGTGCCGCAGCCCTCGTCCCCGTACTCGGCCGACGATCCCCTGCTCACCGTCGGGCCCAAGGCGAACGACCTGTGGAAGCCGGTGATCGCGGCGGTGAACGGGATGGCCTGCGGCGGAGCCTTCTACCTGCTGGGCGAGGCGGACTTCCTCGTCGCCGCCGAGAACGCGGCCTTCTTCGACCCGCACACGACGTACGGGATGGTCAGCGCGTACGAGTCCATCGCCATGGCGGGGCGGATGCCGTTCGGGGAGGCCGCGCGGATGGCGCTGATGGGCTCGGCCGAACGCATCTCGGCGCGCCGGGCCCACGAGACCGGGCTGGTCTCCGAACTCGCCCCGGCCGGGGGCGCGGTGGCGGCCGCGCTGCGCTGCGCGGCCGTCATCGCCTCGTACCCGACGGCGGCGGTGCAGGGCACGGTGCGGGCGCTGTGGGCGGCGCGGGAGGGGGCCCGTGCCACGGCTCTGGCGCAGGCCCCGCACCTCATCGCGCTCGGCAACCTGCCGCCCGCCGAGCAGGCCGGCCTGTTCCGGGCCCGCCGCAGGGAGTTCCGGCTGCGCTGACGGCCCCGAGCCGGGCGGGCCGGACGGGCCCTGCGCGGTCGGGCGGGACGGCGGACGGAGGGCGAACGGAGGTCAGGCGGAGGTGCGCGTCACCTGGGTCACCCGGCACTCGAAGCCGGTGGCCGTCTCGCCGTCCTTCAGGACGTACGGGGTGGCCACGTCCACGGTCTCGCTGCTGCTCGGCTGCACCAGCGGGATGCTGGGGGTCCGGGCGGCGATCTCCTTGCCGCTCGAGTCGGTGAACTCGACGGTGAACTTGTAGTCGTAGGACCTGCTGGTGCTGCTGTTGGTGGCCCGGACACGTGCCTGGAGGCCCACCGCTTCGTCGTAACGGCAGGACTCGATCCTCAGGTCGTCCATCGCCTTGTCCCTGTTCCCGCTGCCGCCCGAGCCGGAGCCGCTGCTGGAGCCGCTGCCGGTCGTTCCCCCGGTGGAGGACAGACCGCTGTCGTCCGAGTCGTGGCCGGAGCCGCCGGTGCTGCTGGAACCACCACCGCTGGAACTGCTGGAGCTGCTGCTCGAACCGCTGCTGCATCCGCCGCCGTGGGAACCGCGAGCGCCGGTGAGCGCGACGACGGCGATACCGAGGATGGCGATGGCGCGGACATGACGGAGCTTCACGTCTTCAACCCCCGTTGAATTCGCTGGATTTGGCGGCACAGAGGCCGCCCGAGCCCTTCGATTTGACGGGCGCACGTCACAGTAGCAGCGATCTCGTGCCGCTCTGTCCCAGCTTCGTCCCGGTGGGGTCACCGCTCGCCACGAGGGCCAACCTCGCTGCCGCCGGGGGCGTCCCGGCCCGTTCCGCCCACGCCATCGGGGGACATGAACGGCATGGCGCAGCACGATCCGGCGGCGCCCCGCAGCGGCGCGGGGCCGTGCCGGCACGCGGCCGGGCCGCGCGGGCGCGACCGGCCCGGCGGACCCGCGGGCGCGGGTGACGAGCCGGGCTGCCCGCGGAGCGCTCAGCGGGCGCCGCTCCGCCCGGTGCCGGTGCCCTTCTGCGCGTCCAGCGCGTACACACAGCGGTCCTTGCTGCACGCGTACACGACCCCGCCCGCGGCCACCGGCGAGCCGGTGATCTCACCACCCGTCGCAAGCTTCCAGCGCAGCTGCCCGCCCGCCGCGTCCAGCGTGTACAGGCAGTGGTCGGCGGAGCCGAAGTGCAGCCTGCCGTCCGAGACCACCGGCGCGCCGACGACCTCGCCGCCCGCCGCGAACCGCCAGCGCGGGGCGCCGGTGACGGCGTCCAGGGTGTAGAGCGCGCTGCCGCTGCCGACATGGACGTTGCCGCCCGCGACCAGCACCGGCTCGACGGACTGGCGGGCCTCCGTCGCGATGCGCCAGCGGTCGCGGCCGTCCGCCGCGTCCAGGGCGTAGACCGTGCCCAGGTAGTCGGCGAGGTAGACGCCGCCGCCCGTCACGGCCGGGCCGGGCGCGAACGCCGGCGGGGACAGGAAGACGGCGGGCGCCTCGAAGTGCCAGCGGACGCTGCCGGTCGCCACCTCCAGGGCGATGACACGGGTACCGGCGCTGACGTACACCACGCCCTCGGGGGCGGCGAGCAGCCGCAGCGGCACACCACCGCAGGAGGCCGCGTCACCGACCGGGTACGACCAGCGCTCGGCGCCCGTACGCGCCTCCAGGGCGCGCAGCCGGGCGTCCTTCCACACGAAGACCGTGCCCTCGTGGACGACGGGCCCGGCCTCGGGTGTCTCGAAGTCCGTCTGCGCACCCGTGAGTTCCCACAACTTCTCGCCGTTGGCGGCCTCCCAGGCCTGGACGCCGCCGCCGCGGGTACCGGTGACGACGGTGCCCCGGTCGACCTTCAGCGAGTACACCCAGGCGTCGGTCTGCAGCCGCCACCGCTCGGAGCCGTCCCTGGCGTCCAGCGCGTACAGCGTCGGCCCGTCCGAGGCATGGATCCGGCCCGCGGCCACGGCCATGGACCAGGCCACGTCCCGCGTCTTGAACTGGCGCCGGCCGGAAGCCACGTCCAGGGCGTGCACCTCGAAGGAGGTCACGTAGAGGAGGTTGTCGGCGACGACCGGAGTACCCCACACGTCGTTCGACATGCGGAAGCGCCAGGGCCGCCAGCCCGAGGCGGCCGCCCCTTCCGGTGACGTGGCGGGACCCGGTACGGGCGGGCCGTCGCCGTTCGCCGGTCCGCCCGCCGGCCCGTGCGGCTGGTTCACCGCGGACTGCGCGGGCCCGGCGCCTCCGGGCGGCCGGATCCAGCCGGTGCCGGGCGGGTCGAGCTCCACGTGCGGGCGGCCCGCACGGGCGTCGGCGACCCGGGGGCCGGGGCCGATGGGCACCGGGGAGCCGGCCAGGCGCACCGGTCCGTCCGGGGGCGCCGTCACCGGGGCGGCGGCACGGGCCGGGGCCGCGCCGGCCCGTGGGTCCTGCCAGGCCGCGTCCCAGTCGGGCGGGACCGCTCCCC
>NZ_JAAAXQ010000055.1 GCF_009916105.1 Streptomyces sp. GC420 | reverse complement strand
CACCCGCCATCCGTGGTGCGGGTGCCCCTTCGGGCGTTCCCGGATGTTCCCGCCCTTTCCCGTACGGCCCTGTGGAGGTCGCGCAGATTCCGGCAGCGTTGCCCTGTAGGGGGCGGGAGCGTCCGATGGCCGGGCGGGGGAATTTGCCGAGTGCCGACCGCCAACGGGACTGCAACCGCGCACCGCCGGTGTTTGGGTGGTGTCGGCCTTGTGGGAACGGAAGACGAAAGGTGCGCGCCATGGCGGACGCGGCTTCGAGGCTGGGGACTGTCGCCGAGAGACTTCTGGGAGTACCGCTGCCGGTCCGATTGCGGGCCTGGGACGGCAGCGAGACGGGCCCGGCCGGGGCGCCGGTCCTCGTCGTACGGCACCGGCGGGCGCTGCGCAGAATGCTGTGGCGGCCGGGAGAGCTGGGTGCCGCAAGGGCCTGGGTGGCCGGTGAGATCGACTTCGAGGGGAACCTCTACGAGGCCCTGGGGCGCCTCTCGGGGGTGCTGTGGGAGCGCGACGACCAGGAGCCCGGCCCCTCCCTCGCGGCGCGGCTGCGCGACCCGGAGGCGCGCGCCGCGGTCCGTGAACTCGCCGCGCTGGCCGGGCCCTGGCCGCCCCCGCTGCCGCCCCGTGAGGAGGCCCGGCGGCGCGGTGGCCTGCTGCACACCAGGCGCCGCGACCGGCGGGCGATCAGCCACCACTACGACGTCGGCAACGACTTCTACGAGCTGGTGCTGGGCCCGTCCATGGTCTACTCGTGCGCCTACTGGGAGTCCCCGGACTCCACCCTGGAGCAGGCCCAGCACGACAAGCTCGAACTCGTCTGCCGCAAGCTCGCGTTGAAGCCCGGCGACCGGCTGCTCGACGTCGGCTGCGGCTGGGGCTCCATGGCCGCCCACGCGGCTCGCGAGCACGGGGCCCGGGTCGTCGGCATCACCCTGTCCACCGAGCAGGCGGCGTACGCCCGCAAGCGGATCGCCGAGGAGGGGCTGGCGGACCGCGTCGAGATCCGGGTACAGGACTACCGGGACGTAGACGACGGGCCGTACGACGCGATCTCCTCCATCGGGATGGCCGAGCACGTCGGCTCGGTCCGCTACCGCGCCTACGCGGACATCCTGTACCGCCTCCTCAAGCCCGGCGCGCGGCTCCTCAACCACCAGATCGCCCGCCGCCCGATGGCCGACGAGGACGCCTACGAACTCAACGAGTTCATCGACTCCTACGTCTTCCCCGACGGCGAGCTGGCCCCTCTCGGCCGCACCGTCGCCAGTCTGGAGGACGCCGGCCTCGAGGTGCGCGACGTGGAGTCGATCCGCGAGCACTACGCCCTGACGCTGCGCCGCTGGGTGGCCGCGCTGGAGTCGGACTGGGCCCGCGCGGTACGGCTGACCTCGCCCGGCAGGGCCCGGGTCTGGCGGCTCTACATGGCGGCGTGCGCGATCGCCTTCGAACGGGGCGACATCGGCGTGAACCAGATCCTGGCCGTGCGCACCCCCGAGGACGGCCGCTCGGGGCTGCCGCTCAGGACGCGGGAGTGGCGCGGATAGCCCACGGGTACGCGACGACGGGCCCGCACCCCGGGAGGGTGCGGGCCCGTCGTACGTACCTGCGTACCTGCGTACCTGCGTACCTGCGTACCTGCGTACCGTCCTGACGGCGAGGAGCCGGCGGCGGTTACTCGGACTTGATTGCCGTCAGCACGTTCAGCCGGGCCGCGCTGCGCGCCGGCCACAGCGCGGCCAGCACACCGACCAGCGCCGCCAGCAGCAGGAACAGTCCGATCCGGTCCCAGGGGATGACGAGCGAGTAGCCCGGGATCGACGACTTGAGGCTCTGGCCGACCGCCCAGCCCAGGAAGGAGCCGAGACCGACACCGACCAGCGCGCCGAACACCGAGATGACCACGGCCTCCAGACGGATCATCCGCTTCACACGGCGGCGGTCGAGGCCGATCGCCCGCAGCATGCCGATCTCCTGCTGCCGCTCGAACACCGACATGGCGAGGGTGTTCACCACCCCCAGCACCGCGATGACCAGGGCCATCGCCAGCAGGCCGTACAGGATGTTCAGCATCATGTTGATCATGCCGCCGAACTCGTCGCGGATGTCCTGCCGGTTCATGACACTGATCGCCGGGTTGGCGCCGAGCGCGTCGACGAGAGCCTGCTCGTTCTTCTCGCTCGCCCCGCCGGCCGTCTTCACGAAGATCTGCGGGATGTACGGCTTGTTCTCGTGCGCGTTCAGCACCTCGGTGGACGCCACGACGGGCGAGACGAACTCGTTGTCGGTGAAGACGGCGCCGACGGTCAGCTCACCCTTCTTCTCGTCGTCGAACGTCACCTTCACGGTGTCGCCGACCTTCCAGCCGCGGGACTCGGCCGTCTTCTCGGCGACCGCGATCCGTCCGTCCGCCAGCGTGTCCAGCGAGCCCGAGACCGTCTCCAGGGCGATGACCTCCTCGAAGTCCCCGGGAATGACACCCGAGGTCGAGAGGCCGCCGCCGTCGAGGTCGAGCCACGAGGCCTGCTGCGGGGAGACCGCGGTGGCACCCGGGGCCTTCTGCAGGGCGGTCAGCGCGGACTGGTCCAGATCCGTGCCGTTGGCCATCGTGATCATGTAGTCGGCCTTGATGTTGTCCGTGGTCATCTTGTCCACGGCCCGGCCGACCGTGACGCCGAGCACCGACAGGCCCGTGACCAGCGTCAGGCCGATGGCCAGGGCAGAGGCGGTGGCGCCGGTGCGGCGCGGGTTGCGCACCGCGTTCTGGCCGGCCAGCTTGCCCGACACGCCGAACAGGCCCAGCAGCAGCGGCCGCACCAGCGCGATCACCGGCCGGGACAGCAGCGGGATCAGCACGATCACACCGACCAGGGCGAGGAAGGCACCGGCCCCGAGCATCATCCGGCCGTCGGAGCCGGCCGCCGCACCCGCGACGATCCCCGCCGCGCCGAGCAGCGTGAAGAAGGCGCCGATGGAGTTCCGTACCACCAGCGACTTGGTGGAGGCGACCGCGTGCACACTGCTCATCGCGGCGACCGGAGGGATCTTCGCGGCGCGGCGGGCGGGCAGCCAGGCGGCCAGCACGGTGATCAGCACACCGACGGCGAAGGCGGCGAGAAGCGTCGTCGGGGCGACGATCAGCGGTCCGTCCGGGATCTTCATGTCGAACGAGCCCATCAGGGACCGCAGTCCGACCGCCAGCGCCAGACCGAGAACGAAGCCGACCGCGGCGGCGATCGCGCCGACCACCGTGGCCTCGATCAGCACCGAGCGCGTGACCTGCCTGCGGGAGGCGCCGACGGCGCGCAGCAGGGCCAGTTCCTTGGTGCGCTGGGCGACCAGCATGGTGAAGGTGTTGGAGATCAGGAAGATGCCGACGAAGAGCGCGATGGCGGCGAAGGCCAGCATCCCCTGGTTCATGTTGGCCATGCCGTTCTCGATCTGCTTCGCCTGCTCGTCGGCGAGCTCTGCTCCGGTCCTCGCCTCGGCGGTGCCGTCCGAGGGCAGGAGCTGCTCGACCTCGTCGAGGAGCCCGGTGTCCGAGGCGCCGGGGGCGGCCATGACGGTCACCTCGCTGAAGAAGCCCGGCTGGAGGTAGAGCTTCTGGGCGGCGGAGGTCTCGAAGAGGACCAGGCTGCCGCCGGCGCTGACCGCGCCGTCCTCGGTGGTGAAGATCCCGGCGAGCCGGTACTCCTTCACCGGCCCGTTGGTGGAGACGCGCACGGGGTCGCCGACCTTGTAGCCGCCCTTGGCGGCGGAGTCCTCGTCGAGGGCGATCTGGCCGGACCGGGTGGGTCCGCTGCCCTCGGTGAAGTCGTAGCGCTCGTCCTTGCCGTCCTTGCCGGGCGCGAAGTTGACACCCGTGTTGGCCCAGCCGTTGCCGATCAGCTTGCCGTCCCGGTCGGCGACGCCGGCGAAACCGGAGACCCGGCCCGACGCGTCCGCGGCTCCGTCGAGGGCGGCGATCCTGTCGACGGTCTTCTCACTGATGCCGGGGTTCTGCTTGTCGTCCCCGTCGGCGTACGAGGTGACGGCGACCGCGACGTTGTCGTAGCTCTTCGCCGACTGGTTGCGGAAGGCGTTGCCGAGGGTGTCGGTGAACACCAGGGTGCCGGAGACGAAGGCAACGCCGAGCATGACGGCGAGCACGGTCATCAGCAGCCTGGCCTTGTGCGCGAGTACGTTGCGCAAGGCGGTGCGGAACATGGGAGTCGTAAGTCCTGGGGTCGGGTGGCCCGGTGACGTGGCGGGCGGACGGCGTCGGTGGGAGGCGCTGGTGGTGCCGGGGTGCGCTCGGGGCGGGCCTGCCGCCCCGGTGGCTCAGCTCGTGCGGCCCTTGGCGTCGAAGGCCTTCATGCGGTCGAGGACCTTGTCCGCGGAGGGCTGGAGCATCTCGTCGACGATCCGGCCGTCCGCCAGGAAGACCACCCGGTCCGCGTAGGCCGCGGCGACCGGGTCGTGGGTCACCATGACGACGGTCTGGCCCAGCTCCCGCACGGAGTTGCGCAGGAAGCCCAGCACCTCGGCGCCGGAGCGCGAGTCCAGGTTTCCGGTGGGCTCGTCACCGAAGATGATCTCGGGGCGCGCGGCCAGCGCACGGGCCACGGCCACGCGCTGCTGCTGTCCGCCGGAGAGCTGCGCGGGGCGGTGGCCGAGCCGGTCCCTCAGGCCCACCATGTCGATGACGCGGGCCAGCCACTCCTTGTCGGGCTTGCGGCCCGCTATGTCCATCGGCAGCGTGATGTTCTCGGCCGCGGTCAGGGTGGGCAGCAGGTTGAACGCCTGGAAGATGAAGCCGATCTTGTCCCGGCGCAGCTGGGTGAGCTGCTTGTCCTTGAGCGTGCCGAGTTCGGTGCCGCCGATGACGACGGAGCCGCTGCTGAAGGTGTCGAGCCCGGCCACGCAGTGCATCAGCGTGGACTTGCCGGAGCCGGACGGACCCATGATCGCGGTGAACTCGGCCTGGTGGAAGTCGACCGTGACCCGGTCCAGGGCGACCACCTGGGTCTCACCCTGCCCGTAGATCTTGGACAGTTCGGTGGCCCGGGCGGCCACCGCGGTGGCGCTGCGGGCGGTGGAGGTGGTGGTCACGGGGAGACACTCCGATCGACGGTGCAAGGACGCGAACAGCCGTTCCGGCCGCGCCTTTCCCGACCCGGCCGGAACACCTCCATCCTCCGGTCGCCCGGGTGCCGCTGTCGTCCGTCGCAGCTCCGGTTCCGGTGGTCCACCTGGGACTGACGGAAGATCCGTCTCCTCATCCCTGAGTATGACGGCGGCCCGGGGACCACCTCCTCGAAAAGGGACACCACTCCCTGCGAAGAGGGGGACTACTTTCCGTCATTCCGCCCCGCCATGCCCTGCCCGTCCCCTTCGCCGGAAACAGCCTCCGGCATGTGCTGAAGGTGCGCTGACGAGTACTGATGACCCCTCAAGCGCCAATAAAATCAGACAACATCACGCTCACGGCCCAGTCTTCGGGGGATGTGTCCGGATAGGCTCGACCCTGCGCACACTGGGGTGGTCCGTACGCGCTGCGTATGTGCCCGGCAGTCCCGGAGCCGCGTGCCCGGATGGTGGAATGCAGACACGGCGAGCTTAAACCTCGCTGCCCCTCGGGGGCGTACCGGTTCGAGTCCGGTTCCGGGCACAATCCTCCGCCTGACGTCTCACCAGCTATTTCGGCGTGAAACGCGCGAGATCGTTTAGCGGCGTGGGAGCACCGTGGGAACACGCCTCGCTACGTTCGGTGCATGGCGAGTGTGCACACCCGTAAGGACAGGGTAGGCAGGGTCACCAGCTATCAGGTGAAGTGGCGCTTGGGTGGCGCCCGTACGGGCCCCTGGCAAACCGAAAGGTTCGATGACGAGACGTCAGCGAACATGTTCCGCGATGCCGTCAACGACAACGCTCAGCAGTGGCCACCCGGTTGGGTGAAAGGTCGGGGTCAGATCGACCAGGCGAGCGGCGATGAGGCGCAGTACGTCTTCCGGGCCTTCGCGCTGGAGTGCATCGCCAACCGCACGGGCGTCGAGGAGCGGTACCGCGCGGACTGCGTGCGCGACCTGGAGACCTACGTCTTCCCGACGTTCGCCAACTGCGACGTGCGGTCCACGGAGCACTTCAGCAGCAAGACGGTCCGGGCCTGGGTGAACCAGATGGCCCAGACGAAGGTGTGGCGCGGGTCGAAGCACAAGCTGATGAGCCCGAAAACGATCAAGAACCTACACGGGCTGCTCTCCTCGATTCTGCAGGAGGCGGTGCAGGCGGAGCCGCCGCTCCGTGCCCGGAACCCGTGCGAGCTCACCCGCCTGCCGAGGATCGACGACGACGGTGCCGAGGACGGCGACGACGGCGGCGAACCTGAACCTGAGCCCCGGTCCGGCGGTCCGGCGTTTCGGGGCGACCATGGAAGAAACAGGAGGAACGCACCAAGGCCAGTGCAGGAGGTCGCCATGGCAGCCGAATCCCCGTCCACCCCGCCGACCGGGCCGGTCATGGCGGTGTCCGCGCCCGACGGCCGCCCGGCCGAGCTGGTCCTGGCCGGAGAGATCGGGGCCCACGCCCTGCGGGAGCTGGAGGAACTCCTCCGTGCCCCGCCGCTGCGCGAGGCCACCGAATGGCTCGTGGACATGAGCCGGGTCACGCGCTTCGACCTCGCGTGCGCCTACGCGCTGCTGCGGGCAGTCACCTTGCGGCCGGAATCCGCCGCACTCACGATCCGCGGTGCCCGGCGCGCCGTCCAGCGGACGCTGCGCGACGCCGGGCTCGGTACGGTCGCCGTGATCGAGGAGCAGTGACAGCCGCCGGATGACGGCGGGACTGCGGGGCTCGACCATGACGACGTTGCGGCCAGACGCCCACAAGGTGCGACCGCACGGTCCACATCCGCGCTTGCTCGATCGGCGACTTGCTCAGCATGGAGACGATGAGGCGGCCACGGGCGACAGCGTCGGTAGGGGTGACCCCCGGTCACCGGTGCTGCAGCGGGTTTGCAACGGGCGCACGCCTCTCGACCGAGGCGTCACCGGGCCGGGCTCTCGACCGCCCTCGCCGCGAAGCGCACACCCGACTGCAGGTCTGCGCACCCAAGGTGCCGGAGCGCACCGAAGGCACCTACCCAGGATGACCGCGTGCGTGGGCCGAGCGGCGCATGGCCACCGCTGCCCGGCGAGTTCAGCGACGGGGCCGCCTTGGGCTGGTGCCCATACAAAGTGCTGCGGGACGTCGGGGCATGTCGCGGACAGTTTCCGGCAGAAGACCGGACTGCGTTCGCTCGTTCGGTGACCATGGCGAGGAGTATCAGGGCCGATCCGTCCCGCGCGCTTCAGCGGGGCGTGCTGGATGGGAGGGCGTCGGAGGTGACGCCGTCGGCCCTGGCCGCGTCGGCGAGGGCCGCGGCAGCGGCTTCTGCCGCCTGCGCAGCGTCGTTGGCGGCCTGGGCGGCCATGTCGTCCGACGGCTTCTCCCGAGTGGCCGCTGACTGGGGCAGCACCTCGGTGAAGGCCCGGGACACGCCTTGGAGCGCGGAGGTGATTTCGCTGGGAATGACCCAGAAGTTGTTGCCCGAGCCCTGCGCGAGCTGGGGCAGCATCTGGAGGTACTGGTAGGCGAGCAGCTTGGGGTCGGGATCGTTGCGGTGTACGGCCTGGAACACCTCGTCGATGGCCTGCGACTGGCCTTCCGCCTGGAGGATCGCGGCGGTGCGGTTGCCCTCCGCGCGTAGGACGGCCGCCTGCTTGTCGCCCTCGGCGGTCAGAATCTGCGATTGCCGCTGCCCTTCGGCCCCCAGAATCGCGGCCCGCTTGTCTCGCTCGGCTCGCATCTGCTTCTGCATCGCGTCCTTGATGGACTGCGGGGGGTCGATGGCCTTGATCTCCACTCGATTGACCCGCAGCCCCCACTTGCCGGTGGCCTCGTCCAGCACGCCGCGGAGCTGGCTGTTGATGGTGTCCCGTGAGGTGAGCGTCTTCTCCAGGTCCATGGACCCCACGACGTTGCGCAGGGTGGTGACCGTGAGCTGCTCGACGGCCTGAAGGAAATTCGCGATCTCGTAGAAGGCGGCTCGCGGGTCGGTGACCTGGAAGTACAGGACGGTGTCGATCTCGACGACCAGGTTGTCCTCGGTGATGACCGGTTGCGGTCTGAACGACACGACCTGCTCCCGCAGGTCGATCACTGGATGAACGCGGTCGATGTAAGGGATGACGAGGTTGAGTCCGGGATTCAGGGTCCGATGGTATCGGCCGAGGCGCTCGACATTGCGAGCGCGCGCCTGGGGCACGATACGGACCGCCCGCACCACAGTGAAGATCGCGAAGAGCGCGGCGATCAGACCCGCAACGAGGAACGCCGAGTTTTCCATGACTTCAGTCCCGAGGGTAGACGAGCGCGGTGGTGCCGCTGATCTCTATGACGTCGACGGTCGTCCCGGCAGGGATGACCAGTGTCTCGTCATAGGCGCGGGCCGTCCATTCCTCGCCGTCGATACGGACTCTGCCACCCCGGCCCGTCACCTCGGAAACGACATAGGCGGGTCTGCCGATCAGCGCCTCTATACCGAATCTCGCCGCTTGAGGCTGACGGATATGACGCAATGCGACGGGGCGGACGAATAGGACGGTGACCGTGGCGACGACGGCGAATACCAGGAACTGGAGTGCCGGCGGCAGTCCGATGGCAGCAGCCCCCGCCGTGACCAGCGCGGCCGCACTCAGCATCCCGAGCGCCGCGGTGAGTGTGAAGATCTCCGCCACAGCCAGCACAGCTGCGGTGATCAACCAGATCAGCCAAAGATCCATCACGTACCTCTTCTGGTCGGCACGGGCGCTGGAGGGGCTGTGGTGTAGCCAATGGGCCTCTGCCAGAAACAGTTGTTGCACTGAATCCGACCGACGAGCGAAACTCCGCCGACGCGTCACATCAGAAGAGATTCGGCTAGCAAGTATCTCTATTCTAATGTTTCCCCACGAGATCAACCTGAGGCGGCGGCGAAATTCGTTCAGCGGCCACTCATCTCGGGCAATCCACGAGTGACCGCACTGACAGCCCTGTGATCATCTTCGGGGCGAGCTCCACATCTACGTCCTGAAGGATCAGGCATTCGCCGAGGCGTGGTGGGAGATGCCCAACGAGTAGGCCTGCGGGTTCGACGCGCTGGCCAGGCCACTGGGCATGACAGGCGAGTCCCACCAGGTCCGCCTCGAACTGATCGGCGAGGAGGCAGACGAGGCGGGGGAGATCCCGCGACGGCGAGGACGGTACAGGGGACGCTTGGCTTCCCTCAGCGTTCTCGCTTCTTCCGGTACAGCCTGAGGTCGCGGTTGACGAACAGGTGGACGTAGCCGCATGCCCAGCAGACCAGGCCGGTCGCCGCTTCGTTCGCCCACGCCAGCCTGAAGAACTCCATCCCCGTGCTGTTCAGCAGTACCTCCCGCTCGCGGAATGTGTCGTTGTCGCACATCAGGCAGAGGATGGGGTGCTCCCCGATCGCCGCGTGCACAGGTCTGGCCATGCTGTCTCTCTTCGTGTGTCACTGCTGACGATGTTCGAGGACGGGTACGCCGACAGGGTGCGCGGCGACCGCCCGGCCGGCGCGTCGGTCGCCGGATCCGGTGCGGGTGCGGGTGCGAGGCCCAGGCGGCGGTGATGTCGATCCGGCGTGTGGTCGGCTCGTTCCCCTCAGGTGGCGGTACGCGAGGATGGCGAGCCAGACGCGACACTGTGGCGCGAATATTGCGGCAGACGGCGGAGTGCCTCCCCAGCAGTCGGGCCACGCCCCCGGTCCCTTGCCATGTCAAGATCAGGCACCCGCGAGCAGTGCCACGGAAGGCGGTGCCCCAGGGCCGCGTCGGCGTCGAAGACGTCATGGGCGACGGCGCCGCAGAGCATCAAGAGCCAGAATCCGATGACCACGGCAACCACGGTGGTCAGGAGCGTGGCGGGAAGGCCGAACGCCGCGTTCAGGAGTTCTTCCATGCCCGCCTTCCCCCGAATCGGCTTTCCCGGAAACCCGGCATCGACTGCAGACGCACACCCTCGCCATGGCTATTCTCGTGCGCCGACATGCACTTGCACATTGCCGACAGCTGGCAGCCTTTCCGCCTTCTTGGTGCCGAGAACGCCCAGCGGCGCTGATGGCCCCGCCGTCGCGTCGGCGGCAGATGCGCGGACAGCGCCCGGCGTTGCCGACGGCGGGGAGGTGAGTACGCATTTGCCTGCCGAAGTATCCCAGTACGATGGGCCGCTGAAGTGATCATTACGGACGGGGGCGACTAGCGCACGGGCCCGCCCGCGTGAGCCGAGAGCCGCGGAAGCCCTACTGGCGGCAGGCGCGGGGAGGATCGCGGAGAGACATACCAGCTTGACCAATGCGAGGCAGACCCCTGCCGCCCACATACGCCGGTGGCGGGACGACAGTTCGGGCGCTGATCGAACGGGGAGGGCTTTTTGATGTCATGGGATGAGTGGGAGCAGCTTAAGAGCCAGGCAGCCGAAAGACGGGGCGCGGCCATGCAGCTCAACCAGGCACCCTCGGAAGGCGGTGGCGGCCAGGGAGACCTCAGAGTGGACCAGCAGGACCTGGCCGCCGTGGGGGACAGCGCCTTCAAGCTCTTCACCGCGCTGGCCAAGCACGGCCGGGATGCCTGGTCGCCGAGTCAGACCGCGGCGAAGGACCTGACGGCGCAGGGGTTCGACCTGGGCAGCGGCCTGCACCACGTACAGGACAGGTGGGAGCGGCAGTTGCAGACGCTGCTGGACGCCGTCGCGCACATCTCCAACCACATGGACTTCACCAAGAACGCGCACGCCGGCGACGAGTACCACATCGCGACCACGATCAGCAGCATCGCCGCCCTCGACAAGGGCTTCACCGAAAGGACGCAGCGCTGATGGACCTCGACACGCTGCGCCAGGCGAACTTCGCTCTCCTCGACCAGGCGGTAACCGCCTGGCAGGGTGTGGTCGACAAGCTGAAGACGATGGAGAGCGATGCCCGGGACGACATGAAGGCCAAGGCCGACAAGGCGAACTGGGCGGGCGTCAACGCCACCGTCTCGCGCGAGTTCATCACCAAGACGGCCGGTGAGTTCGCCGACGCGCACACGCAGGCGACGACCATCCACAACATCCTCAAGGACACCCGCGACGAGCTGGCCGGTTACAAGCAGCAGCTCGACCAGGCGCTTGAGCGTGGCCTTCAGAAGAACATCACCGTGGTCCCCACCGGTGGAGGCGGCTTCACCGTCACGATGAACATCCATCCGGACCGTGCGGCCGAGGGAACGACCGTTCCGCAGCACTCCCAGCGGGACGTCGACGAGCTCCGGGACGACGTCCAGCGCATCCTGAACAGGGCGACCGAGAGTGATTCCACCGCTGCCCAGGTCCTCAAGGCCATCGCGGACCAGGCCGAGGTCGGATTCTCCGGCGCCGAGTACGGCGACCGCGACGCAGCAGTCGACGCTGTGCGCAAGGCCGAGGAAGCGGCCGAACTCATCAAGGAGAAGGGCGACGAGATGTCGCCCGAGGAGTTCCAGAAAGTCAACGGGCTGCTCGCCTCGTACAAGAATGATCCGCTCTTCCAGGAGAGATTCGCCACGCAGGTGGGCCCGAAGGGCATGCTGGAGTTCTGGGCGGACCTGTCCAGTCCCGACACGACCAAGGACCTGACCCGCACCCAGCTCGACCAGCTCGGCGACTTCCAGAAGAATCTCGGCCATGTCCTGGGCGGCGCCACCCAGTCGGACAGCCCCGCCATGCGACAGTGGGAGAACGACATAGTGAAGCTCGGCAGCGAGCGATTCCGCTCCCGCACCGGGGACGCCTACGGTTTCCAGATCATGAGCAACCTCATGCGCACGGGCGACTACGACGACCAGTTCCTCAACAAGTACGGCAACGAACTGGTGGCTCAAGAGAAGAAGATGAAGCTACCGGACCGCTTCTACCGGATGGAGCCGGTGCCGAAGATGAACTTCATCGGCGACGAAGAGTTCGGCCGCGACCCGATGACGGGCTTCATGACCGCCCTGGCCAACAGCCCGGACGCCTCGACGGAATTCTTCAACACGAAGGACCCGCAGGACAACGCGCAGTGGGTACTGAAGGATCGCCCGTACTTCGACGACTCCCCGCTGAACGACGGCCCGAACGAGGCGAGGGACGCGGCCGGCAAGGCCATGTTCGCGGCCGTTTCCGGCGTGTCGGACCCGAAGGCGCCCGACGCGGAGTTCCTGCCGCACACTCCGGAGCAGCGTGAGGCCATGAAGCGCTCCGTGGAGTTCCTCGCGGCAACCGGCAACGACTTCCCGCCGGAGATGCGCGACGACATGGCGTACGCGATGGGCAACCACGGCGAGACCGTGCACCGCTCCATGAGCGACCCCCTGGGGTCGCACGGCTTGGATTCCGGGCAGTTGATGGAGATCAGCAAGCAGATATCCCGGAACAAGGACGACTACGCGCTGCTGACGACACAGATGCACACGGCGATCGTCGGCGACATCCTGACGGAGAAGGCACACCCCGAGGACAGTCTGGACCGGGCGGGCCGCACGGTCGGCTTCCTGGAGGAGGCCCGCTACCAGGCGACCAATGACAAGAAGGATGGGGACCTCACCGACGCGTCCTGGAAGAAGGCCTGGGCATATCACGTGGTCGGCGGCGTTCTCACGCCGTGGCATCCGGCCGGCGACGCGGTGCAGCGAGGCGTGGACCTGGTCACCTCGGCCTGGCTCCAGGACAAGCAGAACGAGATCAACGACACCGCCACGGCCGATCACAAGGAGACCTACCAGTCCCGCAACGGGGAACTCCGCGGCCTGGCGGACCTCTGGTACGAGCACAACAAGCAGTGGGCCGAGGACCCGGCTCACGAGGGCTACTCCAAGGACCACGGTGTGTACTCCACCGTCGGTGCCGCCGCCAACGACGGCAACAAGAAGGCCGAAGGGGTCACAGGAGACCAGTGATGAAAAGGGATCTGCACCGCGCCGTCGCTCCGGCGCTCACGTGCTGCCTCGCGCTGACTCTCACGGCGTGCGGCGGCGGGCGCGAGTACACCGTGCCAAGAGAGGCCTGCGGAGTTCCGCTGAGCGAGAAGACACTCGACCCGTTCCTGGTCGACGGCGAGGACCTCAAAGTGGTGGGCGATACGCTGACCGACCCCAAGGAGAACTCGGCGAAGTGCGAGATCTCGGTCGACGACTGGCTCGTGATCAGCCTCCAGGTCGACAAGGTCGACAGACTCTACGACCCGATGGACGACGCCGAGAGCTTCCGGTTCGAGAACCGGGCCAAGATGAACAATCTGCCGTTCGGCGGCCTGGGCGCGCTGGGCGACCGCAACTCCATGGTCAGTACGGCCTGCGCCGGCCCCGAGACGGACCACCTCGTCACGTACGTCTCGACCAGCCAGAAGGCCGGCGGCGACGTCGATGAACGCCGCAGAGACATCGAAGCCTTCACCCTCGACTTCGTGCCGAAGGTGAAGAAGAAGCTCGGCTGCTCCACCTGACCCGACCACGCCGCCATGGGACGGCGCAGCAGCGAAGCTCTGGTGCCATGCCGTGATCCTGCGGACCACCTGCGCGTCCGAAGGATCACGGCATGAGGCGGAGAACTCGCGTACTCCTTTCCGTCTCGCTCGCCGGACCCACGCCATCTGACAGTGCTGACCCGTCCCGGCTTCGTCGGGGCCGCTTCTACCCTCTCCGGCACCTCCCGGATCAGGCTGCCCCCAGCTTCAACCGCCCTGCTGCGACAGGACGTTGGTGGTGGTCTTTCACCTCCGCTCGAACAACAAGCACCTCACGGCGCACACTCGGGGAAGCACAAGAAGCACGGGATGAACGTGCAGGTCCTCGCCCATCCCTTCGGCCGGTTGCTGTGGACGGCACCGGTCCTGCCCGGTGCCGTCCACGGTGTCCGCGCGGCTCGCGAACACGGCATCGTCGACGCCCTCGCCGAGCCGATATACATGTACTGGGCCGACAAGGGCTACCGGGGGTGGCGGCGGCGCGGTCCGTACCCCGTGCTGGGGGCGGTGGGAGACCCTTTCCTGCCGGGCCAGGCGGACCGCAGGTAGCGGCGATTTCCAGCCGTGATCCGATCCGTTGTGATGCCAGGCCCCGACCGTAAGGGGCGGCGTGCGTTCATGCCTGGCGGGCCGTGTGAATCCGCAGCTCGGCCCCGGCGGACCCAGTCGGACTGCTTCCGCCAGAGGAGCGTGCTCACGGGCGTGCTCCCGTGGGAGCACGGGGCCGGGCGCGGACGGGGAGAGACGGAGGGAAACGGACCGAAACGGGCGCCGTTCTCGCTGGTCGGTGGAAGATCGCAGGTCAAAGTGGGTGCCGGTTCGGGTTCGAGTCCGGTTCCGGGCACAATCCTCCGCCTGACGTCTGACCGGGAAGATCGGCGCCACACGCGCAGAATCGTTTCTGTGGTTCGGGGCGCGACCGGGCACGCCGGGGACGGGTGCGGCGACGGGCCGCCGCGTGGGGGTCGTCGCCGCCCGCGGACCCGCCCGCGCGGGAGGCGCCGCGGCCCTGTTTCTGCCGCCCCGTCAACGGGCGCGGGCCGCGGCGGGCGCACGGACGGGTGAAGAACCGCGGCTCCGCCTCGGCGTCCGCTCGCACGTCTGCTGCTGACGCGTGCTCAGGACTGCGCCCCGCAGGCTTGTAGGCCCGCGGGGCGCAGCTCGGCGACCCGGTGGTGAAGGCCGCGGTCGCGTGAGACCGGTGCGGGGCACTGCTGCACCAGGCGTCTTTGCGGGAGACCGTCGCGGTCGCGGAGGCCGCGCTCCGGGATCTTGAGCCGCTGGAGTCCGGCAGGCACGCCGGGGACGCGGCGGTGTCGCTGCGCGGTGCGCTGCACCTGCGGTGCGCGATCGCGCACGCGCGGGGGACCCAGGCGGCGGACCCCTGGGCACGGATTGACGCCGCCTTGGAGGACGCTGACCGTCTCGGCCCGGACTGGTACGACGTCGACCAGCAGGCCGTGTTCGGGCGGTGCACCGTGGCGGTGCACCCGGCGCAGACCGGTCCGAGGCCGCCGCATACGTCATCGGCCGCGCCCGGGCCGTTCGCTGCCGCGGTCGGCCGGGTCTTCCGGTCCTGGCGTACCGCGGGTAGCGGCGGCTTCCGGTCGTGATCCGGTCCGGCGTGCCGCCGACTGCGTGCGCGGTGTGGAGACCGTGGCCTCCACGCCCACATCAACGAGTCGACTCGGCTGTCGCCGCCTCGCTTATGGAGAGAGCGATCTCCATAAGTTGCTTCTTCGTCAGTGGGTGACTTCGACGCTCGGCGGCCAAGCCATAGGCCGGGGCATTTATCTCAGTTACCAGAGCTCTCACTCCATCATTACGGAGAGTGTCTGCACCCCATTCGATCGTGCCCTTGCCGTAGCCGACAGTGGGGGTACTCTTGCGAACCATGGCCAACAGGCCGTCAGGTCGCGGAGCGACTTCGCTGAATAGCGCTCCAATGTCCGCGCTTTCGGGCTTCCACTTCTGCACGCTGACAGTGAGCAGTGCCTTGCCGGCTCCGTCGTCAACTGTCAGTGCCACGAATCCGCTGTCGGGCCCCTCTTCGTCGGCCACGCGAAGTTCCCGAGGGAGGCCACTCCGGAGAACTTCCCGTATCTTCTCTCTTGTCATCAGGGGGGTGCTCGGCGGAGGTGGCGGCGTTGTCGCCGCGGGAACCGCTGACACCACCTCACGCCAGACACCGGAAGAGGCGACCGCCTTCAGTTGACCCTCTGCCAGCGGAAGTGTCGGTCGAGACGTTTTTCGAGCCTCGGGAGATTCGGCGTTCCACTCCGAGACGGAAACCTGACTCCCGTCTTTGGTGGTGAACAAAGCAGTCCACTGCTTGACGCTGTGAGGTTTCCCATGGCTTCTCATCTCCCTGTTCAGTGTTATGGTGTCGCCATTTTTCAGTGTTTCGTGATCGCATTCACCATACGGCTGGTAAGCCCTGTAGGGGCATGCGGAGGCGTCCTGGGGGAAAGGAATCGAAAGTTTCCCTATGGACACCTTGATGAGTGAAGGGCCGTGACCATCGTCAAAGATCAGCTGGGCTGCTGGCTTGTATCCGCTGTTCCCTGTGCCTAGACCAAGGGGTTGGGAAACCTTCCCCTCCGGCAGTAAACTCTTCAACAATAAGATCATCCTGCTGTCGGATACCGCCTCTGGCTGAGCTCGGTGCAGGTCGCCCTGCCTGGCATGGCTGACGGCCAGGACTCCTAGAGCGGTAAGCGTGAGGGAGGCGGCAACGATGATCCTGGCCTTTGGCTCCGCGGCCCGTCGCTGCGGCATGCGGAGAAGGGAAAAACTTCCCGATTGATCTCGTGAACCTTCAAGGATTTCCGACTTCGGCGAGTCAGATCCACGGGTGCCGTATTTTGAGGCTCTATCGCGGGATCGATTCGTGAGATGAATCATGACACTCCTCCTTGAAGGCGATACGAATCCACTCGGGAGGCCCCGCCCTGGCTGAGTCCTCAGGTCGGCGGCCCCTGCCCGACAGGGAGCCGCCGGGCAGGGGGACGAACGGCGTGAAGGTCGCCCCGATAAGACCGTCACGATCGCCGGCAGCGACTGCCTGGCAGAGGGCTGCTCGCCTCGCGCGGGCGCCGGCGCGGCCAAGATTTTCCCTGAGTGGAGAGGCGTACGACGGCTCCACCGGAAGGCCCATGCCCGCATCGAGCGCGTCTTGGTGCGCATGAACCACGCTCTCTGGTTTTACTCAGAGTGCGTCAACATTCGATAAAGAGGGCGGCACCCGTGGGGTCTACCCCGACGAACGTGCCGTTCGGAGCGGCCGACAGAAGCGGGTCGCTGGCCGAGAATGGCGCCCCAATCCACGCGTACGACTTTCCGGCCTCGAAGCCATACTTGGCCTGGGATCCGTATCCTCCGAGTCCGCATATTTCCCGGTATCCCGAAGGGAAGGCAATCACCGAATTGATCGGCTGAGGGAAAACCTTGATACCACGTTCAGTCGAGTAGTAGGAGTAAGCGCTGCCGCCATAGTTCTGTTGGGTGTAGAACCATGCGAAGTCGCCCTGGGCCGTGACGGGCTCCGTGGTCTTGGCGGAGGAGGGGGCAGCCAGTGATACTGCCACGCCGCAGAGTGCGGATAAGATTGCCGCTGTCGAGATTATTTTCCTCATTTTCCTTGTTCTCCCTCTGGTCGTATCGATTTGTGGTCGACCGGTCTCGTCCGCTCTGTGAAACAGGAGCGGAGCGCCGACGTCAGCGTGACCGCGAGGCTGGCCAGACACTCGGCGAGTCGGCTGCGGGCAAAAGGCGATCGACGAGCGCGTGTGGCCCGCTCGTCCTCTCTGGGGCTGACGGCCTCGGCCCTCTGATGGGCTGACAACCTGGATGCGAACGTCGACGACAGCGATCCTAAGAGGGATCGGACACAGTGTCCAACGTTATGTCTTACCATTCTCGAGAGGCTGTACGAACAGGACCTGGCCGTCACCGGCCTCGGCATCGACTTTCAGAGCCGGGAGGTCCCCGGCCAGGCGGCCGCGGCGGCGGCCACCAGCAGGGCGATGGTGAGTCCGATCTGCCGGGCCGCGCCGCGAAAAACGCGGACCGCGATGCCCCCGGCCTGGATCAGGACGAGGCCGGTCGCCGTGGCGACGGCGAGCCAGGACGACCTCCCGGTCAGTGGAGGCAGGCGCAGGCATGCCGCGCCGAGGATCCCCGGCGTCCCGGTGAGCCTGACGAGCGGGACGGGGACGCGATCGGCCCACCCCGTCATGGGCTGGATTTGCTCCTGGCTCTGCAGGTGTGCCGGTGGGTGCGGGCGGTGCCGGTCCTGGTGTTCATGCCGCGCCGTGGGAAGAGGCAGAGGGGAAGGCAAGGGAGGGGGAAGGCGAAGGCAGGAACGAACGATCAGAAGGCCGGGGCCGTCACCCGTCCCTCCGTATACCTCTGGAGTAGTGGTCACGGTTGGGGGAAGATCATCCTCGAGCACTAGGTTGATTTCTTTGCTCACCCATTACTCTTGACGCAAGGCCGCGCAGGGCGGCCGTGGAGGAGTGAAATGAGAAGCAGCAACCCGGTCTTCTCGCGACGGGGGTTCAGCCGCGACAACGGCTACGCGGGCTTCAACACCGCGCCGCAGGCCGGGGGCCCCGCCGTTGGCACCGTTCAGGGCAACCCGTATGCCCAGGGCGCCGGCAACCCGTACGCGAATCCGTACGCCCAGCAGGACGTGCAGCCCGGCATGCCGCCGCAGGCTCCGGCCCGCACGGGCGCCATGACGATGGACGACGTCGTCATGCGGACCGCGACGACGCTGGGCACGCTCATCGTCACCGCGACCCTCGCCTGGTGGTTCCTGCCGGTCGACGCCGCGAACATCAACAAGTCGTACGGCATCGCCGTGGGCGCCGGCCTGGTGGCCTTCGTGCTCGCGCTGGTGCAGTCCTTCAAGCGCAAGGCCTCGCCCGCGCTGATCCTGGCGTACGCCGCGCTCGAGGGTGTCTTCCTCGGCGTCATCAGCAGCGCCGTGGACGAGCACATCGCCAATGGCGCGGCCATGCAGGCGGTGATCGGCACGATGGCCGTCTTCGCCGGCGTGCTGGTGGCCTACAAGACCGGCTTGATCCGCGTCAACCGCCGCTTCTACGGCTTCGTGATGGCGGCCGCCATCGGATTCGTCCTGCTGATGGCCGTGAACATGCTGTTCGCGGTGTTCGGCGGCGGTGACGGTCTCGGCTTCCGCAGCGGCGGCCTGGGCATCATGTTCGGGATCATCGGCATCATCCTGGGCGCCTGCTTCCTGGCCCTCGACTTCAAGATGGTCGAGGACGGCATCGCCTACGGCGCGCCGCGCGAGGAGGCCTGGCTGGCCGCCTTCGGTCTCACTCTGACGCTGGTGTGGATCTACATGGAGTTCCTGCGCCTGATCGCGATCCTCCAGGGGAACGACTGACGCACCGTGCCCGGGAGGCTCCCGGGCACGAGGCACAGGGCATGAGGAAGGGCCCGGAGCGCTGCGGCGCCTCCGGGCCCTTTCCTCGTGTTCCCGGGGGTCTTCCCCCGTCTCCTGTGCGTGTCTCGTGTCTTGTGTCCTGTCGGGGCTGCTAGCGCAGGTTCCGCGCGGCCCGCCTCAGGTCGTACTCGTGGACGATCGCCTTGGCGTGTCCGTACGCGAGGTTGTGTTCTGTGCGGAGCCAGCTGACCTTCTCTTCGAAGCGGAGGAGTGCAGGGCCTTCGTCGACGGCGCGGATCCAGTCGGAGATCTCACGACCGGTGCAGTGTGGGATGCGGGAGAGAAGATTCCGGTGGGTCTCTTCGGAGAAGGTTTGGGACATCGGCGCCTCCGGACGCTTTCGATGCTGCCGCTGCCCGACCGAAGATACGCGGACGCACGACGCCGGGCTTCCTTCACGCCACCGTGCCTGAGTGCGCGCGTATTGGCAACAGCCCCGCCGGGGCGCGTAGGGTCGCGGCGTGCTTGATGCGACCCCTCTGCTGGACGCCGTGGACCGAATCGCCGACCGGCTGCGGGCCGCTCCGCAGAGCCGCCTGCAGCGGGGGGCGGCGGGTGAGGGACTTGACCTGGCCAGGGAATTGTCCGCCCGGGCCCAGCGTCTGGAGGCCCCGGACGCGCCGGTGAGGGAGATCCCGGACGCCGGGATGTTCACGGTCGCCGACCAGGTCCTGGTGGCAGGGAACGACTTGGCGGCCGTGATCAGGGACCCGCGGGAACTCGAGGAAGCCGTCGCGCTGGTCGAGTCGGTGACGCACCGGGTGTAAGGCCCGTGCTCCCGTTACGCTGTCAGGCCCGTCGCCCCGTCACAGGGATGCGATGACCCGGTCCGCCAGGATGTAGACGGTGTCCTCGCCACAGGCGAAGGTCAGCGCGAAGGCGCCGGAGATGCCCGAGCCGCCCAGCAGGAACGGGGCGTCCCCGGTCCGCAGTGCGGAGGCGAGACGCTCCGCGGTCTCGCGGTGGCCCGGGGTCATGCACAGCGTGGTGCCGTCGGCGAAGACGTACACGTCCAGGGTGCCCAGGGGGCCCGGCCGCACGTCGGCGAGCGCCGTACGGGCCTGGGTGAGTGCCTCCAGGCGGTCCACCGTGCGCTCGTGGTCGAGGGACGGAGCCGGCTGCACCGGCACGAAGTCCGGGTGCGAGGGGTGCCGGCGGCGGGCCGCGGCCAGCTCGGGCGAGTCGGCCGGGGGAACGGGCATTCCCTCGTCCGACTCCGGAAGGTCGAACTCGGCGTCCAGATCGAGTTCGAGGCCCAGGTCCATGTCGAGGCCCGCGAAGTCGGGCTGCCGCGGCAGGAACAGGTGGGCGTCCTCGCCGAGACCGGCCAGGCCGCCCAGCAGCGAGGGGGCGTCCGCGGCATCGCGCGAGTCCTGCGCCGCCCAGAAGGCACGCGCCTCGGCGAGCTCGCGTTCCCGCTCGTCGGCGAGAGCCTCGGCGACCGCCGCGCGTATCTCCGCGGCGGGGGTCTCACGGGGGGCGGGCACCTGGAGCTGGTGGCGGCCGGGCGCGGCGGCCAGCTCGGTGCGCAGCGCGGACACCTGCTTGCGCAGACCGTGCGCCGCGTGCAGCGCGGCGGCCCCCACGGCCGTGGCGGCGGCCGTGGTGAGCAGCAGTGCGAGGGGCATGGCGCTCACTGACGTACTCCCGTTTCCATTCGGATCCCCCGACTTTCTACTTCAGCTTGTCGTGACCCGAGAAGCATTGTCAGTGCATTACGCCACGAAATGGACGGGTCTTACGAGCGGGGGTTCGAGCGACGACGACCTCCCACGATTGTGACCTGCGCAAACGTATCTCCCCCAGGAGAAAAGTCACATCCTGGGGGAGATTCGGTCACGGCAAGGGATCGGGGCGGTGGGCGGGGGTGCCGCGCGGGTAAACCCGCCCGCGGGTCCGCTCGGGACCGCCCGCTCCTCCGTCCGCCCCGCCGTGGTGAGGGATCAGCCGTGGTGAGGGCTCAGCTCAGGCGCTCGATGATCATCGCCATGCCCTGGCCGCCACCCACGCACATGGTCTCCAGGCCGAACTGCTTGTCGTGGAACTGCAGGCTGTTGATCAGCGTGCCGGTGATCCGGGCGCCGGTCATGCCGAAGGGGTGGCCCACGGCGATCGCGCCGCCGTTGACGTTCAGCCGGTCCAGGTCGATGCCGAGGTCGCGGTAGGAGGGGATCACCTGGGCGGCGAAGGCCTCGTTGATCTCGACCAGGTCGATGTCGCCGATGGACAGGCCCGCGCGCTGGAGCGCCTGCTTGCTGGCCTCGACCGGGCCGTAGCCCATGATCTCGGGGGAGAGGCCGGAGACGCCGGTGGAGACGATCCGGGCCAGCGGGGTCAGGCCCAGCTCGCGCGCCTTGGTGTCGCTCATGATGACGAGGGCGGCGGCGCCGTCGTTGAGCGGGCAGCAGTTGGCGGCGGTGACCCGGCCGTCGGGGCGGAACACCGGCTTCAGGCCCTGCACGCCCTCCAGGGTGACGCCGCCGCGGGGGCCGTCGTCCTTGGAGACGACCGTGCCGTCGGGGAGCGTCACGGGAGTGATCTCGCGCTCCCAGAAGCCGTTCTTGATGGCTTCCTCGGCGAGGTTCTGCGAGCGGACGCCGAACTCGTCCATCTCCTCGCGGGTCACGCCCTTGAGCCGGGCCAGGTTCTCGGCGGTCTGGCCCATCGCGATGTAGGCGTCCGGGACCAGCCCGTCCTCGCGGGGGTCGTGCCAGGTGGAGCCCTCGGTCTGCGCGACGGCGGCGGTGCGGGCCTCGGCCTCGGCGAACAGCGGGTTGTGGGTGTCCGGCAGGCCGTCGGAGGTGCCCTTCACGGACCGCGAGACCATCTCGACGCCGGCCGAGATGAAGACGTCGCCCTCGCCCGCCTTGATCGCGTGCATCGCCATCCGGGAGGTCTGCAGCGAGGAGGAGCAGTAGCGGGTGATCGTGCAGCCGGGGAGGTGGTCCATCCCCATCTGCACGGCGACGACGCGTCCCAGGTTGTGGCCCTGCTCGCCGCCGGGCAGACCGCAGCCGAGCATCAGGTCGTCGATGTCCCGCGGGTCGAGCTCGGGCACCTTGGCGAGGGCGGCCTGGACGATGGTCGCGGTGAGGTCGTCGGGCCGCAGGTCCTTGAGCGAGCCCTTGAAGGCGCGACCGATGGGGGAACGGGCGGCTGAGACGATCACGGCTTCGGGCATCACGGCTCCATGAGACTGGTGGGCGGCTGAGCGGACTATCCGGGAAGTTACCCGCACGTACCGCCGGGGTCACGATTACCTCAGTGTGATGCGAGCCGCATTTCTAAGCAACCGCTCAGTTCGTTGGGTTCGTGATCGCGCTCCCGCCGCGTGCCCCGCCCCGGCCGGCGGCGGCCGTCCTCTCGCCCGCCCCGCCGGCCGCCCCGGCGGGCGGGGCACCGTCCACTGCGAAGCCCGTCCCACCGCCCTCCGGACGCCCCGTGAGCAGGCCCAGCGCCGTTGCCGACACCGAGCCCGGCTCCGGCGTGAACGTGACGAGGCACTGGCCGGTGTCGGGCGGCAGCAGCAGCGACTCGTAGTGCAGCCACAGCTCGCCGGCCACAGGATGGGTGATGTGCTTCACCCCGTAGCAGAGGCTCCGCACGCCCTGGAGGTCCCAGCAGCGCCGGAACGCCGCGCTGCGCTCCAGCAGCTCGCCGATCAGGGCGCCCAGCGAGGCGTCCCCGGGGTGCTGCCCCGCCTCGGCACGCAGCCGGGCCGCCATGTACTCGCCGCCCTTGTCCCACTCCGGGTAGAGCGCACGGGACCGCTCCTCGTGCAGGAAGTACAGCCTGGCGAGGTTGCGTTCCCGCGGCGGCAGCGCCGCGAAGTCGTAGGTGAACCGGCCGCCGAGCGCGTTCCAGGCCAGCACGTCGGTTGCCCGGTTGTGCACGTACGCCGCCACGCCGGACATGGAGTCCAGCAGCATCCGCACCCCCGGACGGACCCGCTGGGAGGCCGTGGCGGCGGCCGTCCTGCGGACCGGGTAGGCGATGCTGCGCAGATACGTGTACTCGTCGTCCGTCAGCCGGAGCGCGCGGGCGACGGAGTCCAGGACGGCGTCGGAGATGTTCTGCGTCCTGCCCTGCTCGATGCGGGTGTAGTAGTCGACGCTGATGCCTGCCAGCTGGGCGGCCTCCTCGCGCCGCAGCCCGGGCACCCGGCGGCGGCCCGGGCCGCCGCCCGGCAGGCCCAGCTCCGCGGGGTCGAGGGCGGCGCGGCGGGACTTGAGGAAAGCGCTGATGTCGGGTTCCGGTCGGACTGCCATGAGCCGAGTATCACCCGGGTACTCCGCCCGGACCGGCCTGCCTGGTACTGGCGGACCCAGGCTGGACCGGGCCTGGTCCCGCACCGGGGGAACGGCGAGGCTCGACGGCAGGCACCGGTGCGCCGGTGGCACCGGAAGTGATGAGGCCCGAGGAGGCACGACCCATATGAAGCGCAGGATCCTGGGCGGAACCGGTATCTCGGTCAGCGAGTACGCGCTCGGCGCGATGATGTTCGGGGCCTGGGGCAACCGCGACCACGACGACTCCGTGCGGATCGTCCACGCGGCGCTGGACGCGGGGATCAACCTCGTGGACACCGCCGACATCTACAGCGCCGGGGAGTCCGAGGAGATCGTCGGCAAGGCACTCAAGGGCCGCCGCGAGGAGGTCGTCCTGGCGACCAAGTTCCGGTCGGCCATGGGGGAGGACCCCAACCAGGCGGGCGGATCGCGGCGCTACATCATGCGCGCCGTCGAGGACAGCCTCCGGCGCCTGGACACCGACTACATCGACCTCTACCAGATCCACCGCC
This sequence comes from Streptomyces sp. GC420, assembly GCF_009916105.1. GTDB lineage: Bacteria > Actinomycetota > Actinomycetes > Streptomycetales > Streptomycetaceae > Streptomyces. The sequence goes on along the minus strand of NZ_JAAAXQ010000055.1, from coordinate 5,147 downwards.
CCGACCCGCAGACGGACATCGACGAGACCCTGTCCGCCCTGTCCGACCTCGTGCGGTCGGGGAAGGTACGGGCCATCGGCTCCTCGTCCTTCCCCGCGGACCGGATCGTCGAGGCCCAGTGGACCGCCGAACGGCGCGGCCACGTCCGCTTCCGCACCGAGCAGCCGCCGTACTCGATCCTCGCCCGCGGCATCGAGGGCACCGTCCTGCCCGCCGTGCAGCGCTATGGCATGGGCACGCTGACCTGGGGACCGCTCAGCGCGGGCTGGCTGTCCGGGCGTGATCTGTCGGCGAGCGGGCGGGCGGCGCTGGAGAAGGACAAGTTCGACCCGTCCCTGCCCGGCAACGCGGCCAAGCAGGCCGCCGTCGCCGAACTGCAGAAGGTCGCCGCGGACGCGGGCCTGTCCCTGCCGCACCTGGCCCTGGCGTTCGTACGGTCGCATCCGGCCGTGACCTCGGCGATCATCGGGCCCCGCACGATGGAACAGCTCACCGACCTGCTCGCCGGCGCGGACGTCACCCTCGACGACGCGGTGCTTGACCGGATCGACGCGATCGTGCCGCCGGGGACGGACCTGAACCGCGCGGACAACTACTTCGTGGAGGAGCCGGCACTCACCGACCCCTCCCTCCGCCGCCGCACGCGCTAGGTGTGTTGATCACGCCGACGGCCGTACCCGCGGCGTCCCGGCCCGTGCCGGGTGACCCGGGAACGCCCGGGCCCGCGCACGGACGGTTTGCCGAGCGCTGTCCCGTCGGGAGCGGTCCGGGGCCGATCCGGGGCCTGCCCGGCCGGGGCGAGCGCCTTGGCGGCGTCGACCGGGGGTACGCAGCTCTCCGCCCCGGACCCGGGCCTTCCGGGGCGCGGCCGCCGTTTCACAGCGGCACTGCGGATCGGGGCAGGCCCCTGGCGGTGTCGACCGGGGGTACGCGCCTCAGCCCGGACCCGGGTTCTCCGGGTGCGCGGCCGCCGTTTCCGGAACGGGAACGGACCGGGACCGGAGCAGGGCATCTGCCGTCAGGTGCCCCCGGCCCCTGCCGGGGACCGGGGCCCTTCGGCCCGCGCGTTCGGCCCGCGCGTTCGGCCCGCGCGTTCAGCCCGCGGGGCGCCTGGTCGTGCGGTCCGGGGTCGTGCGGTCCGGGGTCGTGCGGTCCGGGGGCGCCGGGGCGCGGGCGGGCTCGGTAGCGGCGGGCAGGCGGCGGCGCCGCCGGTGCTTGAGGAGGGCCCACGGGGCGCGGGCGCCGGAGACCTCGGTGCCGGCCTCGGAGGCCGCCTCCGCCGCGGCCTCGGCGACGGGCAGGATGCCCTCGTGCCGCGAGACGTCCACCCGGTCCTCCTCGGGCCACAGCCCCAGCGAGGCGCACAGGGTCGGCAGGATCGCCATCGCGGCCGTGGCGTAACCCTCGGCGGAGGGGTGGTAGTTGTCGGGGCCGAACAGCTCGCGCGGATTGGCCGCGAACTCGGGACCGAGCAGGTCCCCGAGGGAGACCGTGCGGCCGCCCGCGTCAACGGTGCCGATGGTCTGCGCGGCGGCCAGCTGGCGGCTCACCCGCCGTGCCAGGAAACGCAGCGGCTGGTAGACCGGCTCGATGGTGCCCAGGTCGGGGCAGGTGCCGACGACGACCTCCGAACCGGTCGACCGCAGCCTGCGCACCGCCTCCGACAAGTAGCGCACGGACCGGGTCATCGGCATCCGGTGCGTGACGTCGTTCGCGCCGATCATGATCACGCAGACGTCGGGCAGCCAGGCGGGATCCGAGAGCAGCCCGCTCACCTGGCGGGCCAGGTCATCGGACTGGGCGCCGGGCTGGGCGACGTTGCGCAGGTCGACGGGGCGCTCCGCGACCGCCGCGAGACCGGAGGCCAGCAGTGCGCCCGGGGTCTGCCGGGAGTGGTGCACGCCCTGCCCGGCCGCCGTCGAGTCGCCCAGCATCCCGAACCGCAGCTCCCGCTGCCCGGGACGCAGCGGTAAGTCCTTGCCGTAGCGGCCGGAGCAGCGCGGGACGGAGACCGGTAATCCGCCGACGGAGCGCCGCGCGAGCTGCGCCTCCGCCAGCAGCAGCCCCACACCCGCGGCCCCGACCAGTCCGATGCCGCCGCCGCCGTACGCCGCACCGGCGGCGATCCGCCGTGCCACCCTCGCCCTCGACATGAACCGCCTCCCGTCGCCGTACAAGGACTCATTGCCCCGTACCGGGAGGTGCTCAATCTCAGGCCCAGCTCTGCTGGGCCGCGTACCAGGCCAGCTGCGTCCGGTTGGCGGTACCGGTCGTCTCCATCAGGGCCCTGATGCGGCGCTGGAGCGTCCGCAGCGAAACCCCCAGCTGGGAGGCGATCGCCTTGTCCGGGAGGCCGGACAGCAGCAGGGACAGCAGCTGGGTGTCGAGCTCCGGCTGCTCCTGGTCGCGCGAGGGGTCGGGCGGGCGGATCTCACCCGATTCGGTGATGTGCAGGGGAGTCCCCCGCGACCAGCGGTCCTCGAACATCTCCACCAGTGCGTCCACCAGCACCGACTTGTGCAGGAGCAGCAGTCCGCCGGAGGTGAAGTCCGGCTGGTCGGGGGAGAGCGGCAGGAGGGCGTGCTCGCCGTCCACGATCAGCATCTTCACCGGTACGTGCGGAATGGCGCGGGCCTGCTCCCCGATCGCTATGGCGACGGGCATGGACGGCGACATGGGCTGCGTCAGCGCGCTCGCCTCGTACAGGGCGCGGTAGGAGATCCCGGCCGCCATCCGCTCCTGCTGGAGCTCTGAGTTGTTGGCGACGTACGGCGGCCGCACGAAGCCCAGCACCTCCTTGCGGGCCTGCCGCTGGATCTGTACGACGCACTCGCGCTGCACCTCGGCGCCGTACAGCACCTCCGCGAGCCCGCCGGGCAGCGCGGGCAGCCTGCGGCCCTCGGGAGTGGCCCCGGAGGACAGCGCGTTGAGCCGCTCCTGCACGGCCGCCAGTTCCTCCTCCTGGCGGCGGCCCAGCTCCGCGGCGGCGGCGAGTGAGGCCAGCGCCGCCGTGAACAGCGCGTGCCGTCCCGTGTCGTCGGACACTCGCCCACCCCCAGTCGTCAGAACCTCCGCGGCCGTCGTCCGGCCGCCGGCCCGGCCTTGCGCGTGGCGTAACCGCGACGTGTCGCGCATGCGCCACGGCAGACCCTATCGCTGTGGCAGGACCGGCCTCTCCGTTACGCCGTACGCTGGCCGCATCACACGGAGAACCCGGAGAACACGGTGCAATTCCACGACTCGATGATCAGCCTTGTCGGCAACACCCCGCTGGTGAGGCTCAACAAGGTGACCGAAGGCATCCAGGCGACCGTCCTGGCCAAGGTCGAGTACTTCAACCCCGGCGGCTCGGTGAAGGACCGCATCGCCCTGCGCATGATCGAGGCGGCCGAGCAGAGCGGGGAACTGCGGCCCGGCGGCACGATCGTCGAACCGACCTCGGGGAACACCGGTGTCGGGCTCGCCATCGTGGCCCAGCAGAAGGGCTACAAGTGCATCTTCGTCTGCCCCGACAAGGTCTCCACGGACAAGATCAACGTGCTGCGGGCATACGGAGCCGAGGTCGTGGTCTGCCCCACCGCCGTGGACCCCGAGCACCCGGACTCGTACTACAACGTCTCCGACCGCCTCGTCAGGGAGACCCCGGGCGCGTGGAAGCCCGACCAGTACAGCAACCCGAACAATCCGCGCTCGCACTACGAGACCACCGGTCCCGAACTGTGGGACCAGACCGATGGGAGGATCACCCACTTCGTGGCGGGTGTGGGCACCGGCGGGACGATCTCCGGCACCGGCCGCTACCTGAAGGACGTCAGCGACGGCCGGGTGAAGGTCATCGGCGCCGACCCGGAGGGCTCCGTGTACTCGGGCGGCTCCGGCCGCCCGTACCTCGTCGAGGGAGTCGGCGAGGACTTCTGGCCCACGGCCTACGACCGTGATGTCGCGGACGAGATCATCGCGGTCTCCGACAAGGACTCCTTCCAGATGACCCGGCGCCTCGCCAGGGAGGAGGGCCTGCTCGTCGGCGGCTCCTGCGGCATGGCCGTGGTGGCGGCGCTGAGGGTGGCCGAGGGGCTGGGCCCGGACGACGTCGTGGTCGTCCTGCTGCCGGACAGCGGCCGCGGCTACCTCTCCAAGATCTTCAACGACGAGTGGATGAACGACTACGGCTTCCTGGAGCACTCCGGCGGCCAGCCCAGCGTCGGCGACGTGCTGGAGCGCAAGGAGCACGGCCTGCCCTCGCTGGTCCACATGCACCCGGACGAGACGGTCGGCCAGGCGATCGAGGTGCTGCGCGAGTACGGCGTCTCCCAGATGCCCATCGTCAAGCCCGGCGCCGGCCACCCCGACGTGATGGCAGCCGAGGTCGTCGGCTCTGTCGTCGAGCGCGAACTGCTGGACGCGCTGTTCACCCAGCGGGCCTCGCTGGACGACCCGCTGGAGAAGCACATGAGCGCGCCGCTGCCGCAGGTCGGCTCCGGGGAGCCGGTCGGCGACCTGATGAGCGTGCTGGGTACGGCGGACGCGGCGATCGTCCTGGTCGAGGGCAGGCCGACGGGTGTGGTGAGCCGTCAGGACCTGCTGGCGTTCCTGGCCAACGAGGCCAAGTAGGCACGGCGGAGACGCAACTGAGGGGGCGGGCCGAAGCTTCGTGGAAGTGGTACGAGCGCGTCACGTCCCCGCAGCACACGCTTAACACGCGTCCGGCACATTGGTGGTCGTCGGAAGGAACGAGAAGCGACAACCGACACCACAAGCGGCGTCAAGGACCTCCGGAGCGGCTCCCGGACCTCCACAGACGCCCGGACGCGGCAGACCGGCCCTGACCCGGCCCGTGTCCCTCGCGGGGACCGCCGTCGTCCCGCCCCCCGGGTGACCGGGGGTGCGGCGGTCCCCGCGCTCAGCTTTTTTCCGCGTTTGCGCCCTCCGGCCGGACCGGCTCTCCGGCCCGGCGCCGCAGGCCCCTTCGGGCTCCTGGCTCTCCCGGGCGGCCTCTCCGGGCTCTCCGGCCGCTCCCATCGCCCGCCGCTCGACGTGGGACACGGGAAGTCCCCGCGTCCGCGCGCGGCCCCGCCGACCGCCACGGTCCCCGGCCGGGTGACGCGGAACGTACGGCTCCGCCCGGGTGTCACCGGGACTGGCGTGCC
>NZ_JAAAXQ010000559.1 GCF_009916105.1 Streptomyces sp. GC420 | reverse complement strand
GGCGGCGGGCTGTGGCGTCAGCCCATGTGCGGGTAGCGGTAGTCGGTCGGCGGGACCAGCGTCTCCTTGATGGAGCGGGTGGAGATCCAGCGGGCCAGGTTGGACGCGGCGCCCGCCTTGTCGTTGGTGCCGGAGGCACGGCCGCCGCCGAAGGGCTGCTGGCCGACCACGGCGCCGGTCGACTTGTCGTTGATGTAGAAGTTGCCCGCGGCGAAGCGCAGCTTCGCCATGGTGTGCGCGGCGGCCGCGCGGTCGCCCGCGATGACCGAGCCGGTCAGGGCGTACGCCGACACCGACTCCATCTGGTCGAGCATCGCGTCGTACTCGGCGTCCTCGTAGACGTGCACGGCGAGGATCGGGCCGAAGTACTCCGTGGTGAAGACCTCGTTGGCCGGGTCGGAGCACTCGATGACCGTGGGGCGCACGAACCAGCCGGCCGAGTCGTCGTAGGTGCCGCCCGCGACGATGGTGCAGCTGGGGTCGGCGGCGGCCCGGTCGATCGCGGCCCTGTTCTTCGCGAAGGCACGCTCGTCGATGACGGCGCCCATGAAGTTCGACAGATCGGTGACGTCGCCCATGGTCAGCCACTCGACCTCGGCGGCGAACTCCTCGCGGAAGCCGCCCTCCCACAGCGAGCGCGGGATGTACGCGCGCGAGGTGGCCGAGCACTTCTGGCCCTGGTACTCGAAGGCGCCCCGGGTCAGCGCCGTCTTCAGGACCGCTGGGTCGGCTGAGGGGTGCGCGACGACGAAGTCCTTGCCGCCGGTCTCACCGACCAGCCGCGGGTACGTCCTGAACTTCCCGATGTTGCTGCCGACCGTCTTCCACAGGTACTGGAAGGTCTTCGTCGAGCCGGTGAAGTGGATGCCCGCGAGGTCGGGGTGCTCCAGCGCCACCTCGGAGACGGCCAGGCCGTCTCCGGTCACCAGGTTGATGACGCCCGGGGGCAGCCCTGCCTCCTCCAGCAGCCTCATCAGCAGCACTGCGGAGTGGGTCTGCGTCGGGGACGGCTTCCACACCACGACATTGCCCATCAGGGCCGGCGCGGTCGGCAGATTGCCCGCGATGGCCGTGAAGTTGAACGGTGTGATGGCGTACACGAAGCCTTCGAGCGGGCGGTGGTCGCTGCGGTTCCACACACCGGGCGAGTTGGCGATCGGCTGCTCGGCGAGGAGCTGCCGGGCGAAGTGCACATTGAAGCGCCAGAAGTCGACCAGCTCGCAAGGGCTGTCGATCTCCGCCTGCTGCGCGGTCTTGCCCTGGCCCAGCATGGTGGAGGCGGCGATCGTCTCGCGCCAGGGGCCCGCCAGCAGCTCGGCGGCGCGAAGGATGATCGCGGCACGGTCGTCGAAGGACAGCCCGCGCCAGGCGGGCGCCGCGGCGAGAGCCGCGTCGATCGCGTCGCGGGCGTCCTGCCGCGTGGCGTTGGCGGCGGTGCCGAGGACCGCCTTGTGGTTGTGGGGCTGTACGACGTCGAAGCGCTCGCCGCCGCCCATCCGCCTCCTGCCGCCGATGGTCATCGGCAGGTCGACCGGGTTCTCCGCCAGTTCCTTCAGTTTCGCTTCGAGACGGGCGCGTTCGGGGGTGCCGGGCGCGTACGAGTGCACCGGCTCATTGACCGGCGCGGGGACCTGGGTCACAGCGTCCATGGGTACCTCTTCCCAGTGAGTCCTCCGCTACGGCCGGGGAGAAGCCGAGCGTCGGCGTGTGTTGGACAGCGGTCGGGGTCGGTGCTCGCCCGCCGCTTCGGTGTGCGGGGTAGAAGCCGCCGTCGGCTCATGGCGTCACCCCCGGGTCAGCAGACTGCGCAGGAAGAACGCGAGGTTGGCCGGGCGCTCGGCCAGTCTCCGCATGAAGTAGCCGTACCAGTCGGTGCCGTAGGCGATGTAGACGCGCATCCTGTGGCCCTCGGCGGCCAGCCGGTACTGCTCCTCGGTACGGATGCCGTACAGCATCTGGAACTCGTACTCGTCGGGCTTGCGCCCGGCACGGCGGGCGAGTTCCTGGCCGATCGCGATGATCCGCGGATCGTGCGAGCCGATCATCGGGAAGCCCTCACCCTCCATGAGGATCCTCAGGCAGCGGACGTACGCCCTGTCGACCTCGGACCTGTCCTGGTACGCGACGGAGGCCGGCTCCTTGTAGGCGCCCTTGACCAGCCGAACCCGGGACCCCGCGCGGGCGAGCGCGCGGCAGTCCTCCTCGGTACGGAAGAGGTACGACTGGACGACGGCGCCGGTCGCCGGGAAGCGTTCACGCAGCTCGGCGTGGATGGCCAGGGTCGAATCGACCGTCGTGTGGTCCTCCATGTCGAGAGTGACGGTGGTGCCGATGTCCGCGGCGGCCTCGACGACCGGGAGGACGTTCCTCAGCGCCAGGTCGTGGCCTCCCGGCAGGGCCTGCCCGAAGGAGGAGAGCTTGACGGACATCTCGGCCCGCTCGCCCAGCCCCAGCGGGCGCAGCGCCTCGGTCAGCCGCAGATAGGCGTCGCGGGCCCGCAGCGCCTCGGCCGGATCTGTGACGTCCTCCCCGAGGACGTCGAGGGTGACCTCCAGGCCGCGGTCCGCCATGGCCCGTACGACCGGCATGGTCTCCTCGACGCTCTCGCCCGGGACGAACCGGTCGACCACGGGCCTGGTCACCGGCGCGGCCGAGACGGCACGGCGCATCACGTCGCTGCGCGACGCGGCGAGGATGACGGGACCCAGCACGGGCACCTCCACGGAGAGGACTGACGGGGCCGCACCCTGCGGCGCGCGACGACGCGGGTGCGGCACGGAGAACCACCGTGAAATCTAAGGATCGCTCCGATCCTGGGCCATCTACAGCTGTCACGCATCCGTGGCCCGGATCTCAGACATCTGTATGAGGCGAACGGTCCGGAGGGAGGAGAATGAGGGGGTGAAAGGCGATTACCAGGAACTGGTCGACGAGATCTCCGCGCAACTGGGCGCCCCCGCGACGCTGGAGGACCGGGACTTCGGGCTGATCGCCTTCGGCGCGCACGACAGCGACGACGACCTGACGATGGACCCGGTGCGCACCCGCTCGATCCTGACCAGGAAGTCCACGGCGGCGGTCCGCGCCTGGTTCGAGGCCTTCGGCATCACCCGTGCCACGGGGCCGGTCCGCATCCCCGTCGACCCGGAGGCCGGGGTCTACCGCGGCCGGATCTGCCTGCCCGTCCGGCACGGCGGCGTCGTCCACGGGTACGTCTGGCTGCTCGACACCGAGCCCGGGCCCACGGACGAGCAGCTCACCGCCGCCATGCAGGTCACCGCCAGGATCGGCGCCCTCCTCGCGGAGGAGGCATCCGCGGACGCGAGCCTCGCCCGCGACCTGCGCTCGCTGCTGCTCTCCCCGCACGACTGGGAGCGCGACCTGGCCGTCTCCTCCCTCCGTGCGGCCCTCGGCCCCAGCCTGGACGGACTGCACACCGTCGTCTGTGTCGCCCCCTGGCCGTCCGGCGATCCGCACCGCGCCCGCGGCGTCCCTTCCACCGCGGCGGCCTGCACAGTCCCCTGGCCGGGCCCCCCTCACCACGGGCCGGCCTCCGAGGAGCACCCCCGCGGCGCGCGGGGCCCCGCCCCTGCTCCCCCGCCGGCCCGCCGCGGCCCTGCCCAGGCG
>NZ_JAAAXQ010000558.1 GCF_009916105.1 Streptomyces sp. GC420 | reverse complement strand
CGCTTCGACCTCTGCGAGCCCCCCGCCCTCACCACCGTCCTGTTCCGCCCGGCCGGAGCCGACGACGAACACGTCGCCGCGATACGCCGCGACCTCCTCGCCCATGGCCGCGCCGTCCTCGGACGCGCCCGCGCCCGGAACCGGCTCTGGCTCAAGCTCACCCTGCTCAACCCCCACACCACCCCGGACGACCTCGCAGCACTCCTCAGGCTCGTGGAAGGAACCGCACCCCCCAATGACTGAGCTGACTGATCGGCCGCACGACCTCGTGGGCATCGGCATCGGCCCCGCCAACCTGTCCCTTGCCGCCCTGGCCCACCAACTGCCCGGCGACCGCCCGCTCCACACCGCCTTCTACGAGCAGCGGCAGGCGTTCCACTGGCACCCCGGACTCCTCATCGAGGACACCACCCTCCAGGTGCCGTTCCTCGCCGACCTCGTCAGCCTGGTCGACCCCGCGAGCCGCTGGTCCTTCCTCAGCTACCTGCGCACCCGCGAACGCCTCTTCCCCTTCTACTTCTCCGAGCGCTTCCACATCCACCGCGCCGAATACGACTCCTACTGCCGCTGGGTCAGCGAGAACCTCCCCGGACTCCACTTCGCCCACCACGTCGACGCCGTCCGCTGGAACCCCGAACACCTGCTGTTCGAGGTCGACTTCACCCACCTCGACCCCGAGGGCGAGGCCCAGGCCCTCGGCCGCACCCACGCCCGCAACCTCGCCATCGGCATCGGCACCGCCCCGTACGTCCCCGAGGCACTCAGACCCCTCGCCGACGCCCCGGGCGTCCCCGTCCTGCACTCCGCCGACTACCTCGACCACCGCGAGCGGCTCCTCGCCGCCGAGCACGTCACCGTCGTCGGCTCCGGCCAGTCCGGCGCCGAGGTCTTCCTCGACCTGCTCCGCCGCCGCCCCGCGGGCGCCGAAGGCCTCACCTGGCTCACCCGTACGCCCGCCTTCGCCCCGATGGAGTACAGCAAGCTCGGCCTGGAACACTTCACCCCCGACTACGCCCGCTACTTCCACGCCCTGCCGGAGGCCGTGCGCGACCGGCTGCTCCCCGCCCAGTGGCAACTCAACAAGGGCATCGGCGCCGGCACCCTCGCGGCCATCCACGACGAGCTCTACCGCCGCACCCTCGGCGGCGGCTGGCCCGGCACCGTCCTCACCCCCGGCGTGCACGTCCGCACCGCGGGACGGGTCGCCACCACCAAGATCGAACTACACCTGGAGCACGTCGAACAGAGCACCCGCACCCGGCTCACCACCAACGCCGTCGTCCTGGCCACCGGCTACCGCGAGCGCCCCCTGGAGCCGCTCCTCACCGGTCTCGACGCCTACATCCGCCGCGACGGCAAGGAACGCCCGCGCGTCGACGCCCACCACCGGCTCGTACTCGACCCCAGCGTCACCGGCGCCGTCCACATCCAGAACGCACAACAGCACACCCACGGCGTCGGAACCCCCGACCTCGGGCTGACCGCCTGGCGCAGCGCCACCATCCTCAACTCCCTCACCGGCACCGAGCCCTACCCACTGCCCGGCCGCACCGCCTTCACCTCCTTCGGCGCGCCCCAGGCGCAGCTGCCGCGCCAGGCCCAGCCCCCGGCAGGAGAGCTGCGACCCCTGGTCGAACAGAACTGATCCGGCACCCGAGTCCGAGCACCACCGACGGCCACAACCGCGGAAAGCCCCTCTCCCGTTCGGCCGACGCCCGCGTCGGCCGGACACCGGCACGCCCACGGCACGACCCACGCGCAGGGGCGGCCCGCCGGACAAACCCGCGGACCGCCCCCGAACCCCCCGCCGGAACCTAGAAAACGTCCACCCCGTCACGCGTCAGCTTCCAGTCCGCCGAAGCGAACCCGGCCGGATCAATGGACCCCTTCGCCTTCACCCAGCCGATCATCGTGTTCCGGATCTCGTCCGAATTCGCCCACAACTGCTTCGCCGAAGCCACGAACGGAAACGCCCCGCCACCATTCGCCCGGTAGTTGTTCACCGCAAGCACGAACTGCGCCCCATCCTCCAGCGGCGCACCCCCGAACCGCACATTCGCGATCCGCGCCCCCGCCGGCTTCGCGATGTCGATCTCGTACGTCAGACCACTCACCGCGTCATAGTTGTAGTCCGGGATCGAATTCGCGTTCGTCAGCTTCGCCGGATCCACCTCCGCACCCGCCGGCGTCTGCACGAAATAGTTCGCCGAGAACTCCAGATACGCCCTGATCTGCGCACCCGTCATCAGCCGCGCCTCCAGCGTGTTCTCGAACACGTACAACCCCGCCACATCCCGGATCGTCACCTCACCCTCCGGGATCACCGCGGTCCGCGAGAAGCACGCCGCCTGCGACAGCACCGGCAGCGCCGCGTACTCCGTCCCCGCCAGCGCCTCCCTCACCGTCTCCGCCTGGATGTGGTTGATCAGGTCGATGATCGGCACATCCCTGTACGGAGCCTCCGCCGACGTCATCCGCGCCACGTTCGTGCCGATCACCTGATTGACGTACTCCACGACCTTCGCGTGCTCGTCGGACAGCAGCTTCGTGATCCGCGGATCCTCCTCCACCGTGTTCGAGTTCAGGACCCGCGCCCCCACCTTCTCGACGCTCCAGCGGCCCTTCACCCACACCAGATCGAAGTCGAACAGCGTCAGCCGCTGACCCCACTTCAAGGGCTCCGACAGCACCACCCGCGCACCGGTCTCCCGGTTCACCACGAAGTACTCGGGGATCTCCGTGTGCGCGTGCCCCACCAGGATCGCGTCGATCCCGGGCACCTGCTCCGCCACCAGCGCCGCCGCGTTCTCCACGTACGGCAGCTGGTCACCCCACGACGACGTACCCGACGACCCGCTGTGCGCCGACACGACCACCACGTCCGCGCCCATCGAACGCAGCCTCGGCACCCACTTCGCCGCCTGCTCCTCCAGCCCCGGGAACACCATCTTCCCCGTCACGTTCGCCTTGTCCCAGATCGCGATGCCCGGGTTGGTCAGACCCAGCACCGCAACCCGCACATCACGGCCGCACGGCGTACGCAGCCGGTGCATGCTGTACGGCGGAAACGCCGGCCGGAGCGTCTTCGCGTCCAGCGCGTTGGCACCCAGCAGCGGGAAGTCGCACTGCTCCTCGAACTTCCGCAGCACCGGAATGCCGTAGTTGAACTCGTGGTTGCCCAGCGCCGCCGCGTCGTAGCCGATGACGTTCATGGCCTGCGCCATCGGGTGGACCGGGCCGCCCTTGGCGGTGATCGGGTCCACCTTGGCGTAGTAGTACGACAACTGGGTGCCCTGGATGGTGTCACCCGCGTCGATCAGCAGCGTGTTCCGGCGGCCCTTCTCCTCACGCACCCGGTTCACCAGCGTGGAGATCTTGGCCAGACCGACGTCATTGGCCGCGCGGTCGGTGAACTCCGCGTCCGTGAAGTAGTCCCAGTTGAAGACATTGCCGTGCAGGTCCGTCGTGCCCATCACGGTGAACGAGTACCGCTTCGCCGGACGCGGCCCGACAACTGCTCGCCCACGAAGCACTTCGACAGGTAGAGCCGCATCCGGTGACAACCGCGGGCCCGGGAAGGACCAACCCGGGCCCGCCTCGCTTTGACGCGCTCCTCAACGAACTGATG
>NZ_JAAAXQ010000557.1 GCF_009916105.1 Streptomyces sp. GC420 | reverse complement strand
CCCCACGCCCGGCCGCCCTACGCCCCCTGGGTCATGGCGCACGAGGGCCCGTGGGCGCCCACGCCGTACGCGCCGGCCCCGCGGGGGCCGGACTCGTCCGCCGCCGCGGGCGCGGGTGCCGCCCGGTCGACCTCGCACCAGATGCTCTTGCCCGCGCCCTCCCGCTGCCAGCCCCAGCGGTCGGCGAGGCCGTCGACCAGCTCCAGACCGCGGCCGCTGGTGTCCTCGCGGGCCGCGTGCCGCGGCCGGGGCGGGCAGCCGCTGGCGTCGGCCACCTCGACCCGCACGGTCCCGGCGAGACCCGCGGGCTCGCCGGCGCCCTCGGGCGCCCCGGGCAGCAGCATGCGCAGCACGGCGGGACATCCGGTGTGCACCACGGCGTTGGTGACCAGCTCGGAGATCAGCAGGATCAGTGTTTCCGCGAGTGGTTCGTCGGTCTGTATTCCGGACCTGGCGAGCCGTGAGCGGGCCCACCTCCGGGCACGCCCCACCTCCGCGGGATCCGGCCCGACCTCCAACTGAACCTGAAGCACCTGCACCGCTCACACCATCCGAACCGGCGGAAACATCGCCTCGCGCCTCCGAGAGATCACGGACAGTGACCCCCATGCGGGACAGCATGGTTGACGTACAGTCACCCCAACAAGCGCTTCGGGCATATTCCGGCGCAAAGGAGTACGCGTACTGCATACTGTGCGATGCGCGTGCCGAGCACTCGAACAACCGGGTCGCGCCCGTTCCCACCCGGCCCGAGCGGCACACACGCCCCACCCCGAGGCCATCGCGTGGACGACGCCGGGGCGGTCGCTCTGCAGAACCACTCGCATCCCAGCGAGGCTACCCGAAGGCACCCTCGACTCCTGTGCGTGACAATTCTTGTCGAGGACACAAACGCGCATCAACCCAGGGTCACCGCAAAGGCCCAATCGGTCACTCTTCGTGCGCGTGACGGGTCACGCGCCGTGATCCACACGTGTTTCTGGCTCCTCCGAACCCTCCGGCTCCTCCCCGCCCTCCTCCCCTTCCCAGCCGGTGAGCCCGGCGGCAAGCAGTTCCTCGGCCCGGTCCGCCCGCTGCCACCGCTCGGCTCGCAGCCAGGCGCGTTTGAGGTGCAGATGGACGTCCGCCTCCCAGGTGAAGCCCATTCCCCCGTGCACCTGGACGCAGTCCCTGGCGTTGCGGACGGCCGCCTCGTCGGCCAGCAGCTTGGCACCGGCCACCTCCAGCGGGTCCGCTGTGAGCGCCGCCGCGTAGACCGCGGACCGGGCCAGTTCCGCACGGACGAGCATGCCGGCGCAGAGGTGCTTGACGGCCTGGAAGGAACCGATGGGGCGCCCGAACTGCTCGCGCTGCCGGGCGTGCCGGGCCGCGAGTTCGGTGGTCATGAAGGCGCTTCCCACCTGCTCGGCCGCAGTGAGCAGCGCGCCCTCCAGGCGCAGCCGCGCGCCGTCCAGCCCGGTGCGGACACCGCCGTCCCGCCGCGGAGCGGGCACGCGCCACAGTGGCGTGAGCGGATCGACGGACGGTATCTCCCGTGCCGTCTCCGCCCCCGGCGCGGGGGCCGCGCGCAGCCACTCCGCCTCGGCGAGGCGCACGCCCACGCCCACGCCCTCGCCCTCGCCCTCGCCCTCGGGCAGCAGGACGGCGTCCGCGTCCCCCAGATGTGCCACGAGCGCGTCGGAGCCCACCTCGAACTCCAGGGCCGTGACGACCGACTCGCCCTCCGCGGCCCCCTTCACCGTGCCGGCGGCGAGCTGGGTCGCCACCAGTGGCCCCGGCAGCAGTGCCCGCCCCGCCTCTTCGAGGACGAGGACCGCTTCGGGCAGTCCGAGCCCGGTCCCGCCGTCCGCCTCCGGGAGCCGCAGCGCGAAGAATCCGGCCGCGCCGAGTTCCCGCCACCACGAGCGGTCGGTGCATGGCGCGCCGACCGAGGCACGGAGCCGTTCCCGCCCGAACCGGCGGGTGAGCAGTTCCCGTGTGCCGGCCTTCAGATCTCGCTGCTGCGGGGTCAGTCGGAAGTCCACGGGAGCGTCACCGGCCCTTCGGCAGGCCGAGGATGCGCTCGGCCACGATGTTCCGCTGGATCTGGGAGGTGCCGGCGGCGATGGTGTACGAGAGGGAGGAGAGCCGGTCGGTGGTCCACGCGCGGTCCAGGTCGAGCGCGTCGGGGCCGAGGACGTCGGCCGCGGTGTCGTAGAGCTCCTGGCGTGCCTGTGAGTAGCGGAGCTTGAAGACCGAGCCGCCCACGCCGGGCACGCCGCCGATGCTCTCCCCGCCCGTCCGGTCCCGCCGGTTCCCCCACACCTCGCTCACGTTCCACTGGATCAGCCGCCACAGTGCCGTGAACTCGGCGGCCAGCCGTCCCAGCCTGCGGCGCAGCACGGTGTCGTCCCAGCGTCCGTTGCGGCGGGCCTCGGCGGCCAGTTCTCCCAGTGCCCGGCGGCAGGCGACGACCTCACCGGCGAAGGCGGTGCCGCGTTCGAAGGAGAGGGTGACCATGGTGACCCGCCAGCCGTCGTTCTCGGCGCCCACCCGGTTGGCCACGGGGATCCGCACCTCGTCGAGGAACAGCTCGGCGAACTCGGTGGACCCGGCCAGGGTGCGCAGCGGGCGTACGGTGACGCCGGGCGTGGCCATGGGAAGCGCCAGCCAGGAGATGCCCCGGTGTCTGGGGGCCTCGGGGTCGGTGCGCACCAGCAGTTCGCACCAGTCGGCGACCTCGGCGTGGGAGGTCCAGATCTTGGAGCCGGTGACGACGTAGTGGTCGCCGTCCCGTACGGCCCTGGTGCGCAGCGCCGCCAGGTCGGAGCCGGCTCCCGGCTCGCTGAAGCCCTGGCACCACACCTCCTCGCCGCGCAGGATCGGCGGGAGCCAGCGCCGCCGCTGGCGGAGGGTGCCCTCGGCCGCGACGGTGGGTCCCGCGTGCAGAAGGCCCACGAAGTTGGCGCCCACGTAGGGGGCTCCGGCCCGTTCGGTCTCCTCGAGGAAGACGAGGTGCTGGACGGGGGTGGCGCCTCGGCCGCCGGCGTCCCGGGGCCAGTGCAGTCCGGCGTACCCGGCTTCGTACAGCATCCGCTGCCAGCCGAGGTCGTAGGCGCGCCTGCCGGGCCAGTCCCCGGGCGGGGGCTTGGGCGGCAGGGTCGGCAGCACCTGCCCCAGCCATTGCCTCAGCCGGGTCCTGAACCGTTCCTCCTCCTCGGTGAGGGTCAGGTCCATCAGCGGTCCAGGTCGAGGCCGAGCATGCGGATGGCGTTGCCGCGCATCAGCTTGTACACGGTCTCGTCGTCGAGTCCCTTGACGTGGTCGAGGGCGACCTGCTTGGTGTGCGGGAAGGTCGAGTCGACGTGCGGGTAGTCCGTTTCGAACGTGGCGTTGTCGCGGCCGACGACGTCCAGTGAGTCGATGCCGTGCTTGTCGCGGAAGAAGCAGCAGAAGATCTGCCGGTAGTAGTACGTCGACGGGGGTTCGGGGACGAGATCGCGCACGCCGCCCCAGGCCCGGTGCTCCTCCCACACGTCGTCGGCGCGTTCGAGGGCGTAGGGGATCCAGCCCATCTGTCCCTCGCTGTAGGCGAGTTTCAGTCGGGGGAACCTGACCAGGACACCGCTGAAGAGAAAGTCCATCATCGAGGC
>NZ_JAAAXQ010000556.1 GCF_009916105.1 Streptomyces sp. GC420 | reverse complement strand
CGGCTCCACCACTCCCCATCACTCCGAAGAGATCAGAGGCGGCTTCACGGCCTTAGCATCAGAGGATTCAGTACTGGGCGTTTCAAAGCGGGTACCGGAATATCAACCGGTTGTCCATCGACTACGCCTGTCGGCCTCGCCTTAGGTCCCGACTTACCCTGGGCAGATCAGCTTGACCCAGGAACCCTTAGTCAATCGGCGCACACGTTTCCCACGTGTGTATCGCTACTCATGCCTGCATTCTCACTCGTGAACCGTCCACCACTCGCTTCCACGGCAGCTTCACCCGGCACACGACGCTCCCCTACCCATCAGCACACCCGTTGGGGCTATATATGCCAATGACACGACTTCGGCGGTACGCTTGAGCCCCGCTACATTGTCGGCGCGGAATCACTTGACCAGTGAGCTATTACGCACTCTTTCAAGGGTGGCTGCTTCTAAGCCAACCTCCTGGTTGTCTCTGCGACTCCACATCCTTTCCCACTTAGCGTACGCTTAGGGGCCTTAGTCGATGCTCTGGGCTGTTTCCCTCTCGACCATGGAGCTTATCCCCCACAGTCTCACTGCCGCGCTCTCACTTACCGGCATTCGGAGTTTGGCTAAGGTCAGTAACCCGGTAGGGCCCATCGCCTATCCAGTGCTCTACCTCCGGCAAGAAACACACGACGCTGCACCTAAATGCATTTCGGGGAGAACCAGCTATCACGGAGTTTGATTGGCCTTTCACCCCTAACCACAGGTCATCCCCCAGGTTTTCAACCCTGGTGGGTTCGGTCCTCCACGAAGTCTTACCTCCGCTTCAACCTGCCCATGGCTAGATCACTCCGCTTCGGGTCTTGAGCGCGCTACTGAACCGCCCTATTCGGACTCGCTTTCGCTACGGCTTCCCCACACGGGTTAACCTCGCAACACACCGCAAACTCGCAGGCTCATTCTTCAAAAGGCACGCAGTCACGACGCACCGAGCAAGCTCGATGCGCGACGCTCCCACGGCTTGTAGGCACACGGTTTCAGGTACTATTTCACTCCGCTCCCGCGGTACTTTTCACCATTCCCTCACGGTACTATCCGCTATCGGTCACCAGGGAATATTTAGGCTTAGCGGGTGGTCCCGCCAGATTCACACGGGATTTCTCGGGCCCCGTGCTACTTGGGTGTCTCTCAAACGAGCCGTAAGAATTTCAGCTACGGGGGTCTTACCCTCTACGCCGGGCCTTTCGCATGCCCTTCGCCTATTCATACGGTTTCTGACTCGTCGACCAACCGGCAGATTGATCAAGAGAGATCCCACAACCCCCACGACGCAACCCCTGCCGGGTCTCACACGTCGTAGGTTTGGCCTCATCCGGTTTCGCTCGCCACTACTCCCGGAATCACGGTTGTTTTCTCTTCCTGCGGGTACTGAGATGTTTCACTTCCCCGCGTTCCCTCCACATACCCTATGTGTTCAGGTATGGGTGACAGCCCATGACGACTGCCGGGTTTCCCCATTCGGACACCCCCGGATCAAAGCTCGGTTGACAGCTCCCCGGGGCCTATCGCGGCCTCCCACGTCCTTCATCGGTTCCTGGTGCCAAGGCATCCACCGTGCGCCCTTAAAAACTTGGCCACAGATGCTCGCGTCCACTGTGCAGTTCTCAAACAACGACCAACCACCCACCACCCCACCCGATACGGGCGAGTTCACTGGGGCCGGCAACCGAAGGGCGAGCAACGCTCGCACCCTCAGACACCCAACAGCGTGCCCGACCCAGCCGATCAATGCGTCACACGTTCCACGCCGAAGCAGTACTAGCGAACTCATCAACCCACTGTGCCGAGTAGTCAACGTTCCACCCATGAGCTGACCACCGTCGGACATTCGCCGACGTAGTGGCTCTGGATCCCTTGCGGGACCTAGATGCTCCTTAGAAAGGAGGTGATCCAGCCGCACCTTCCGGTACGGCTACCTTGTTACGACTTCGTCCCAATCGCCAGTCCCACCTTCGACAGCTCCCTCCCACAAGGGGTTGGGCCACCGGCTTCGGGTGTTACCGACTTTCGTGACGTGACGGGCGGTGTGTACAAGGCCCGGGAACGTATTCACCGCAGCAATGCTGATCTGCGATTACTAGCGACTCCGACTTCATGGGGTCGAGTTGCAGACCCCAATCCGAACTGAGACCGGCTTTTTGAGATTCGCTCCACCTCGCGGTATCGCAGCTCTTTGTACCGGCCATTGTAGCACGTGTGCAGCCCAAGACATAAGGGGCATGATGACTTGACGTCGTCCCCACCTTCCTCCGAGTTGACCCCGGCGGTCTCCCGTGAGTCCCCAGCACCACAAGGGCCTGCTGGCAACACGGGACAAGGGTTGCGCTCGTTGCGGGACTTAACCCAACATCTCACGACACGAGCTGACGACAGCCATGCACCACCTGTACACCGACCACAAGGGGGGCACTATCTCTAATGCTTTCCGGTGTATGTCAAGCCTTGGTAAGGTTCTTCGCGTTGCGTCGAATTAAGCCACATGCTCCGCCGCTTGTGCGGGCCCCCGTCAATTCCTTTGAGTTTTAGCCTTGCGGCCGTACTCCCCAGGCGGGGCACTTAATGCGTTAGCTGCGGCACGGACAACGTGGAATGTTGCCCACACCTAGTGCCCAACGTTTACGGCGTGGACTACCAGGGTATCTAATCCTGTTCGCTCCCCACGCTTTCGCTCCTCAGCGTCAGTATCGGCCCAGAGATCCGCCTTCGCCACCGGTGTTCCTCCTGATATCTGCGCATTTCACCGCTACACCAGGAATTCCGATCTCCCCTACCGAACTCTAGCTAGCCCGTATCGAATGCAGACCCGGGGTTAAGCCCCGGGCTTTCACACCCGACGTGACAAGCCGCCTACGAGCTCTTTACGCCCAATAATTCCGGACAACGCTCGCGCCCTACGTATTACCGCGGCTGCTGGCACGTAGTTAGCCGGCGCTTCTTCTGCAGGTACCGTCACTTTCGCTTCTTCCCTGCTGAAAGAGGTTTACAACCCGAAGGCCGTCATCCCTCACGCGGCGTCGCTGCATCAGGCTTTCGCCCATTGTGCAATATTCCCCACTGCTGCCTCCCGTAGGAGTCTGGGCCGTGTCTCAGTCCCAGTGTGGCCGGTCGCCCTCTCAGGCCGGCTACCCGTCGTCGCCTTGGTAGGCCATCACCCCACCAACAAGCTGATAGGCCGCGGGCTCATCCTGCACCGCCGGAGCTTTCCACCCTCACAGATGCCTGCGAGAGTAATATCCGGTATTAGACCCCGTTTCCAGGGCTTGTCCCAGAGTGCAGGGCAGATTGCCCACGTGTTACTCACCCGTTCGCCACTAATCCACCCCGAAGGGCTTCATCGTTCGACTTGCATGTGTTAAGCACGCCGCCAGCGTTCGTCCTGAGCCAGGATCAAACTCTCCGTGAATGCTTCCGGGATATCCCGGCGACACATCACGAGAGCGGAACAGCCAGGAGGAATAATCCCGGCCGTTCACAGCGTCCTCGCTGTGTATTCTCTCAAAAGAACCTCGCCCCAGCAGATGCTGGAGACGGGGTATCAACATATCTGGCGTTGACTTTTGGCACGCTGTTGAGTTCTCAAGGAACGGACGCTTCCTTCGTACTCACCCCAGAACACTCTCCGAGGCTTTCCTCCGGGCGCTTCCCTTCGGTGTTTCC
>NZ_JAAAXQ010000555.1 GCF_009916105.1 Streptomyces sp. GC420 | reverse complement strand
CGTACGAGGTTGGCCTCCAGTTCGGCGTCGGAGGCGGCGCGGGTCGCGGCGACGGTGGTGCGGATGCCGCCCGCGGAGTAGGGGCGGCCGGACATGCGGGCGTTGAACTCCTCGGTGCGGTCGCCCGGCTGGGTGGATGCTTCGTGGCCGGCCGCGCAGGAAGCGCAGGGACTCCTCGGCGAGGCGGGGGCCGGCGTGGGAGTGGCGGGGCAGTTCGACGACGGTGAGCCCCTGGTAGCCGGTGTCGCGCAGGGCTTCCAGTACGGGCGGGAAGTCGATCTCGCCGGTGCCGAGGGGGAGGTGTTCGTGCACGCCGCGGCGCATGTCCTCGATCTGGACGTGGCGCAGCCAGGGTGCCGCGTCGCGTACGCAGTCCGCGGGTGGGGCCGGTTCCAGGCACTGGCAGTGCCCGATGTCGAGGGTCAGTCCGAGCGGTTCGGGGCTGCCGAGGAGAAGACGGAGGTGATGGAAGTCGGCGAGGGTGGCCAGCAGGTGACCGGGTTCGGGTTCGACGGCCAGTGGTACGCCGGTGCGGGCGGCGGCGCGGAGTACGGGCTCCAGTGACTCGGTGAGCCGTTTCCAGGCGGTGTCGTGGTCGGTGCCCGGGGGGACGGCGCCGCTGAAGCAGTGCACGGCGTGTGCCCCGAGGTCGGCGGCGACCCGTACGGCGGCCAGCAGCAGACCGGTGCGTGCCGCGCGGGCGTCGCCGTCCGGGTCGAGGAGGCTGGGGCCGTGCTTGCGGCGCGGGTCCAGGACGTAGCGGGCTCCCGTCTCGACGGTGACACCCAGACCCAGCCGGCCGAGTCGCGCCGCCACTTGCCCGGTCCGGGCGGCGAGGTCCGGGGCCAGGGGGTCCAGGTGCATGTGGTCGAGCGTCAGCCCCACGCCGTCGTAGCCGAGGTCGGCGAGCAGGCCGAGCGCGTCGTCCAGGCGCAGGTCGGTCAGGCCGTTGGTGCCGTAGCCGAAACGCAGGGGGGTGGCGTCGGGGTCGTCGGTCATGTGGGACTCACCTTTCGCGCCAGACGCCGGGCAAGGGGTGCGCAGGCCAGCAGCGCGGCACCGGTCACCGGGGCTCCGGCCCGGGCGGAGAGTGCCGCCTGGAGGGGGATGACGGCGCGGATTCCGGCGCCGACGGCTCGTTGGATGAGGGGAGGTGAGGCGTTGAGGGCGGCGTGGAGATACGGTCCGGCGACGGTGCCCACGTAGGCGGCGGCGCACAGTGCCTGAGCGGCGCGGGCCGTGATGGCGGTGGCCGGGGCGGCGGCGCCGGGGGCAGGCACGGTGCGGCGGCGGTACCCCGCGCGGCCGGGGTGCCGCGCCGGACGGGCAGGGGCCGGCGGATCCCTGTCGTACGGTGGTCGCGCGGTGCCGGTGCCGGTGCCGTGAGGCCGTACGGCGGCGCCGATGGCGAGTGCCGCGAGCAGGCCCGTCAGTGGCACGCCCGGGGCGCCGCCCTGCGCCTCCCGGCGCGAGACGGCGGTCACGGCCAGCGTGTGCGCGCCGAGCAGGACGGCCGACGGTAGTGCGGCGGCCATGCCGGGGCCGGGGGGACGGGACTCCGCCGCCGCACCGAGCAGGAGGTCGAGTGTGCGGGCCGTCGCCATGGCGGCGGGTCCGGCCGGGGTGTTCTTCAGGTGCAGGTCGTAGGCCCAGACCGACGCGGCGAGGGCGGTCGCCGCGGCCAGGGCGGGGCGGCCGGCCCGCCCGGCCAGGGCGAGGCCGGCCACCGTCAGACCGGCGGCGGCGGCGAGGGCCGCGCGGGGTGCGATGCGCCCGGAGGGCAGTGGCCGCCCGGGGCGCTCGATGGCATCGATGTCACGGTCGGCCCAGTCGTTGAGTGCCATGCCCGCCTCGTACAGGCAGACGGAGGCCCCGGCCGCCAGCAGTGTCCGCCGCCCGGGAGCCCTGCCCGCCGCTGCCGCTCCTGCCAGGGCGTCACCGGGCACGGTGAGTACGGCGGAGATCCGCAGCAGTTCGGCCCATGCCCGTGCCCGTGCGCGCGTGGCGGTGGTGGCGGTGACCGGCGGGCGGGCGGCACCCCGGGGCTCGTCGCCGCCCCGCTCGCCCGCGCCGTCCGCTGTCCCGTGACCGGCCCGCATCTCCGCGCCGGCCGCAGGAGGGCCGGGGGCGACCTCTTCCGGGGCAGCCGGGTCCTGGCTCTCTGCGGCCCCGCCGTCCGCACCCCGGGGCAGGCCCGGTTCACGTGCCGCGCGGGCGGGAGCCGTTCCCGGACCGCGGCCGCTGCCGCGTGCGGCGGTGTCCGGCGGCGGCGAGACGGGCTCCGTCTGCGCGAACGGCGCGGGGCGACGCCGTTCGTCGGGCGCGCCGGGGCCGGGCCTCGCACCCGCCACTGCGTCGTCGCCGGGGGCGGGACCGGACCGCGGCAGGGGCTGGGTCCGGGCGGCGGGCCCGGTGAGTGCCGGACGCGGGGCAGAGCCTCGATGGCGGGCGAGGGGGTTCATCGGGCCGCCTCCCTCAGGCGGGCGGCGAAGGTGAGCAGCGCCGTGTGCTGGTCGGCGAGGGCGGCCGAGTCGCCGTACGGGTCCTTGAAGTAGAAGGCGAGGGGTTCCAGCGGGCCGGAGAGACCGAGTTCGTGGGCGCGGGCGGTGAGACGGGCGAGGTCGAGGACCAGAGGGGCGGCGAGCGCCGAGTCGGGGCCCTGCCAGATGGTCTGGAGGATCATCCGGGAGCCGAGGAAGCCGTCGAAGGCGATGTGGTCCCAGGCCGTCTTCCACTCCCCGAGGGCGGGTACGTCGTCGATGTGGACCCGGCCCTCGGGCAGGTTGCCGAGGGTGTCCGCCAGGACCCGGTTCTTGCCGGAGTTCTTGGCCGCGGCCGCGGCCGGGTCGGCGAGGGACGCGCCGTCGCCGCCGCCCAGCAGGTTGGTGCCGGACCAGGCCCGTACCTCGAAGGCCCGTTGCGCGAACATCGGGCCCAGGACGGATCTCAGCAGGGTCTGGCCGGTCTTGCCGTCCCGCCCGGCGTACGGCAGACCGCTGGTGGCGGCCCCTTCCCGGAGGGCCGGGTGGTGCAGACCGGTGGACGGGGTGAAGTTGACGTAGGGGCAGCCGGCGCGCAGCGCCGCCGCCGCGTAGAGGGAGCTGGGCGGCAGGGAGGCGTCGTCGCGCGGCGCCGGCTCCGTGGAGGCGACGTTCACCACCACGGCACGGGCCAGTCCCCGGTCGCGGACGAAGCCGGTGATGTCCTCCGCGAAGGCAGTGACCAGTTCTTCCTCGTCCCGCGTGTCGCCCGGCAGGGGTCCGCCGGGCCGTATGGCGCTGTCCGCGGCCGCCAGTTCGGCGGCGACGGCCGAGGGCAGTCCGTGCGGCAGGACTCCGCCGGCCGCCAGGTGTTCCGCGCGCTTGGGCAGCGGGCAGCTCGCCGTGTCGTGGCCTCCGAAGACGAGGGACGCCAGGGCCGGCAGCCCGGTCCCGGTGAAGGAGTCCGTCTCGGTGACCATGCCGGCCGGCGGGTGGAGTCCCGCCGCGACGGCGGCGCAGCCGGCCACCGCCGTGGTGGCGACGGAGCCGCGTGCTCCGACGAACCACACGCCCACTCCGGTACGACGCGTCGGGGTCATCAGCTGCCTCCTGCATCACGACATGTCACAGGCTTCACAGAACCGCGCGGAGCTTTACAGGTTTCACAGGGCTTCACAGGGCTTCACAGGGCTTCACAGGGCTTCACAGGGCCGTGGGGG
>NZ_JAAAXQ010000554.1 GCF_009916105.1 Streptomyces sp. GC420 | reverse complement strand
CCGCTGACCCCCCCGAACGACCCGGACGACCCGGACGACCCGGACGACCCGAGAAAGAGCCGCCGCACATGACGCCGTCGACCAGTGACGCCCACGACACCGCCGAGCGGCCGGACGCCGACGGCCCCGGGCACCGCGATTTGCTGGCCCACCTCGGAACCCTGACCACCGAGGCCTTCCGGCCGGAACTGGCGGACATCGACCGCCTGCCGACCCTCGACATCGCCAGGATCATGAACGGCGAGGACGCCACGGTGCCCGCCGCGGTCGCCGAACGGCTGCCGCAGATCGCCGCGGCCATCGACGGCACGGCGGAACGGATGGCCCGCGGCGGGCGCCTCATCTACGCCGGCGCGGGCACGGCGGGACGGCTCGGCGTGCTGGACGCCAGCGAGTGCCCGCCGACCTTCAACACCGGGCCGGGACAGGTCCTCGGGCTGATCGCGGGCGGCCCCGGGGCGGTGGTGACCTCGGTGGAGGGCGCCGAGGACAGCGGGGAACTCGCGGCGGCGGACCTGGACGCGCTGTCCGTCACCGCCGCCGACGTCGTCGTGGGCATCTCCGCCTCCGGCCGCACCCCGTACGCCGTCGGCGCCGTCGAACACGCCCGCGCCCGGGGCGCCCTCACCGTCGGCCTGTCCTGCAACGAGGACTCGGCCCTGGCGGCGGCCGCCGACCACGGCATCGAGATCGTCGTCGGACCCGAGCTGCTGACCGGCTCCACACGGCTGAAGGCGGGGACGGCGCAGAAGCTCGTCCTCAACATGATCTCGACCGTCACGATGATCCGCCTCGGCAAGACGTACGGAAACCTGATGGTCGACGTACGCGCCTCCAACGAGAAGCTGCGTGCCCGCTCCCACCGCATCGTGGCACTCGCCACGGGTGCCGCGGACGAGGAGATCGGGGCGGCCCTCGCCGCCACGGACGGCGAGGTGAAGAACGCGATCCTGGTCATCCTGGGCGGCGTCGACGCCCCGACCGCCTCCCGCCTCCTCACCACCCACGCCGGCCATCTCCGCGCGGCCCTGGCCGATACCGGCACCTGACCGGGGCGACGCCCGACCGTTCTACTGGCCACCGACCGGGCGCGGGCGCTGGCACCGGGCTCGGGCACACCGGGGGGCGCTGGCACCGGGCTCGGGCACACCGGGGGCGCGGGCGCGGGCGCGGACGGCCCGCTCACCGAAGCCTCGGCTCCCGGTTGAGCCGGCGCACGCGGGCCCGCAGCACCTCGGTCGGCGGCAGCGGTGCCACCGCCTCCAGCGGGCAGTCCCACTCCCGCCCGCCGTTCGGCGGCCGTAATTGCAGCCGACCGCCGACGTGCCCCATGACCCGGCCCACGTCGCCACTCCGCGCGTCGACGACGTACGTCCCGGCCTCGGGCGGCCGGACCCGTATCCCGCCGGACCCCGCCCCCATCGGTCCCATCGGCTCGCCTGCGGTTTCCCGCCTCGCGCCAGGGCCGCCACCGATCGGTTCCGGGACCCCGGTCTCGTCGGCCGTGTCCACCGTGTCGCGCCACCGGGGGCAGTCGGCCGACTCGGCGGGACCGGGCGGCACAGGCCACGCCACCGGACCGGGTTCCGGCGGCCGCTCCGCCGCGACGATCCAGCCGTCGTCCGACGCGCTCACCGCCCCTCCACCCGGCGCAGCACGGCGGCGAGCCGCAGCGCCGTCTCCACGTTGCAGCGGCCCAGCTCCACCAGCGGCGGCCCCGGCTCGCGGCTCGCGCTCGACACCGGGTCCACCCACAGCGACGGCAGGGTGATCCCCACCGCGCCCAGCGCCTCCCGCAATCCCGCGACGGCCTCCTCGGCCTCCCGCTCCCGTTCGCTCGCGGTCGTCACCATCGCAACG
Source organism: Streptomyces sp. GC420 (assembly GCF_009916105.1). Lineage (GTDB taxonomy): Bacteria > Actinomycetota > Actinomycetes > Streptomycetales > Streptomycetaceae > Streptomyces. The sequence goes on along the minus strand of NZ_JAAAXQ010000554.1, from coordinate 1,856 downwards.
CCCTCCACTCTGAGTGTTCTGGTTCCGCACACAGCGTGACCGGTACCCAGCTACGCTTTCCGGCGAGGCGGCCCAACAACCCCACTTGTTCGCAGGGAGTTGCCATGCCCGGACCCAAGGACCTCGACCCGTCCTCTTCCCCCAGGGCTCTGCTCGGTGCCGAACTGCGCCACGCACGCGAGCGTGCGGGCCTCACTCAGGACGAGCTGGGCGGGCCGCTCTTCGTCAGCGGCTCCTTCATCGGTCAGCTCGAAGCCGGCACGCGCCGCATGCAGCCCGACTACGCCCGCCGGCTCGACGACATCCTCGGCACGCGCGGCTTCTTCACCCGCAACTGCCGGGCGGCGAACAAGTCCCGCTACCCGGACCACTTCGCGGAGGCCGCGGAGGCGGAAGCCGTAGCGACGGCAATCAAGGAGTACGCCCCTCTCCTGATCCCGGGCCTGCTCCAGACGGAGGGCTACGCGCGGGCGATGTTCCGCGCGGGCCGTCCCACGGCGACAGAGGATGTGATCGACGAGCTGGTGTCGGCCCGCCTGGACCGTGCAAAGCTGCTGGCCGATCCAACGACACCGTTGTTGTGGGCGGTTCTGGACGAGGCCGTGCTACGGCGAACCATGGGCGGCCCAGCCGTGATGGCCCATGCGCTGAGCCATGTGGCGACGCTGGCACGACGGCACCGGATCATCGTGCAGGTGCTGCCGTTCGCGGCGGGTGGTCACATGGCAATCGAAGGCTCCCTCAAGCTGATGTCCTTCACCGACGCGCCCACACTCGCCTATCTCCAAGGCCTGGGAATGGGGGAGTTGCAAGACGATCCAGCCGCCGTCGCGCACTACGAACTGACTTACGATCTGTTGGGGGCCACCGCTCTTTCACCGCGGGACTCCCTGACCCTGATCGAATCAGTGGCGGAGGATTACGCGCATGAGGATCAGTCCTGAGTACGCCCTGAGTGCGGCCACCTGGCACAAGTCCACCTACAGCGGTCCCAGCGGCGGCGACTGCGTGGAAGTCGCCCGGGACTTCCCCGGAGCCGCAGCCTGGCGCAAGTCCACTCACAGCGGTGGCAGCGGCGGCGACTGCCTCGAGGTCGCCGACGGCCACCCCGGTATCGTCCCCGTCCGCGACTCCAAGAACCCCGACGGCCCGAAGCTCGTCTTCCGAGCCCCGGCCTGGTCCGCCTTCCTGGCACACCTCGAGCAGAGCTAGTGGTGGGCTCGTACATGGGCGCCGAGTCTGCTCAGTTCGGCAGATTCACCGCGTAAATCCAGTCGAGGCCGTCGCATCCAACGCCGTCGAAGTGTTCCGCTCGGGACAGGCCCGCCCGGAGCGCCACGCGCTGGGAGGCGATGTTGGCCGGTCGGACGCGGGCGACGAGCGGTAGGTCGGGAACATGCCGGATTGCCCAAGCGGTGACCGTGGTCGCGGCCTCGCCGGCGTAGCCCTGGCCCCATGCCGAGGTGGCGAAGCGGTAGAAGAGGTTGAGGACCTTCATGCCGTTCAGCTCCATGGGTTTGATCCCGCAGAAGCCCAGTTGCTGGGCCGAGTCGCGGCGCCGGACGACCCAGTATCCGTATCCGTACTTGTTCCACTGGTCGTCCCAGCACTGGTAGAGCTCTTCGGCCTCGCCCGGCCGTGCAAGGGTGTCGGAGGGATTGTGCAGGCAGGTTCCGGGGTCACTGTGGATCGCAAAGATCGCATCGACGTCGGCCTCGGTCGGACGTCGCAGCGTCAGCCGGGCGGTCCACAACTCTTCGCCTGCGGGACTCCGATCTCTCATACGAAGATCGTAGGGCTGAGTATCGATGGTGCGGCGCGGGGCAGTTCTCGTCGGCCCGGGTCGGGTGTGTGAC
>NZ_JAAAXQ010000553.1 GCF_009916105.1 Streptomyces sp. GC420 | reverse complement strand
GGCTCGGAGATGTTTATAAGAGACAGGGGTGTGACGGTGGGCGAGCGCTTCGTACGACGCGGCCAGCGCGGGCGCCGCCGTCTCGTACGTACGCTGCGCGACTCCTATGAACAGGCAGTCCACGACGAGCAGCTGGCTGGTCCTGCTCGACATCGCCGCGGGCCGCAGCTCGCTCTCCCGGGCCACCGACGTGGTCAGCACGTGATCGGCGTACTGCGAGACCGGACCGCCCGGCCGCCCGGTGATCGCGACCGTCGTGGCCCCGTGCTCGAACGCGACCCGCAGCGGCTCGATGACGTCCCCCGTCGAACCGGAGTGGGTGATGGCGATCGCCACGTCCCCGGCGCGCAGCTGTACGGCGTTGGTGACGGCCAGATGCGGATCGCTGTGCGCGTGCGCTATCAGACCTATCCGCAGCAGCTTCTGCGCGAGGTCCTGCCCGACAAGGGAGGAGGCGCCGACGCCGTAGATGTCGATACGGCGGGCGGTGGCCGCCGCGGCGACGGCGGCGGCGAGCTGCGCGGTGTCGAGCCCGGCGGCCGTGTCGGCGAGGGTCTGCTGCTCGTCGTACGCCAGCTTGGCGACCACGTCGCCGATCGGGTCGTCGACGGCGATGTCCGCGGTGACCGAGGGGGCGCGGCCGGACTGCTGCTGCGCGGCGAGCCCGGCGAGGGCGAGCCGCAGGTCCCGGTAGCCCGGGTAGCCGAGCAGGCGGGCCGTACGCACGACCGTCGCCTCACTCGTTCCGGTGAGCTCCGCGAGGCCGGTGACCGTGAGCGCCGCGCAACCGGCCGGGTCGGCCGCGACGGCTTCGGCGACGCGCTGCATGGAGCGGGTCATCGAGGGAGCGAGCGTACGGACCTTGGCGGCGAGGGCGGCGGGTGCGGGAGGAGTCGTGCCCGCGCCCTTGGCGCCGGCGGGTGCGCTGCCGCCGACGGACCCGGCGCGGCCTGCGGACCCGGGGCGGCCTGCGGGCCCGGGACGGCCGGTGGACGCGGTGGCTTGCCCCGGCGCGGGCGCGGGGGCGCGGCGTCCGCTGAAACTTTCCTTCACGTCATCGGTCACATCTGAAAGGTATTTTCGCCCGTGCGGCGGGGTCAAGAGGCCTCGGTGCCGCTTCTCCGGCAGGCTCTCATTGGTGGGGTTCTCCGGCGGGACGCACAATGGCGGTATGGACCACGAGAGCCCCGCCGTCTCCCGCCTGGAACAGGCCCTGCACATGGCCCGCGCCCTGGTGCTCGCCGACCTCGTCGCCGGCCGGGTCGCGGAGGCCGAGGTCGTCTCGCTGGTCGAGGAGTCCGTCTCCCACCGCCGCTGGTGGGCGGAGCAGTGGCCGGAGGGCGTCGAGTACGTCGCCGGCCTCGTCGCCCAGGACGTCCAGGACGCCCTGCTCGAACGCTACGGCCGCTGGCCCCTGTGCCCCGTCTGTGCCGACGGCGACCCCCACGCCCTCGACGTCGAACCCGAGTTGGGCCCCGCGCCGCACTGGGTGTGCGCCAAGGTGGCGGTGCGCGTGGCACCCGTCGGCTCGCTCGGCGCGGTCGGCGGGTGAGCGGGGGATGACGGTCTACATCGACCCGCCGACCTGGCCGGGGCACGGCCGGCTCTGGTCCCACCTGGTCAGCGACGTGTCGTTCGACGAACTGCACGCCTTCGCGGCGAGCATCGGCTGCCCGGCCCGCGCCTTCGAGCGCGACCACTACGACGTGCCCTCGCACCGGTACGCCGATGCGGTGCGCGCCGGGGCCGTTGAGGTCGGCAGCAAGGAAATCGTGCGGCTGCTCACCGAGTCGGGGCTGCGGCGCCCCAAGCACCGCCGTGCGGCGGTGGATCGGCCGGGCGTGCCGTCGACTCCGCCGCGTGCACGCCGCTTTGGGTGACCTGCGCCTTCGGGAGAGAGGTGACGCCGGAGCGTAATGTCCCGTACACGTTCGGTAGGATCCGCCGCACAGGGTGGACGGACGGTGTCGGGGGGAGTGCTGGTGGGCGTGGATTCCGGAGAGCCGATGCGCGGGCTGGCGGCGGAGCTGGCGAAGGCGCTGGAGGACCCGGCGGTGCGGGCGCGGGTCGTGCCGCTGCCGTGGGAGGCGGCGGTGCTGGCCAAGCTCGGGGAAGTGCTGCCGCGGTTGGCGGAAGGGCTGGCGGCCGCCGCCGAACGGCCCGCGGCCGCCGAGGCGCGGCTCAGCCTGCGGAGAGCAACTCCAGTTCGGTACTGAGGTTGTGGCGCGCGGGCGCCTCCCAGTGAGCCTCGCCGTACGGGGTGTGGAAGAGGCGCGGCAGTTCCAGCAGATGCCGCAGGACGGCGGCTCGGCCCTCGCGGAAGGCGTCGTCCGGCACGAAGCCGTACTCCTCGCGGACGGCCGAGGCGTAGGCGGCGTACGCCTCCGGGCCCGAGGCGAGGATCGCGAGGTCGGCGTCGCAGAGCACCTGGCCGTTGCTGTCGCCGGGGTCCGGGGCGTGGGTGACGGTGAGGCGTACGAGGCGGGCGACCTCGTCGGCCTGGGCGCGGGTCAGGCCGGCTTCGGGCAGGGCGCGTTCGGCGAGGCGGGCGCTGCGTTCCTCGTTGGTGTCGCGCTCCGGGAGGTAGACGGCGTCGTGGAACCAGGCCGCGAGGCGTACGAGGTCGGGGTCGGCGGCGTGTGGGGCGAGGTGGCCGTCGATGTGGTCCAGGACCGCGGTCAGGTGGGCGGTGGTGTGGTAGCGCCGCTGGGGTTCGGCCCAGCGGTCCAGGAGATTGCGGGCGTACGGATACGGCGAAGGGAACGGCCCGTCGCCGTCGCCGTCGTCTGAGGTGCCGGTGCCGGTGCCGGTGCCGGTGCCGGTGCCGGTGTCTGTGCCGCGCGCGTGTTCCCGGGCGCGGAGCAGCGTCCGGACCCACCGTTCCTGCAGGTCTCTGTCCTGTCGAGGGTCCAGGTCGTCGCGTGACATGAGCCAATTGTGGGCCCCTGGTTTCCCCGGCGTGTGGGGTGTGGCAATCTTGCGCACATGTCTAGACCAATTCTTGAGGTGATCGCCCTCGACGCGGAAGACGCCGTCGCCGCCCGGGCCGGAGGCGCCGACCGCCTCGAACTGGCCACTGACATGGCCGCCGACGGCATCACCCCGCCCCGCGAGACCTTCGCCGCGGTCCGCGCCGCCGTCGACATCCCGCTGCGCGTGATGCTGCGTGGCGGCGACGGCTTCGCGGCGGGGGACGTGGCCGGGCTCGTCCGGGACGCGGAGGCGCTGCGCGCGGAGGGTGCCGACGAGTTCGTGCTCGGCTTCCTCGACGAGGGCGGGCTGCCCGACATGCGGGCGATCCTCGACGTCACGCGCGCCGTAGCCGGCTGCCGCTGGACCTTCCACCGAGCGATCGACCGCGCCGCCGACCGCGACGCGCTGCGCAAGCAGCTCGCCGAGCTGCCCGGCCTCGACACCTACCTGACGGCGGGCGCGCCCGAGGGCGTCGACGCGGGCCTGCCCGTCCTGGTCGCGGAGGCCGGGCGGCGCGGCGACCCCGGCTACGGGCCCCGCCTCATGGTCGGCGGCGGCCTCCGCCTCGACCATGTACCCGCGCTGCGCGCCGCGGGCGTCGACGCCTTCCACATCGGCGGTGCCGCCCGCCCCGGCGGCTGGAACGCTCCGGTCAGGGCGGCCGCGGTCCGTGAGTGGCGCACGGAGCTCGACGGTGACGGATGACGGCTGGCGCTTCCGGCGGTGATCCCGTCACCCCTCACCCCCCTCACCC
>NZ_JAAAXQ010000552.1 GCF_009916105.1 Streptomyces sp. GC420 | reverse complement strand
CACACCCTGATGCCCGGAAGACCCGGCTCGGGAAGAGCCCTTCCGGAGCGGAGCCGGGCGGGAGGCCCCCGCGGCGGGAACCACGCCGTCAGGCGAGCGGCCGACCTTCGGCGTCGAGCCGTCCCGGAGCTGCTGGCCGCCGCGCTGGCGGAACTGGAGCGGATGGTCGGCCTGGAGCCGGTCAAGCGGCAGGTCAGGGCGCTGTCCGCGCAGCTGAAGATGGCGCGGCTGCGGGCCGAGCAGGGCCTTCCGGTGCAGCCGCCCAAGCGGCATTTCGTCTTCTCCGGGCCCTCGGGCACCGGCAAGACGACGGTGGCACGGATCCTCGGGCGGGTGTTCTACGCGCTGGGGCTGCTCGGCGGTGACCATCTCGTGGAGGCCCAGCGGTCCGACCTGGTGGGCGAGTTCCTCGGCCAGACCGCCGTCAAGGCGAACGAGCTGATCGACTCGGCACTCGGCGGGGTGCTCTTCGTCGACGAGGCCTACAGCCTGTCCAACACCGGCTACAGCAAGGGCGACGCCTACGGGGACGAGGCCCTCCAGGTGCTGCTCAAGCGGGCCGAGGACAACCGCGACCACTTGGTGGTGATCCTGGCCGGCTACCCGGAGGGCATGGACCGGCTGCTGGCCGCCAACCCCGGCCTGTCCTCCCGCTTCACCACCCGGGTGGACTTCCCCTCGTACCGTCCCCTGGAGCTGACCGCCATCGGCCAGGTCCTGGCGGCCGACAACGGCGACCAGTGGGACGAGGAGTCGCTGGAGGAGCTGCGGTCCATCAGCGGGCACGTCGTCGACCAGGGATGGATCGACGAGCTGGGCAACGGCCGGTTCCTGCGCACGCTGTACGAGAAGAGCTGCGCCTACCGTGACCTGCGGCTGTCCGGCTACGTCGGCACGCCGAACCGGGAGGAGCTGGCGACGCTCCGGCTGCCGGACCTGATGCAGGCCTACGGCGAGGTCCTGTCGGGCCGCGGCCCGATGGACCGCGGCCCCCAGGACCCGTTGCCGTAGCCGCCCCTGCGGCGGCCGTCAGCCGGCCAGCGCCCGTTCCTCCACCTCCGCGGCGGGAGCCGCGCCGCCCACGCGGGACACGCCGGCCGCGGGCAGCGACGGCTCCGCCGGCGCGGCGGCGGTTCCGGACGGTACGGCGGTTTCGCACGCGGCGGCGGTTCCGGACGGCAGGGCGGTTTCGGACGGCAGGGCGGGCGGCTGCGTCCCGACCGGCTTCGGCCGGGGCTGCTGCTCCCGGTGCGCCGGGTCGCGCACCTCGCCGACCAGCATCTCCAGGACGTCCTCCAGCGTCACCAGACCCAGTACCCGCCCGGAACCGTCGGCGACCTGCGCCAGGTGCGTCGCCGCGCGACGCATCACCGACAGGGCGTCGTCCAGCGGGAGTTCGGGCCGCAGCGTGGTCATGCGCCGCCACACCTGCTGCGGCACCGCGCGGTCCGGCTCGTCCAGGTCCAGTACGTCCTTGACGTGCACATAGCCCATGAAGGCGCCGTTCTCGGCGCAGACCGGGAAGCGCGAGTAGCCGGTGCGCACGGTCAGCTCCTCGATCCGGCGCGGGGTGACGGTGGGGTCGACGGTCACCAGCGAGGCCCGGTCGAGGAGTACGTCCGTGACCGGACGGCTGCCCAGCTCCAGCGCGTCCTCCAGCCGCTCCTGCTCACCGGGGTCGAGGAGCCCGGCCTGCCGGGAGTCCTCCACCAGATGGGTCAGCTGCTCGCTGGTGAAGACGGCCTCCACCTCGTCCTTCGGCTCGACCTTGAACAGCCTCAGGACCAGCCGGGAGCAGGCTCCGAAGAACGCGGTGACCGGCCGGCACAGCCGCGCGAACGCGACCAGCGCGGGGCTGAGCCACAGCGCGGTCCTCTCCGGCGCGGCCATGGCCAGGTTCTTCGGCACCATCTCGCCGACGACGAGGTGCAGGAAGACCACCACGGCCAGCGCGATGACGTAGCCGAGCGGGTGGATCAGCCCTTCGGGCACATGCACCGCGTGGAAGACGGGCTCCAGCAGTCCCGCCACGGTGGGTTCCGCGACCGCGCCCAGGGTCAGCGAGCAGACGGTGATGCCGAACTGGGCCGCCGCCATCATCTGCGGCAGGTTCTCCAGCCCGTGCAGCACCCGCCCGGCCCGCTTGGAGCCCTCTGCCGCGTACGGCTCGATCTGGCTGCGCCGTACGGAGACGAGGGCGAACTCGGCGCCGACGAAGAAGCCGTTGCCGAGGACCAGCAGGGCCGCGAAGACGAGTTGCAGCGCGCTCATCGCACGGCCTCCGCGGGTTCTGTCGCTGCCCGCTCAGTGACCGCGGGCTGCGTGACGGCGGACTGCGTGACCGCCCGTTCCGTGACCGCCGGTTCCGTAACCGCCGGTTCCGTGACCGTCTCCGTCGCGTCCGCCGTGCGCACGATCCGTACCCGCTCGGCCCGGTAGTGGCCGACCTGGCGCACGGACAGCCGCCAGCCGGGCAACTCCACCCGGTCACCGGGCACCGGGATCCGGCCCAGCAGATCGGCGACCAGGCCGGCGACCGTCTCGTACGGGCCCGCCGGCACCTCGAAACCGATGCGGTGCAGGGTCTGTACCCGGCAGCTGCCGTCCGCTTCCCAAGCGGGCCGGCCGTCCTCGGCGGGGACGGCCGCCAGCTCCGGCAGGTCGGCGGCGTCGTGCTCGTCGCGCACTTCGCCGACCAGTTCCTCGACGATGTCCTCCAGGGTGACCACACCGGCCGTGCCGCCGTACTCGTCGACGACGACGGCGATCGGCTGCTCGCTGCGCAGCCGCTCCAGCAGCGGCTGCACCGGCAGCGTCTCCGGCACCAGCAGCGGCGGCACGGAGACCGAGCCGACCGGGGTGCGCATCCGGTCCGCGGCCGGGACCGCGAGGGCGTCCTTGAGGTGGACCATGCCGACGACCTCGTCCAGCCGCTCGGCGTACACCGGGAACCGCGAAAGGCCCGTGGCCCGGGTCAGGTTCAGGACGTCGGCGGCGGTCGCCGACGACTGCAGCGCGCTGACCCGCACCCGGGGCGTCATGACGTGCTGGGCGGTGAGCCCGCCCAGCGAGAGGGTACGGACGAACAGGTCGGCGGTGTCCTGTTCGAGTGCGCCGGCCAGGGCTGAGTGCCGTGCCAGGGAGACGAGCTCACCGGGGGACCGGGCGGAGGCCAGTTCCTCGGTGGGCTCGACGCCGACCGCGCGCACCAGCCGGTTGGCGACCGCGTTGAGCAGGGCGATCACCGGCCGGAAGAGCCGTGAGAAGGCGTGCTGCGGGCCCGCCACGAATCGGGCGACCTGCAGCGGCCTGGACACCGCCCAGTTCTTGGGCACGAGTTCGCCGATCACCATCTGCACGGCGGAGGCGAGCAGCATGCCGATGGCCACGGACACCCCGGGAACGGCACCGCCGGGGATGCCCGCGGCGGTGAGGGGCCCGGAGAGCAGTCCGGCCAGGGCGGGTTCGGCGAGCATGCCCACCACCAGGGAGGTGATGGTGATGCCGAGCTGGGTGCCGGAGAGCTGGAAGGAGAGCTCTCGCAGCGCCTTCACCACGGTTTCCGCTCTGCGGTCGCCACCGGCGGCGGCCCGCTCGGCCTCCGCGCGTTCCACGGTGACCAGGCCGAACTCGGCCGCCACGAAGAAGCCGTTGGCGAGGATCAGAAGGAGCGCTGCGGCGAGCAGCAGAAGGGGGATGGTCATGCCGCCGCCTCCGTGGAGCCCTCCGCGCCGGGGCGGGAGGGTTGGTG
>NZ_JAAAXQ010000551.1 GCF_009916105.1 Streptomyces sp. GC420 | reverse complement strand
CCCACGGACTGCTGACCGGCCGCACCGCCCTGGTCACCGCCGCCGCCGGTACCGGCATCGGCTTCGCCACCGCCCGCCGCCTCGCCGAGGAGGGCGCGCGTGTCGCCATCAGCGACCGCCACGAACGCCGCCTCGCCGAAGCCGCCGAGCGGCTCGCCGAACTCACCGGCGAGAAGCCGCCCGCCGTGGTCTGCGACGTCACCGCCCAGGACGACGTCGACCGGATGTTCACCACCGCGATCGCGGACCTCGGCCACCTCGACATCCTCGTCAACAACGCGGGGCTCGGCGGCACCGCCGACATCGTCGACATGACCGACGAACAGTGGTCCAGAGTCCTCGACGTATCCCTCGGCGGCACCTTCCGCTGCACCCGCGCCGCGCTGAGGCACATGGTCCCGCGCGGCACGGGAGTCGTCGTCAACAACGCCTCCGTCGTCGGCTGGCGCGCCCAGCGCGGCCAGGCCCACTACGCGGCGGCCAAGGCCGGCGTGATGGCCCTGACCCGCTGCGCCGCCGTCGAGGTCGGACGCTCCGGCGTACGGGTCAACGCCGTCGCCCCGAGCATCGCCATGCACCCCCACCTCGCCAAGGTCACCACCGCCGAACTCCTCGACAGTCTCGCCGCCGACGAGGCCTTCGGCCGCGCCGCCGAGCCCTGGGAGGTCGCCGACGTCATCGCCTTCCTCGCCAGCGACTACTCCTCCTACATGACCGGCGAGGTCGTCTCCGTCAGCAGCCAGCGCGCCTGAGCGGCCGCGCCCGCCCGCCGCCACCAACACCCCACCAGGAGCCAAGACATGGGCGCAGAGATCGTCAGGACCGGAGTCGACGAGCGCGGCGTCGCCGAGGTCGTCGTCGACTGCCCGCCGGTCAACGCCCTGCCGGTGGCGAGCTGGTACCGGCTCGCCGAGGCACTGACCGGACTGGGCCGCGACGACCGCGTACGGGCGGTGGTGCTCCGCGCCGAGGGCCGCGGCTTCAACGCCGGCGTCGACATCAAGGAGATCCAGGCCGACACGGGCCACTCCGCGCTGATCGGCGCCAGCCGGGGCTGCTTCGCCGCCTTCGCCGCCGTCTACGACTGCGCGGTCCCCGTCGTCGCCGCCGTCCACGGCTTCTGCCTCGGGGGCGGCATCGGCCTCGTCGGCAACGCGGACATCGTCGTGGCCGCCGAGGACGCCGTGTTCGGCCTGCCCGAGGTGGACCGGGGCGCCCTGGGCGCGGCCACCCACCTGTCCCGGCTGGTGCCGCCGCACAGGGCGCGCGCCATGATGTACACCTCGGCCACCGCGACCGCCGCCGAACTCCACGCCTACGGCTCGGTCCTGGAGGTCGTGCCCCCGGAGGAACTGCGCGACCGGGCCCTGGCCGTGGCCGCCTCCATCGCCGCGAAGAACCCGGTGGTGATCCGCGCCGCCAAGGAGGCCTTCGCCGGCATCGACCTGTGGGACGTGAAACGCAGCTACCGCTACGAACAGGGCTTCACCTACGAACTCAACCTCTCCGGTGTCGCCGGCGAGGTCCGCGACACCTTCGGCCGCGCCGGCACGGAGGACTGACATGGACCTCACCTGGAGCGAGGAGGACGAGGCCTTCCGCCGGGAGGCCCGCGCCTGGCTGGAGGCCAACGTCCCCTCCCGGCCGCTGCCCTCCGGCGACACCCGCGAGGGATTCGCCGCCCATCTGGACTGGGAACGCAAGCTGTTCGGCGCCCGCTGGGCCGTGGTGTCCTGGCCGGAGGCCCACGGCGGCCGGGACGCCTCCCTGTGGCAGTGGCTGATCTTCGAGGAGGAGTACTACAGGGCAGGCGCCCCCCAGCGCGTCACCCAGAACGGCATCTTCCTGCTCGCCCCCGCGGTCTTCGAGTTCGGCACCCCGGAACAGCAGGGCCGCATCCTGCCCCGGATGGCCGCCGCCCAGGACCTGTGGGCACAGGGCTGGTCCGAGCCCGGCGCCGGCAGCGACCTCGCCGCCGTCCGCAGCCGCGCCGTCCGCGACGAGCGGGCCGGCGGCTGGCGGCTGACCGGCCAGAAGACCTGGACCACCCGAGGCGCCTTCTGCACCCACCTGTTCGGCCTGTTCCGCACCGACCCCGAGGCGGAACGCCACCGCGGCCTCACCTACTTCCTGGTCCCGCTGGACGCCCCCGGCGTCACCGTCCGCGGCTTCGAACGCCTCGACGGCGACGAGGGGTTCGCCGAGGTCTTCCTCGACGAGGTCTTCGTCCCCGACGCCGACGTCCTCGGAGACGTCGGCCAGGGCTGGTCCGTCGCCATGGCCACCACCGGCTCCGAGCGCGGCCTGACCCTGCGCTCGCCCGGCCGCTACCTCGCCGCGGCCGGCCGGCTGCTCGACCACGCCCGCGGCCTGCCCGGGGGGCCCGGCACCCACCGCGACCGCGTCGTGCAGGCCTGGATCGACGCCCAGGCGTACCAGCTGTTCACCCTGGAGCAGGTCACCTCCCTCGCCGAGGGACGCCGGCTGGGCGCCGAGTCCAGCCTCAACAAGCTCTTCTGGTCCGAGCTGGACATCCGGCTGCACGAGACGGCCCTCGATCTGCTCGGCCCCGAGGCCGAGACCGACACACCCTGGAGCAGGGGCTTCCTCTTCTCCCTGGCCGGCCCCATCTACGCCGGAACCAATGAGATCCAGCGCAACATCGTCGCCGAGCGGCTGCTCGGCCTGCCGAGGAGGTGACCGCCGCCGTGCGCTTCGTGACGGCCGAGACCGACGCGGCCCTGGCCGCGGCCGCCGAGGGTCTGCTCGCCAAGGAGGCCGGACCGGACGAGATCCGTGACGGCTGGCCCGGCGGCCGCACCGAACGGGTCGACGACCTCTGGCGGAAGCTCGCCGAAGCCGGCGTGACCGCCACCCTCGTGCCGGAGTCCGCCGGGGGACTCGGACTGGACGAGAACGCGCTGCCACCACTGCTGACGGTCCTGGGCCGCTCCGGCCTGCCGGTGCCCGCCGCCGAGACGGTCGCCGTCGCCGCCCCGCTCCTCGCGGCGGCCGGTGCCCCGTCGCTCGACGCCGTACTCGCCGGACGGACCCTGCTCACCGCGTCCCTCGCGGACCACGCCTCCGGGAACCCCCCGGTGCCCTTCGCGGCCCGCGCCGGCCTGCTGGTGCTGCGCAGCGGCGACAAACTGCGGCTGTACGAGCGCGAGGAGGTGAGCACCGAACCCGTGGGCGCGGTCGACGGCTCCCGCGCCCTGGCCCGCGTGACCGCCCCGGCCGGTGGCGGACGGCCGCTCGCCGAGGGACCGGAGGCACTGGACGCGGCCCGGCGGCGCGGCGTCCTGGCCACCTCGGCCCTGCTCGTCGGCCTGGCCGAGCGGATGATCGGACTGACCGTCGGCCATGTGAAGGAACGCCGGCAGTTCGGCGTGCCCGTCGGCTCCTTCCAGGCTGTCAAGCACGCCCTGGCCGACGCCGTCCTCGCCACCCGCTTCGCCCGCCCCGCGGTGTGGGCGGCCGGCTGGGCGCAGGCCACCGGCGACCCGGAGGCGGCCGTGCGCACCTCGATGGCCAAGGTGCTCGCCTCCGACGCCGCGCGCCTGGTCGCCCGTACGGCGATCCAGTGCCACGGAGCCATCGGCTACACCACCGAGTACGACCTCCATCTGTACGCCAAGCGGGCCTGGGCACTGGCCGCCGACTGGGGCGGCCCGGCCGAGCACCGAGACTTCGTCGCCCGCGAGCTGGACCTGACGGGAGTGGAACGAACGTGACCGAGCCCCGCGTGCGCCCGGAACCCCCCGCGCCCCCGGAACCC
>NZ_JAAAXQ010000550.1 GCF_009916105.1 Streptomyces sp. GC420 | reverse complement strand
GGGCCGGGTGGCAGCCGTGGGGGCGGCGTTGGAGGCCGTTGCCGTGGGATCCGGGCCCCGGGTGCGGTGTCGGCGCGCGGGCCCGTCGCCTGTGGCCACACCCTTACGGCCGGGTCGTGAGGGGCTTCGTCTCCTTGCAGCGCCGGAGCACGCGCAGGAGCCGAGTCGCCACCTGACCGGCCGGATGCCGGTCAGGGTGACGGTGGGCCGGTCGGAGACGCCCCGGGTGACGCCGCTCCGGGCGATTCCAACGGGCCTTCCGCCGGCGCTGGGCCGGGTTCCGCCTGCGGCCCTCCGCGCCCCGCGCCTGCGTCCGGTTCCGCCTGCGGCCCCCCGTGTCCCTCGCCCGGCCGGTCCCGCGACCCCCCGCGGTCCTCGTCGCCCCGGGGCTGCTCCCGCCGCTCCGCGGAGGTCTCCCGCTCCCCGGAGGGCCTCTTCACCGGCGCCGGCGGCCACTCAAGGCGCTCGGGGCCCCCGCCGTCCGTGGGCTCGCCCAGTTCCGCGAGGGTCTCGCGGGCCGTGGGGGCGCCCAGGGGGGAGAAGCGCGGGTTGATGCGCAGCGCCTCCGCGAGATGCCGGCGCGCGGGGCCCGGGAGGCCGAGGGAGGACTCGATCATTCCCCGGTGGTAGACGAACAGCGCGCTGCGCGTCCCCAGCCGCCCGGCCTTGCGGGCGTACGCCAGTGCCTCGCCGTGCGCCCCGATCCCGTGCAGCGCCCAGCCCAGCGCGTCGGCGAGCTCGACGCTGCGGATGCCGCGCCGCCATTCGGCCTCCAAGAGGCGGACGCCCGCCGCGGGATCGCCGTGGTCGGTCTCGAAGAGGCCGCGGGTGACGACGTCGCCGCCGCCCGCGCGCAGCCGCGTGTACTGCTTCTCGGCCTCCTCCAGCCGCCCCAGCGACTCCAGCAGCTCGCCCCACGCCAGCAGGTACTCGGCCCGGGGGGAACCGGACACCGCCCGCGCGTAGTCCGCGAGCGCGGCCCCCGTCCTTCCCAGGGCCGCCAGCACGGCCGCCCGGCCCGCCAGTGCCTCGTGCAGCCGGGGCTCCAGGCGCAGCGCGCGTTCGAAGTACGCCAGGGCATCGGCGTCCTCGCCCTGCTCCCGTGCGAGCTCGCCGAGCCGGAACAGGCAGGCGGCGCGTTCCGTCGGCGTGGACGCCGCGTCCATGGCCGCACCGAGCGCGCCCTCGGCGTCCTCCCGCAGTCCGCGGACGCGGTACTCGCGGGCCGTCAGCAGCGACGCCTGGAGGCCGGGCCGCAGGCCGGCGAGCTTCCACACCGTGCGGGAGGCCTCCTTGTACGCGCCGAGTCCCGTGTAGGCGTCGGCCAGTACCTGGTACGCCGTGGGGTGGCCGGGCGCCGTCCTCCGGGCCTTCTCGGCCCAGGCCCTGGCCGCCCGGAAGTCGCCGCGCTCGTTGGCCCGCGCGGCCCGCGCGGCCAGGGCCTCGGCCTTCCGCAGCGCCGGCCCGCGCATCTCCGCGGGGGCGCCCGGCAGCCCCGCGAGGGCCGCCGGGGACGAGATCCCCTCGGGGGGTGCGAGAGCCAGGACGCCGCCCGCCAGTGCCGCGGAGGCCAGCGTGAGGACCAGGGCGGTCCGGGAAGCCGGTGACAGCGTGCGAAGCGCGGTGACGGGACGAAAAGGCATGAAGCCACTGTGCGTCAATATGAAGATCGCATCGGCGCTCAAGGGGGCGACAGCGAGCCGGGTTCACACCGATGGCTCCCGATGCGACGCTGAGACCGTGACCGATCTCCTCGAACAACTGCGCGCCGCCCTGCCGGACGAGGCCGTGCTGACCGACCCGGACATCACCGCGTCCTACGCGCACGACATGGCGAGCTTCTGTCCCTCGGGCACCCCCGCCGCCGTGGTGCTGCCCCGCAGCGTCGAACAGGTCCAGCACGTCATGCGGACCGCCACCGCGCTCCGTGTCCCCGTCGTCCCCCAGGGCGCCCGCACCGGCCTGTCCGGTGCCGCCAACGCCTCGGAGGGCTGCATCGTGCTCTCCCTCGTCAAGATGGACCGCATCCTCGAGATCAACCCGGTGGACCGGATCGCCGTCGTCGAACCGGGAGTCGTCAACGCCGTACTCTCCCGCGCCGTCGGCGAGAAGGGGCTGTACTACCCGCCGGACCCCTCGAGCTGGGAGACGTGCACCATCGGCGGCAACATCGGCACGGCGTCCGGCGGCCTGTGCTGCGTCAAGTACGGCGTCACCGCGGAGTACGTCCTCGGCCTGGACGTCGTCCTCGCCGACGGCAGGCTGCTCACGACCGGCAGGCGCACCGCCAAGGGCGTGGCCGGTTACGACCTGACCCGGCTGTTCGTCGGCTCGGAGGGCAGCCTCGGCATCGTCGTGAAGGCCGTGCTCGCCCTCAAGCCGGAGCCGCTGCGCCAGCTCGCCCTCGCCGCCGAGTTCCCCTCCGCGGCCGCCGCCTGCGAGGCAATCTGCGCGATCATGGAGCGCGGGCACGTGCCCGCGCTGCTCGAACTGATGGACCGTACGACGATCCGGGCCGTCAACGACCTGGCGCACATGGGACTGCCCGACACCACCGAGGCGCTGCTGCTGGCCGCCTTCGACACCCCGGATCCGGCGGCCGACCTCGCCGCCGTCGGCGAGCTGTGCGCCGCCGCGGGCGCCACCCAGGTCGTGCCCGCCGAGGACTCGGCCGAGTCCGAACTGCTGCTCCAGGCACGGCGGCTGTCGCTGACCGCGCTCGAAGCCGTCAAGGGCACGACGATGATCGACGACGTGTGCGTGCCGCGCTCGCGACTCGGCCCGATGCTCGAAGGCATTGCCGCCATCGCCGAGAAGCACGGCCTGACCATCGGCATGGTCGCCCACGCGGGCGACGGCAACACCCACCCCACTGTCTGCTTCGACGCGGCCGACCCCGACGAGGCGCGGCGCGCCCGCGCGTCCTTCGACGAGATCATGGCGCTGGGCCTGCGACTGGGCGGCACCATCACCGGCGAACACGGGGTGGGCGTACTGAAGAAGGAGTGGCTGGCCCGGGAACTGGGCCCGGTCGGAATCGAATTGCAGCGCGGCATCAAGCAGACCTTCGACCCGCTGGGCATCCTCAACCCCGGCAAGCTGTTCTGACGCGGCCGGATTCCCCGGTCGCGCCGCGCACGGGGCCGCGCCTCACCTCACACGCCCGTCGCGTCGGCGGTCCCCGTCTCCGGGGACTCGTCGGTGCGCGACGGCGCGAGCAGCTGCCTCAGCCCTTTGTCGATGACGGGACCGAGCCGCTCCTGCTCGGTGCCCGGGGGCACGACGCGCAGGATGCGCTCCAGCCAGGCGGAGACGGCGGAGGACGAGGCCTCCAGCAGTGCGTCGCCCTCGGGCGAGTTCAGGCCCATCAGAACGACGCTGCGGCCCCCGGACTTCGTCGGCCAGACCCGTACGTCGCCGTCCCCGCACGGCCGGAACACCCCTTCGACGAGCAGTTCGCGGGCGAACGTCCAGCGGACGGGGTTCTCGGAGCCGACGTGGAACGTGATGTGCACGGCGTACGGGTCGGCCGTGTGGTAGGCCAGCCTGGCCGGTACGGGAATGCTGCGCTCCGGCGACAGCACCAGCTTGAGTTCCAGTTCTCTTTCCACCACGGTGTGCATCGTTCTCGCCTTCCCCCGTTTTTCTGTCTGAGCCCGCGCTGGTCGTCGGCAAACGGCTCAACGACATCAACGGCAACGCCTACCAGCTTTACTACCTCTTCCCGCTGACCCAGGAGGAGAAGTCGCTCAGCCTGGTCAAGGGCACCCTGGCCACCG
>NZ_JAAAXQ010000054.1 GCF_009916105.1 Streptomyces sp. GC420 | reverse complement strand
GGCGGGTACTGCGACCGAGGTCTCGGTGCGAGCCCGGGGCATTGCCACGGCACTCGTCACGCCTGGCGGCAGCACAAGCGCCGCAGCCAGGCAGGACGCACCGACTGTGCGGAAGATGGTTCGCCGGGCGATTGTGAGCATGGGGGTTCCAGATGGGCTTTGCACGGTGCTGGTCGGTCCGTGGCGGACTCGGCCCTTGACGGCGGCAAGGGTCCGGCACCGGAGAGTCTGAGCTCAACCGACGTACGGGCGATCTACGGCCAACTTTTCACCCGCTCGGCGCATTCCGCAACGCGAGCGCGATGCCGCGGCCGGCCGAGCCCTCGCGTCGCCGATGGTCTCAGGCCGGTCAGTCAGCCTTTGAGCCCTCGGCGTGCGAAATCCTGATTCCTGGAGTGCGATGGAAGAGTGAGGGGCAGGCGGCCTCGGCCGAGGCACTCGATCGCGCGGCGCCGCACGGCCCCGCGGCGGCGGATCCGCAACGCCCGCCGCCGCGGGGGGAGTGGGCAGGGTGGAACGACGCCATGGCTGACGCTGGCGGCGACACTGCCTGGCCTGGCGGCGCTGATCGCCCTGTTGTTCAATTGGGTCTCGGTGGGCCAGACGCGGACAGAACTGCAGATAGCCGAGCAGGCGCAGGTCACCACCCGGTTCAACGTGGCGGTTACACACTTGGGTTCGTCGTCGGCCGATGTGCGGTTCGGGGGCATCTACGCCCTGGAGCGCATCATGCAGGATTCACCGCGCGACCAGCCGAGGGTCATTGCGGTGCTCTCCGCGTACGTGCGTACCCATGCGCCCGCCCCCGCCGGCGGCTTCCCGAGGCTAAAGGTCGGCGAGGTTCCTCCGCCGGGCCGCCCTGACGTGACGGCGGTGACGGAGGTATTGGCTGAGCGCCCGCCAGGCCAGGACGGTCAGGAAAAGATCAATTGGAGGAACTCGGATCTGCGCGGTCTGGAACTGTCGACGCAACGTCATGGAAAGGAACGCGGCGGCGATCCTTCGGCCGCTCGTCACCTTCCCTTTGCTGACGCCGACCTCAGTGGCGCCGATTTGCAGAGGGCCACCCTCACCGGCGTGAACCTGCATGGCGCGTTGTGTTCGGGGACGATCCTGGCCCTCGCCTCCTTCCTGGACGTCGATCTGAGGGAGGCGCGCCTGTACGGCGCGGATCTGACCAGGGCGTTCCTGCAGGACGTGCGCCTGGGGAGTGCCGACTTGTCCGACGCGAGCCTGGTCGACGCCAGCCTGTCGGGCACGGACTTCACCGAGGTGCTGCTCGTCCGGGCAGACCTGACCGGAGCCCGCCTCAACGTAGATCAACTCAATACTCCTACGAGCCTGACCCGGGCCGATCTGACGGGAGCGAATCTCACCCGTGCGAGCCTGGCGGGAGCGAACTTGACCGGTGCGAACCTGGGACCGAACGAGAAGTGGGGCACGCCCGCCGCGAATCTGACCCGGGCCGATCTGACGGGTGCGAACCTGACCCGTGCGAGCCTGGCGGGAGCGAACTTGACCGGTGCGAACCTGGGACCGAATCAGAAGTGGGGCACGCCCGCCGCGAATCTGGCCGGGGCCGATCTGACGGGTGCGAATCTGGCCGGGGCCGATCTGACGGGTGCGAATCTGGCCGGGGCCGATCTGACGGGTGCGGACCTGACCGGGGCCGATCTGACGGGTGCGGACCTGACCGGGGCCGATCTCACCGGCGCGAACCTGCGAGGGGTCCACCTGAAAGGGGCGAGGACCGACGAAGCTGTCGGGCTTCCATCGGCAACCGGACAGTAGATCGCTCTGCTGCGCGTTCTCGGCGGGGCTCCGCAGGTCCAACCTCAGGGCTGCCCGCATTACGTGGGCAGCAGGCCGAGCCAGCAGGCTTCGCGAGGGTGCGCTGGTGCGGGAGGCCGGTGATGTGGGACGCGGTGACTTCGGCTTGCGCTTGATGGTCGGTGATGGCGCAGTCCGCCCACCGCTCCGCAGGGAGGCCGTGCGAGCCGCATGCCCCATGAAGGCCGGCCTCCGGGCCGAGGAAGTGGCGAACGTCGGCGACGAGCGCGGACATCTGTTCTTCGGCCTCCAGTCAGGTGGTGACGGAGGCCCGCGGTGCGCACCGGCCCGGCCGACGCCGTCGTGGTCGTCGATCGGTTCTCCCGGGACGGCCGGGCAAGCCGGCGCGGACGGGGTTGCGAGAGCGTGGACCTTGGACAACTACCTAAGCGACTGCTTAGTATCTGCCTCGTCGGTGGGAACCGCCTGCCCGTGCCCGTCTCTCCCCTCAGGAGTCCGCTGTGACCTCACTGTTCTCCCTCGCCGGCAAGACCGCCCTCGTGACCGGCGGCTCCCGCGGTATCGGCCTGATGATCGCCCGGGGCCTGGTCGAAGCGGGTGCCAAGGTCTATGTCAGCTCCCGCAAGGCGGAGGCCTGCGACGAGGCCGTGCGCGAGCTCTCCGCCCTCGGCGAGGCGGTCGCACTGCCCGCCGACCTGTCGCGCGAGGAGGAGTGCCACCGGCTCGCCACGGAGATCGGCGACCGGGAGGAGCGGCTGCACATCCTGGTGAACAACGCCGGCGCAACCTGGGGCGCGCCCCTGGACGAGTTCCCGGTCAGCGGCTGGGACAAGGTCATGGACCTCAACCTTCGCAGCCCCTTCCTGCTCACCCAGGCACTGCTGCCGAAGCTGCGCGCCGGCGGGTCGATGGAAGACCCGGCGCGCATCATCAACGTGGGATCCATCGACGGCCTGCATGTCAGCCCGGTCTCGGCCTACTCGTACGCGGCCAGCAAGGCAGGGCTGCACCACCTGACCCGCGTGCTGGCCAAGGAACTCGGGCCGCAGGGCATCACGGTGAACGCCATCGCGCCCGGGCCCTTCGAGTCCAAGATGATGGCCGCGACCCTGGACGCCCTCGGTGACGCGATCGCGGATGCGGCCCCGCTTCGCCGGATCGGACGGCCGGACGACATGGCGGGCGTCGCCGTATACCTGGCCAGCCGGGCCGGATCGTACGTCACCGGCGCAGTCATTCCCGTCGACGGCGGCCTCGGTACCACGGTCTGACCCCGCCCGTACGGCTCCGCGCCCTCCGCTCCGCCCGTACGGCTCCGCGCCCTCCGCTCCGCCCGGAGACCCCGAACCCGAACCCGAGAAGAAGAGGATCATGGTCTCTCTCCTGCTCTCCCGCCGAGACCTCGACTTCCTGCTGTACGAGTGGCTCGACGTCGAGTCCCTGACCGCGCGCACCCGCTTCGCCGACCACTCGCGCGAGACCTTCGACGCGGCCCTGGACCTCAGCGAGACGATCGCCACCCGGCACTTCGCCCCGCACAACAAGAAGAACGACGCCCAGGAGCCGCGCTTCGACGGCGAGCGGGTGCACATCATCCCCGAGGTCGCCGAGGCGCTGCGGGTCTTCACCGACGCCGGGCTCATCGGCGGGAGCATGGACGCCGAGGTGGGTGGCATGCAACTGCCCGGCGTGGTGGCCAACGCCTGTTTCGCCTGGTTCCAGGCGGCCAACGTGGGAACCGCCTCCTACCCCTTCCTCACCATCGGCAACGCCAACCTGCTGCTGGCCCACGGCAGCCAGGACCAGATCGACACGTACGTCCGCCCGATGGTCGAGGGACGCTTCTTCGGGACCATGTGCCTGTCGGAACCACAGGCGGGCTCGTCGCTGGCCGACGTGCGCACCCGCGCGGAGCCGGCCGAGGACGGCCGCTACCGCCTGTTCGGCAGCAAGATGTGGATCTCGGGCGGGGACCACGAACTGTCGGAGAACATCGTCCACCTGGTCCTGGCCAGGATCCCCGGTGGCCCGCCCGGGGTGAAGGGACTCTCGCTCTTCATCGTCCCGAAGGTCCTGGTGGAGCCGGACGGAACGCTCGGCGAACGCAACGACGTGGCCCTGGCCGGCCTCAATCACAAGATGGGGTACCGAGGGACGACGAACACGCTGCTCAACTTCGGCGAGGGTGCCCACCGCCCGGGCGGCGCCCCGGGTGCCGTCGGCCTGCTGGTCGGGGAGCCCCACCGAGGGCTGTCCTACATGTTCCACATGATGAACGAGGCCCGCATCGGCGTCGGACTCGGCGCCACGGCGCTCGGTTACACCGGCTACCTGCACGCCCTGGACTACGCGCGCACCCGGCCCCAGGGGCGCCCGCTGACGGCCAAGGACGCCACCAGCCCCCAGATCCCGATCATCGGGCACCCCGACGTCCGCCGGATGCTCCTGGCCCAGAAGTCGTACGTCGAAGGCGCGCTGGCTCTGATCCTGTACTGCGGGCGGATGCTGGACGACGAGCGCACCGCCCCGACGGCCGAGGAGCGGGCCAGGGCCCGACTGCTGCTGGACGTGCTCACGCCGATCGCCAAGAGCTGGCCCTCCCAGTGGTGCCTGGAGGCCAACAGCCTTGCCATCCAGGTCCACGGCGGCTACGGCTACACCCGCGAGTACAACGTCGAGCAGTTCTACCGGGACAACCGACTCAACCCCATCCACGAGGGGACGCACGGAGTCCACGGCCTCGACCTGCTGGGCCGCAAGGTCGTCATGGACGGCGGCGCCGGGCTCCGCGTGCTCGTGGAGACCGTCTCCGCGACGACCGCCCGCGCGGCGGCCGCGGGTGGGGAACTTGCCGGGTTCGGGCGGCAGCTTGACGACTCCCTCGCCCGCGTCGCCGCCGTGACGCGGCACCTGTGGGCGGCCGGGGACACCGAGACCGCCCTCGCCAACGCCTCGATCTACCTGGAGGCCGTGGGGCACGTCGTAATGGCCTGGATGTGGCTGGAGCAGATGCTGGCCGCCGCCGGGCGCGGCGGCGCCTTCTACGAGGGCAAGCGCCGGGCGGGGCAGTACTTCTTCCGGTACGAACTGCCCCGGACAAAGGCCCAGTTCGCGCTGCTGGAAAGCCTCGACCGCACGACCCTCGACATGCCCGCCGACTGCTTCTGACGCCCGGTCCGCCCGCACCGGCGGGATCTCCGTCCGGTCTCCCGGCCGGGATCGGGCGGGCGGTCCGGGAGAGGCGGAGTTCGCCGAGCGGGCTCCGGCCTCGGCCGGCCCCGCAACCACGTCGCAGACAGCCGACCCATCCGGGCGCGGGCAGGCCTGTCGACGGCCTTCGCCGGGATCGCGGCCCAGGTCGGCCAGGGGCCGCAGAGATACCTGACCCTTTCAATGGAATATCCCTAGTTTGGTGCATTTTTGCTGTTTTACATAATTGAAACAGGAAGTATCGGTTGTCGTCACCGATGAAGGGGTCTCCTGGTGTGAGACGCCTTCGAAGGGGGCAGCGATGCACAACGCGCTACACGCGGACTTGGAGTCCATCAGCCCCGAGAGCTGCCGGGTCAGAGTGTCAGGGGAACTCGACGTGGCCACCACTGGCGAGGTCCGTTCCATCCTGCGCACCGCCCTGCGCAGCTACCGGCACATCGTGATCGACCTCGGGCGCCTGGAGTTCTGCGATTGCAGCGGGCTCAGTGCGCTCCTCGCCGCCGACCGCGCCGCCCGCGCATGTGGCGCAGAGCTGAGGCTGCGGGCCGTTCCGCACTCCCTCGCCAGGATCCTGCGACTGACCGGCGTCCAAGGGGCCTTCACCGTCGAACCATGATGGACCGGACCGGGCCGACGGGCCCACCGGACGGCTCGAACCGCACCGGACCGCACCGCCCCGCTGTCGTGCCGGGGCCGAGAGCGCTGGACCGGACTGACCCGGGCGCGGTGGCCCGAGGATGGCCCCGGCCGTCGGGACGGGACCCCTTTCCGGGTCTCCCACCGTCCAGCGAAAGACTTCCGGGCGGGAGCGCGGGTGTCGGCGCAGCGGTGCGTGAGGCGGTCGGCGCGCGGGGCCGGGCGCGATCGGCGCGGGAGCCCGGCACCGGTCGTCAGCCCTGCGCGGTGGGGCGCACGATCAGCTCGTTGACATCGACGTTCGCCGGCCGGTCGATGGCGAAGGCGATGGCGTCCGCGATGGCCGAGGCCGGGATCGCCAGTTGCTCGGCCGCCGCACGTGCGGCGGCCTGGGCCTGCTCCGAGCCACCTCGGTCGGTCAGCTCGCTGCGCGTGAAGCCGGGGCTGACGACGGTGACGCGGATGTCCCGGCTCTCCTGGCGCAGCCCTTCGGACAGCGCCGCCACGGCGAACTTGGTGGCGCTGTAGACGGCGGCGGTGGGGTCCACCCGGTGCCCGGACACCGAGGACACGTTGACGATGTGCCCGCCGCCCTGCCGCTGCATCCGGGGCAGCACCGCGGCGATGCCGTAGAGCACGCCGCGCAGATTGACGTCGATCATCTGCTCCCAGTCGGCGATCCGCAGGTCGCCGATCGGTGACAGCGGCATCACTCCGGCGTTGTTGATCAGCACGTCGATGCGGCCGTACTCCTCCGCGCCGGCGGCGGCGAAGGCGTGCACCGAGTCGAGGCTGGTCACGTCCAGCTCGCGGTGGGCGACCGACGCCCCGCCCGCGCGCAGCTCCGCGGCGAGCGCCGCCAGGCGCCCGGTACGGCGGGCGCCGAGGAATACACGGTGGCCGAGCCCGGCCAGCCGGCGGGCGGTGGCCTCGCCGATGCCGCTGCTGGCGCCCGTGACGAGGACGGACTTCGAATCCGCTGACGTGGTCATGCGTGCTCCTTCGGGTGTTCCGGCGGCGGCTGCCGCCCCCGCAACTCCAGCTCGCGGTGCCCGATGGGGGAAGGGAGCGTGAGCCTGGGTGTGGCACACCTGGGGTGACACTCCGTTCCTTGTCGCCGGGTGGAGGCGGATGCTGGTGGTGCCGGCGGGCGGCGCCGGCCGGAGCCCGAACAGGGCCAATGAGAGAAGGCCGCTCGCGGGGAACCGGGACCGGAAATACGCCGTACGCGGCAGGAGAAGGAGTCGCCATGAGCAGTGACGAGCGCATGATCCAGCAGGTCCTGGCGCGCTACGTGCGGGCCACGGACCGGCGTGACGGCAAGGCACAGGGTGCCTTGTTCACCGACGACGCGGTTGTGCGGAGCTTCTCCAGGACCGGCCCCGACAGCTACGAGCCGGTCGCGCCACCACTGATCGGCGGGGCAGCCGTGGGATACGCGGTCGACAACTACATGGCCCCGCACCCGGTGGGCGGTTCCAGCCACCACGTGACCGCCGACCACATCATCGAGGTCGACGGTGATCGCGCCCATGTGAACGCCCAGTTCATCGTCTTCCGCGTCCAGGCCGAGGAGCGGCCGGACAGCGGCTGGGCGGCCGGTGCCTTCGGCGCCCGGGGCACCGTGCAGCCGATCGAGTCCGGGTACTACGACACCGACCTGCTTCGGATCGACGGCGAGTGGAAGATCACGGGGCACCGGATCCTGCTGGACATGCCGTACGTCATACCGGGGGTCTGAGGCGGCCGAGGCTGCTGCGAACCGGCGCGAATGCCTTGATCAGCGGCACGTCGCGGCGGGGTGCGGAAAGCCGGGGCACACCGGTCGTCCTCTTGTGATCCCGGCTGTGCGGGTGGCGACGCCCGCGAGACCCGCCTCCCGCCGCGACGACCAGGACAGGAGAGTGCGTGATCACACGCTTGACCGTCCCGAATCACCGAATCGCGCGACCGGCGAGCGCGGCTAGCATCGGTGTCATGACGGCACGAGACAACGAACTGGGCGGGTTTCTCCGCGCAAGCCGGGCGCGTGTGGAGCCGGCCGACGCCGGATTCGCCGGCGGGGTCTCGGGGCGACGCGTCCGTGGCCTGCGACGCGAAGAGGTCGCCGTGCTCGCCGGGGTCAGCGCGGACTACTATGCCCGCCTCGAACAGGGGCGCGAGCGCAACCCCTCCGCCCAGGTGATCGGGGCCATCGGGCGCGCCCTTCGCCTTGCCCCCGATGCGCGCGAGCACCTGTACCGGTTGGCGGGGCTGCACCCCCGGCTCGGCCCGGACAGCCCGAGTGACCTTGTGCACCCGTCGCTCCTGAACCTGCTGGAAGCCTTCCCGAGGTCAGCGGCCTACGTGCTCGGCCCGGCTTTCGACGTGCTCGCGGCCAATCCCGTCGCCGACGCACTGCTGTCGCCGTTCGGGAACGAGCGCAACATGCCGCGCATCCTGTTCACCCACCCTCGGGCGAGGACGGTGTTCACGGACTGGGAGCTGCTGCGGCGCAGCACCGTCCACGCACTGAGGCTGAACGCGGGACGGTTCCCCGACGACACGGACATCACCGGTCTCGTAGCCGAACTCAGCGAGGTCTCGGGGGAGTTCCGCACGCTGTGGGCCGACCACGGCGTCGGAAGCCTCACCCGGGCCTTCAAGGTGTTCGTGCACCCCGAAGCGGGGCGCATCGAGCTGACCTACCAGACATTCGACGTGGTCGACGCTCCCGGACAACTGCTGCTCGTCGGCAGCCCCGAGGCCGGCAGCCGCAGTGAGGAGGCCATCACCTACCTGGCCTCCATGGCGAAACCGGCCTGACCTGCCACCGAGCTGCCGCTGCCCTGCCGGGACCACCGCCGCTTCCTGGGTGCCGTACACCCAGTAAGACACTGCCTTCTCGCCCGCTGACCGGAGCCGCACTCTGGAGGTGCCGCCCTGCACGACAGTCGGCGAGCACATCACCCACCCTCGGAAGGTGAACCCCGTCATGGCCGAGATCCTGGAAGTGACCAGCCGCCGACCCGCGCCCGGCCTCACACCGGAGGACTTCGTCGCGGCGAACACGGACATCAACGAGTATCCGAGGCGCCGGCCCGGCTTCCGGTGGCGCCGCATCGCCGTGCGCGACGACGGTACGATCCTCGACATCGTCGCCTACGACAGCCTGGAGCACGCCCGCGCCGGAGCCGCCGGGATCACCGGCGAGATGGGCGACTCGCCGGTTCACGGCGCGATCGACCACAGCACCGTCGACTGGCAGTTCACGACCGTGCTCCAGCGCGTCGGGTGACAGGCACTGGACCACTGGGGAGAGACGGCCATGCCCTTCGCCGACGAACTCGTCAACGACCACACCGCACGGTCCCTGACCCGGGCCGTCCACACCGCGATGCCCGGTGCCGAACTCGCCTCGCTGCGGGCGGCCGGGCAGCGGCTCGGCCCCCTCGCGTTGCGCGAACGCGCCGACCTGCTGAGGGACGCCCTGCTCGCCGACGTACCGGGGGACTATGCCGAGCTGGCGCGCGTCGTCCGGGCCGCCCGGGACGGCGCGCCGGCGTTCGGCGGATGGCTCATCTGGCCGGTCACGAGTGCCATCGCCACGAAGGCCGTCACCGAAGACACCGAGGACGCCTTCGACGACGCGATGGCACTCCTGGCCGACCTCACCGGACGGCTGACCTCCGAATTCGCCCTCCGCGTCCTGCTGCGGCACGACGTGGACCGGGGGCTCGGGATCATCGCCGGATGGACGGTGTCCCCCGACGCCGACGTGCGCCGCCTCGCATCGGAGGGCACCCGGCCCTACCTTCCCTGGTCGCTGCGGGTGCCGGCGCTCATCGCCCGTCCCGGCGCGACCGTGCCCGTACTCGACGCCCTCTACGCCGACGCGAGCGAGTACGTCAGGCGATCGGTCGCCAACCACCTCAACGACCTCAGCCGTGACCACGCCGACCTCGTTGTGGCGACCGCGCGGCGCTGGCTGGACGACCCGGCGCCGACGACCGGACGGCTCGTGCGCCACGGCCTGCGTACGCTCGTCAAACGCGGCCACGCGGATGCCCTCGAACTGCTCGGATTCGCTCCGGCGACGCTCGAGGTGGACGGACCGGTGCTGGACCACGCACGGGTGGCCTTCGGCGGGAACATCCGGTTCACCGCGACCATCCGCAACGCCGGCACGGAGGAGGCCCGGCTGGCGATCGACTACGTGATCCACCACAACAGGGCCAACGGCTCGCAGAGCGCCAGGACGTTCAAGCTCACCACCCGCACCCTCGCCCCGGGCGAGACGATGCGGGTGAGCCGTGAACACTCCTTCCGGCCGATCACCACCCGCCGCTACCACCCCGGACCGCACGCCGTCGCGCTGCAGATCAACGGCGTGGCGTCCGCCCGCGCGGGGTTCGAACTCCAGGCACCGTAGACCGCGCCGGGGAACCCCGCCCGGCAGGGGTGAGGCCGGTACACCCAATGCCCAGGGCCGGCCCACGCCGTGGGACCGGCCCGGGGACTCGGAGAACCTCAGCCCTTGAAGGACTTGGCGAGGGCCGCGGTGAACGGGTCCTTCACCACGACGAGGCCGCCGTCGGACTTGGCGTCGACACGGCTGATGTACGAGCTGGCGGAGGGGAACTCCGTCGTGCGGCTCAGGTTCATGGCCGGCATGACGCCCGTCTTGACCGAGGTGAGGGACCGCATGGCGGAGGCCACACCCTCCCGGGTCAGGTCACCCTTCTCGCACGCGGCGTCCAGGGCCTGGCCCATGACGCTGGCGGTGGCGTAGCCGTAGTTGACGAAGATGGTCGGCTTGCCTTCGGGGTAGGCCTTGCCGTAGTCCTTCGCGATGGTCCGAGCGGTTTCGCTCTTCCCGGCGAACGGCTCGTACGAGGTCGTCACATACAGGTTCTTGGCCAGCGCCTTGCCCACCGGAGTGCTGAGCAGCGCCGGGTCGAAGGCGGGCCCGTTGGCCAGCAGGGGAATGTCCATGCCCGAGCCGCCGGCCAGGCCGGCGATGGAGGCGGTCTGCCGGGGGCCGGTGCTGAGCAGGACGGCCTTCGGGTCGTCGCCCGAGCGCAGCTCGTTGAACTGCGCGGTCAGGTCGGTGGCGGTCGGCGGCGCCGGGACGGGCTTGACGGTGAGACCGAGCTGTTCGGCGGCGTACTTGGATCCGCTCAGGGCGTTGGCGCCGTAGTCGCCCTCGAAGTAGACGTGACCGATGGTGTCACCCTTCTTGATCAGCCCCTCGTCGAGGAGGTACTGCATCCCGTTGATCATGTCGACGGGGTAGGAGCTGCCGGTGACCACCAGGCCGTCCTTCTTCAGCCAGTCGGTGGACCAGGTCGCGGGGAGGGTGGTCGCGCCGGTGACGGCGATCTTCGGGGCCAGCGCCGAGACGATCGGCGAGCCGAGCAGCTGGACGAACCCCAGGACCTCGGGCTCCAACTCGGAGAACTGGGAGACCGCCGTCTGGACGTTGTAGGCGTGGTCGCGGACCTCCAGCTTCACCTGGCGTCCGCAGATGCCGCCGTCGTCGTTGCGCTGCTTGAAGTACAGCTCGTTCCCCTGGACAAGGGTCTTGCCCAGCGGGCCGAACACGTTGGACAGGTCGCTGAGGGCGCCGAGTGTGATGGTGGAGTCGGTGACTCCCCGGCCGGTCTGGACACCGCCGGAGCCGGACTCGGGCGCACTGGTCGAGCAGGCGGTGGCAACCAGCGCGACGGCCGTGGCCGTGATCAGGGCGCGCGTGAGGGAAGAGCTGGCCATGGTTGACCTTTCGTAGGACGCCACCGGGGTGGCTGGGTGGTGGTGAGCGGTTCGGTCCCGGCGGGGACGTCAGCCGCGGGAGTGCCGGAGCCGTCGGCCGAACGCGGCGAGGCCGCCGGGCTCCCGGACGAGGATGAGGACCAGGAGCGCCCCGAAGACGAAGCGGGCGAGCATGGCGGCGTCGAGGCCGCCGGAACCCGGAGCGGCGAGGAAGCTCAGCGACCCGCTGAACCGGTCGAGCAGCAGCGGCAGCGCGGTGACGAAGAGACCTCCGGCGAGGGCGCCCGGCACGGACCCGAGCCCGCCGAGGACGGCCATCGTCAGATACAGGACGGAGAGCTGGAAGGTGAAGTACTGGGGAACGATGAAGTCGAACGCCAGAGCCGTCAGGACGCCGGCGGCTCCCGCGAAGACGGACGAGCAGGTGAACACCGCGGCCTTGTAGCGGTGGACCGGGATACCCATCGAACCGGCCGCCGCGGGGTTGTCGCGCATCAGCTGGAGCGCCCGGCCGGGCCTTCCGCGTACCAGCCTGCTCGCGGCGACCATGGCCGTCACCAGCATGGCCAGGGCCAGGTACCACAGGCGCTCGCGTCCGTCGAAGGGGGCGCCCAGAACCCACAGGCCGGGGGAGTCGCCGTTCAGCTCGAAACCGAACACCGACAGCGGGGCCACCTCCCGGCCGTTGTATCCGCCGGTGACGGGAGTCGCGTTCTTCAAGGCGTGTTCGCCGATGAAGACCAGCGCGAGCGAGGCAACGCCGAGATAGAGCCCCTTGACCCGGGCGGACACCGGGCTGAAGAGCAGCCCGGCCAGTGCGGCCGCGGCGACCGCGGCCACTGCGGCGACCATGCTGGGCAGTCCCAGTCCGCCGGTTTCCGCGGAGTTCGGATCACCCGCCAGGTAGGCATAGGTGTAGGCGCCGACCGCGACGAAGAAGGAGTGCGCCAGGGAGAGTTGGCCGGCGGTCCCCGCCAGGAGGGTCAGACCGACGGCACCGATCGCGGTGGCCATGCCGAGGATTCCGATGATGAGCCAGGAACCGTCCAGGAACAGCGGGACCGCTGACAGCGGCAGCAGCAGTGCCCAGGGGCGGAGGTACCGGAACAGGGCGGACTTCTTCCCTGCGGCGGGGTCCTTGCCCGCGGCGGAATCCTTGGTCACGGCGGGGTCCTTGGTCACGGCGGGGTCCTTGGCCACGGTGGTTTCAGACACGGTTCATCTCCTTGGAACCCAGCAGCCCCGAGGGGCGCCACAGCAGGACGAGGACCATGACCACGTACGGTGCGACGGTGCCGAAGCCCTCTCCGAGGAAGTGCAGGGAGGCCGAGTTGCCTTCGACGAGCGTCTGCGCCACGCCGACGACCAGGCCGCCGAGCACCGCGCCCTCGATGGAGTCCAGGCCGCCGATGATGATCGCCGGGATCGCGTTGAGCGCGATCAGACCGGAATGCGAGTCAAGGCCGGGATTGGGGTATCCCGCGAGGAAGACACCGGCGACGCATGCCAGCGCTCCGCCGATGGCCCATGAGGCGAGGGCGACCTTGCGCTGGTCGATGCCCATCAGCGCCGCGGTCCTCGGGTCGTCCGCCGAAGCCCGCATCCGCACGCCGAAGTCCGTCTTGCGGAACACCAGGAAGAAGACCGCGATGATGAGGACGCCGCAGACTGTGGCGGCGATCCGCGCCTGGGGCAGCACCGTTCCCAGGAACTCGACGCGCCGGTCGCCCCACGGGTCGCCCATCGTGAGCACCCGAGAGCCGATGCGCCGGGCGAGCTCGGTGGCCAGCAGCACGTCGACACCGAGGGTGAGGATCGTCAGCACCAGATGGTCGTGGGTCCGGGCCGCCGCCGCCAGCCGTTCGACCACGATCGCGGCGACGGCGGCCGCCACCACACCCAGCGCGAGGGCCGTCAGGAACCCGGTGCGGGGGGACAGCACGGCGACGGCGTAGACGCCGATCAGCAGGATCGACCCCTGGGCCAGGTTGATCACCTTGGTGCCCTTGTAGATGGCCACGAATCCCAGGGCGAGGAGGGCGTAGACGGCCCCGAGCGACACCCCCAGGAGCAGCAGCTGCAGGGCTTTCACGATGCTTCTCCTTGTACTTGTGGAACGTTGGCCCGCTCGCTGTGCGGTGTGGTGCCGAGGTAGGCGGCGATGACCTCGGGGGAGCGCTGCACTTCGGCCGGCGTGCCGTCGGCGATGCCGCGGCCGAAGTCGAGGACCGTGACCCGGTCGGCGATCGCCATCACCATCGGCATGTCGTGCTCGACGAGGAGAACCGAGATCCCCAGGGCGTCGCGCACGCTGACGATCAGATGGGCGATGTCCCACTTCTCGTGTGCGGGCATCCCGGCGGCGGGTTCGTCGAGCAGCAGGAGACGGGGTTCGCTGCACAGAGCGCGTGCCAGCTCGACCCGTTTGCGGTCGCCGTAGGCCAGCGCTCCCGCGGGGGCGTCCAGTTTGTCGCCCAGCCCCACGAACCGGGCGATCTCGGCGACGCGTTCACGGTGGGTCCTCTCCTCGCGCCGGACGCGTGGCAGTCCGAGCGACGTGGCGAGAAAACCCGACCGGGTCAGTCTGTGCCGGCCGACCATCAGGTTGTTCAGCACCGTCTCGTGGGCGGACAGTGCGATGTTCTGGAAGGCGCGGCCCACTCCGCGCCGGGCGATCTCGTGGGGTGCCAGACGGGTGAGGTCGTCGTCCCCGAAAGTGATCGTTCCCGCCGTCGGACGGTAGTGCCCGCTGATCAGGTTGAAGCACGAGGACTTGCCGGCTCCGTTGGGGCCGATGACGGCGTGGACCGTTGCGGGTTCCACGGTGAAGCCGAGCCCGTCCAGTGCCTTGACGCCACCGAAGCTCAGGGAGACGTCCCGCACGTGCAGCCTGCTCATGCCGCCCACCGCCCCAGGGGCGCCCGGTCGGTGAACCGCGCGAGCTCGTCGGCCGAACCGGAGCCGCCCAGGTAGAGCTGCTGCACCTCGTCGGTGGCCCGCAGCTCGGCCGCGGTGCCCGACAGCACGACCTGCCCCTGCGCCAGGACGTAACCGGTGTCGGCGACCGACAGAGCCATGGCCGCGTTCTGCTCGACGACCAGCACAGCGGTCCCGCGATCGCGGATCATCGAGATGACCTGCCCGATCTGCTCGACGACCTTGGGGGCGAGCCCCAGGGACGGCTCGTCCAGCAGGAGGAGCCTGGGCCCGCTCATCATGCCCCTGGCGATGGCGAGCATCTGCTGTTCGCCTCCGGACAGCAGGATCGCCCGCTGGCGACGGCGCCGGGCGAGAACGTCGAACATCTCGTACGCGTCGTCGAGGCGGCTCTGCAGGTGTCCCCTGGCGGTGGCCGCGCCCGCCCGCAGGTTCTCCTCCACGGTCAGATCGGCGAAGACCCGGCGTCCTTCGGGCACGAGGGCGATACCACGGCGCACCCGGGCGGCCGGGCTCAGCTGGTGGATCGGCCGGCCGTCGAACCGGATCTCGCCCTCCACCAGGCAACCGGAGTCGAAGGCCAGGATCCCGGCGACCGCCTTCATGAGGGTCGATTTGCCGGCGCCGTTCCCGCCGACGACGGCCGTCACCTCGCCCGGCCCGGCCCGCAGGTCGAGTGACCGCAGCGCGGGCGCACTCTGCCCGTAACGTACGACGGCAGCCTGCACATGCAGCATCGTTGCTGTTCTGCCTTCCTGGAGCAGTGGCTGGTTGCCCTGGAAGATAGGTGCCGTGGAACACGCGGTTGGCGGGTCGTGCCGTTCTACGGCACGCGAGTCCGCGCCCCGGCGGCGCGGGGCTGCCGAGGTGTCCGCACCCGGCGCCGTGTCCGCGGTCCTGGAGCGGCGGCGCCCCGGGGAGCCCTCAGCCCTCCGACCGGAGGATCCCCCGAGGTGGCCGGGTTCCGGGGGCAAAAAGAACTGGGAGGCACCCGTGCGGGCGCCTCCCAGAACGACGTCGAGGGCGAGGAGAGCGACGGAACTGGAGCTCAGATTTGCAGTCTGTAGAAGGAAGCCCCGTTCATGGCCTCGCCACGGCCAACCGTAGCAGTCAGTCCGGTACCAGGTCGCGCAGATTTTCAGGGGTGATGATCCGGGACTCCGGGTGCAGGCCGTCGGGGCGCTCCAGGCCGATGTAGGTGACGGGCTCGTCCGGGATCGTCCTGCCGTCCCACAGCGTCATGCCGGTGGCGCCGTCGGCCGTCAAGCCGGTGAGGTACCGCACCGTGAGCTGGTCGCGCTCGACGATGCCGCGCAGCAGCCGCGCGACCGACACCTGGTTTCCCTCGACGCGGTTGGCCGTCGGCATACCTTTGAGGTACAGGTGCAGCCACTTGGCGCGCCACCGGCCGTCGCTCCCGCGCAGGATCGCCAGCGGCAGCGCGACCTTGCCCGGACCGCGCAGCTCCGACTTCATGCGCACGGTACGCGGTTCGAACGGGCGGCCCTGCTGCTCGGCCTCGCGCAGCATGAACCCGAAGAACGACTCCGCGACCTCGTCGAATCCCTCCCCGGAGAAGATGTTGACCTGCGGCACGATGAACGTCCCGCGCACGGCGCCCAGGCGCAGGTTGATGAACTCGGAGGCGCCGTCGGGAGCGTCCGTGATGTCACCGGAGTGCTCGCCCTCGAGTTCGGTGAGCGAGGTGTACGATAGCCAGGAGACGGTCTTGTAGTCGGCGTCCAGCATCAGCGCCGACAGGTCGTAGTCGGTGCGGTGGCGCCTCTGCCTCCAGTACACGAAGAAGCGCAGCAGCTCGCCGCGGACCGGGGACACCGAGCCGCGCGGCAGTACACCCAGGCCGGACGAGGTCGCCTTGCCGCTGAGCGGGAGCGCGACGTCGAGGACGTCCGGATCGATCAGCAGGTGGCCCGGAGCGGGGAGACGGCGCCGTACCTCGGCCTCGAGCGCGGCGACGACTCGCTTGCGCTCGGCGGCCGGCACGCGCGGGCGGTCGTCGGACGCGATCCAGGCACGGCCGAGGCGGTTGACGAATACCCGGCGTTCACCGGTGTCCTCGGCCCGGTTGTGGAAGTGCTCCAGGACCGACAGCACGACCCGCCCGGAGACCTTGGGCGCGACCTCTTCGACGGCGCACACCACCGCCTCCCGCTCACCGTCGGCGGACGCCGTGCGCAGCAGGTGGTCCAGGGAGCGGAACAGCCTGCCGGGAGCGGACTTCAGCAGCTCCGCCGCGCCGATGACATCGTTCGTGCCGAGCAGTTCCTCGACCCGGCTGTCGAAGGACCGCACCGGCTTCTCGCCCCGTGCGACCGCGAACACGTCGGCGGCGTACGGCCATCGCGGGTACTCGTGCGGGTGGAGCCGCTCGCCGAGGCGCTTCCAGGCCTCGCGATGCGCGGGGACGTCGGCGAGCTTGGCCGGCGCCGCGGCGACGACGGTGTCGAGGCCCGCGAGCAGGGCGCGGCGCATCCGGCGGGACAGCGCCCGGAACCGCGTCGGCTCTTGGAGGGACACGTCACCGCCCGACAGCGCGCAGGCCAGGCGCAGCACATCGGTGACGGTGTCCAGCATCGGCTCCGTCCCGACGCTCACACGGGCCTGGTTGACGACGGCACGGTTCTCCCGGACAGGGATCGCCTCAGGCTGAGGACCGTGCACGCAGTGCCCGGCGAGGACCCGGAGGTCGCCGAGGCCGTCCTCGCTCAGAGGCGTGCTGCTGCCGGCCAGCGCGAGGTACAGCGCGGTGACCTCGGAGTCCGGGTCGTCGCCCAGGTGCAGCACCGTCATACGGTCGCCCGCCGCGGCGATCAGCTCGTCGTGGTGGGCGAGCATCTCGGCGTACGTGTGCCGGTAGTTGCCGTACGACGGCAAGGTCAGCAGGTCCAGCACACCGGTGCGCAGCCGGTCGAGCGTGCCGGCGCGGGACCCGTCGTCGGCGAGGGCCTCGGCGATGCACCGCATCCAGAAGTCGAACGTGTCGGGCACGTTCGCCGGGAAGTCGACGAAGTAGACGTTGTGCCGGACATGGTCGCCGACCATCTCGCGGACCGTGGCCAACGTGCGTACCGCGGTGTCGACGACCGTGCCCTCGGACAGCCCCGACAGGTGCTTCAGCAGGTCCGCCGAGAGCTTGAAGCCCACGGACATCAGCACGGCGTCGAACTGCCGCGCCGCGGCGTCACCCTCCCCGGCGGGGCCCGCGGGGGCGGGGAGACGGTGGGCGTGCCGGACGACCAGCGATTCGAGAGTCTGACCCATGCCGGGATGCTCCCAGAGGCTTGCGCAGCGGTGCATTCGAGTTTCGAGTGGTGACGCCGCGGCACGGACGTCGTACCAGCGGCCGCCGAGTCGTTCGCGGGACCCGATCCCTGCGGGCGGTGCGACGCGCTGAGGGGGCCTCTGCCCGCCCGAGTTCGAGCACTTGGGCTGGGCCGGCGGGAGCACTCTGTCCGACAACCCGACCTCCCGGACGCGGCCCCGGGGTCATCGAACCCGGTACGGATCTTCCGTTCAGCAAACCGAAAGGTCGTGGTAATTTACCTAAAGCTATTAGGTAAACGCATGCTCGATCAGGTTGAGTGGAAGGACGGCCATGGTGCGTGTGGGGCTGA
This sequence comes from Streptomyces sp. GC420, assembly GCF_009916105.1. Lineage (GTDB taxonomy): Bacteria > Actinomycetota > Actinomycetes > Streptomycetales > Streptomycetaceae > Streptomyces. The sequence continues at coordinate 11,002 of NZ_JAAAXQ010000054.1, read as the reverse complement.
CCACGGAGCGCCTGGTGCGGGCGGGCGCGGAACTGGCTGACGAGGTCGGCTTCGACCGGGTGACCGTCTCGGCGCTCGCCCGGCGGTTCGACGTCAGGGTCGCGAGTCTGTACTCGCACATCGAGAACTCCCAGGACCTCAAGACCAGGATCGCCCTGCTCGCCCTGGAGGAACTCGCCGACGCGGCTGCCGACGCCCTGGCCGGACGGGCCGGCAAGGACGCTCTGGCCGCCCTCGCCAACGTCTACCGCGACTACGCCCGGGAGCATCCCGGCCGCTACGACGCAGCCCAGTTCCGGCTCGCCCCGGAGACGGCGGCCGCCAGTGCGGGCGTCAAGCACGCGCAGATGACGCGGGCGATCCTGCGCGGCTACGACCTGGCGGAGCCGGACCAGACGCACGCGGTCCGGTTGCTGGGCAGCGTCTTCCACGGCTACGTCAGCCTGGAGTCGGGGGGAGGGTTCAGCCACAGTGCCCCGGACACGGAGGAAAGCTGGGCACGGATCCTGGACGCTCTCGACGCCCTGCTGCACAACTGGCCCGCATCGTGATCACAGCCCCGTGGCCCCGATCACAGCCCCGTGCGGCGGCCCGCCCCGGGGCACTGCCGGCGCGGGCACCGGGCGGAGCCGAACAGTCCGAACACGCTGATCCACAGGTTTGGAACCATGCATCCCAAGGACACCTGGGTCACCACACCCGTCACCGCCGACCTCCTGCGCGGCGCCCTCGACGTGGAGCACACCGAGCACGGCGTGCTGCCGCACCGGCTGCCTGCCCGGGCCCGCGCCCAGAACACCGACGGACAACTGGGCATGGCCGAGTCCCAACCGTCCGGCGTGCGGCTGGTCTTCCGGACCCGGGCGACCGCCGTCGAACTGGACACGCTGCCCACGAAGCGTGTCTACGCGGGCGCCCCACCCCGCCCGGACGGCGTGTACGACCTGCTCGTCGACGGCCGTCTGGCCGGTCAAGCCACCGTGACCGGCGGCGACACCCTGATCATCGACATGACCACCGGGTCCTTCGAGCACCGGAGGGGAAAGCCCGGGACTCTTCGCTTCGCCGATCTGCCCCACGGCGTCAAGGACGTCGAGATCTGGCTTCCGTACAACGAGACCACACAGCTCATCGCGCTGCGCACCGACGCTCCCGTCGAGCCGGTACCGGACCGGGGCCGCAGAGTGTGGCTGCACCACGGCAGTTCCATCAGTCAAGGCTCCGACGCCGCGAGCCCCAGCTCCACGTGGCCCGCACTCGCCGCGGCGCTCGGCGGCGTTGAACTGGTGAATCTGGGCCTCGGCGGCAGCGCCCTGCTCGACCCCTTCACCGCGCGAACCATGCGCGACACCCCCGCCGACCTGATCAGCATCAAGATCGGAATCAACCTGGTCAACACCGACCTGATGCGGATGCGCGCCTTCACCCCCGCCGTCCACGGCTTCCTCGACACCGTCCGCGAAGGCCACCCCGCTGTACCGCTGCTGGTCGTCTCGCCAATTCTGTGCCCCATCCACGAGGACACACCCGGCCCCAGCGTTCCGGACTTCAGCGACCTCGGCGCGGGAAGGCTCCGGTTCCGGGCCGCGGGTGACCAGGCGGAGCGCGCGTACGGGAAACCGACCCTCAACGCCATCCGCGACGAGCTGGACCGCATCGTGAAGCAGCGGACGGCCGAGGATCCGAACCTGTTCCACCTCGACGGCCGGGAGCTCTACGGCCGGGCGGACTTCGCCGAGTTGCCGTTGCCCGACCAGCTCCACCCGGACGCCGCCACCCACCGTCGTATCGGCGAGCGGTTCGCGCGGCTGGCCTTCGCCTCCTGCGGCCCGTTCACCGCCGAACGGGGCTGACGCACCCGCTCCTGGTCCGGCCCGGGCCGATCAGCCCGTGGCCGCAAATGCGGTCCGGCCGCTCGGTGAGCAGGGCCCGTTCGGGGGCCGTCAGGGCGGCGGTCCGGGGCAAGGATGCGCACAGGGCGATGGCGTGACCGACCTGCGCCGCGGATGGAAGCCGTACGTCTGCTTCGGCAGCGACAACTCGGCTTTCCACACTGCGCCGTTGGCCGTCGCGCCCGCCAACGGCGCCATGAAGGGCCGGCGGCGCGCGAACGGGCGGCAGCGGTTGGCAGGTCCGCTCACCGGCCGTCGCCCGCCTCGTGCGTACGGCCACCGCTCTCGCGCAGGCCGTCCACCCCGTGGCCGGCCCCCGGCGGGAAGAGCGGCGGAGCGCACTGACCGTACCCAGCAAGAGTCTTGCAGCCTCGCACACGCGGCCGGACGACGTGGCTACTCCCCTTGTGCTGCCGCTGCCGCGCGGTGTTGCTCCTGGGCGGCGAGGACCTGGTCGGAGTGATCGATCGCCCATTGTCCGAGGGCGGCCAGCGGCCCGTTGGCGAGGCTGTCACCCAACTCGGACAGTTCGTATGCCACGGAGCGGTCTGTCGGCGTGGTGATCCGTGTGATCAGCCCGTTGGAGTGCAGACGGCGGAGCGTCATGGTCAGGACCTTGTCACTCACGCCGGCCATGTCGTTCAAAAGGTCGATCCGGCGGCGCCTGCCCGCTCGCAGCGCCATCAGAACCACCGGGTCCCAGGTATGAGCGACCAGATCAGTGGCCAGGCGGACCGTGCAGTCGGCGGCGAAGGGCGGGCAGTGGTCGTTCACGCGTCTCTTCCTAGCGGATCCGGGCCTACCAATCGGTAGGACGCGGCTTCCTACCGTAGCGACGCATCAGTCCTTCGAGACAGGGAGAGCGACGTGCGCATCGGAATTCTCGGCACCGGCACGATGGCTTCGGCACTGGCACAGGCGTGGACGAGGCGGGGACACCGAGTCCTTGTGGGAGGCCGTTCCCAGGGCAGTGCAGAGGTGGTCGCCGGGCGGCTCGGCGGCGCGGTGGAGGCGGTGGCCCCCGTGCAGGTGGCCCGGGCGAGCGACGTCGTGGTCGTGGCGGTGGCCTGGGAAGGGCTCGACCAGGTGCTGGCACTCGCCGGTGCGGGGGAGGGAACACTGGCGGGCAAGACCGTGGTCGACTGCACCAACGCGGTGGACTACGCCTCCGGTCTGCTCGAGCCGGAGACCGGGTCGGCGGCGCAGCACGTCGCCGAGCGGGCCGAAGGCAGCCACGTGGTCAAGGCGCTGCACCTGTTCGCCGGGACGAGCTGGCTGGAGCCGACGCCGGAGGGACAGCCGAAGCGGACCGTGGCGATCTGCGGCGACGACGAGGCGGCGCTCGCCACTGCCGCCGAACTGATCCGTGATCTTGGTGGTGTTCCCGCGGTGATCGGCGGACTCGAGCACGCCAGGCAGCTCGAAGAAGTGGCCGGCTTCGTCGTGCGGGTGGTCGCCACGGGCCACAACCCCGTCACCGCCGTGCCCGTCGTCGACCGGTCACACGGCTGAGCAAGCAACTCACCGCATACCCCGGCTGGGCGTAGCGTTCCCGCCATGCTGCGCGGGTTCGGAGGCCGTGCGGTGCCGTCACGTGTTCGATCCCTGGCGGTCTGCGAGCCCGAGGCCTGTGGATCGGTGCAGTTGTCGCCCGACGATCCGGCGCCATCGGACCTCGCCCTCGTTCCATTCGCCTGTGGGCGCGAGCCCGGCGGTGGCGGCGACGGCGGCGGACGCATGATGTTCGGGGTGGATGTGGGCGATGACGGTCTGCACCCGCTGTCGGCTGAGCCAGTCGACGAGTCCTCGGGCCGCTTCGCCGGCGACGCCCCTTCCCTGCCACGGGGTTCCGACCACCCAGGCGACCTCGGCGGTGGGGCCGTGGCCGGACGGGCTGATAGTTGCCTGGACTGTGCCTGTCAGGCACGCTCCTTCACGCAGCCGGATCACCCAGTTCAGCCAGGAGACCGCCGGGTCGGGAGAGCCCGCGATCATGCGCTGGTAGCGTGAGCGCAGGACTTGCGGGGTGTCCGGGGTGCCGCCGGTGAAGGTGTGCAGCGCCGGATCGGCCAGCACCGCGGCCATCTCCTCGGCGTGCCCGACGAGAAGCGGCAGCAGGTCCAGCCGCTCGGTGCTGATGACCTGGGCGGCGATGGGGTACACGCGGCGACCTCCGGGGGGCGTTCGGTGAAGTGGCCGCGTTCGGAGAGGGGCCTCCAGGACGCGCAGCCACGCTTCTGCATGAGGCGCCGGGAACCTGGCGACAACAGTCCTGCTCCGCTTGTCCGTGCGACTCAGTGGCGTACCAGACCCACACCCCCGTACTCTTCCCACTCCCAGGTGAGCTGAGCCGGCACATCGTCATCGGCGGGACGCCAGGCCGACACTTCCGTCAGACCGGGCTCAATCAGTTCCAGGGGCGCGCAGAACGAGGCGACATCCGCTTTCTCCCGCACGCGCCCCCAGTGCCCCTGGGTCTGTTCATCCATGAAGCCGGTGACGAAGTCGCGGATCTCGGCGGAGTCACTGACGAGTTGGCAGACCACCATCATGCTGCCGGACGGCAGCCTGTCAGCGACCCGGGCAATCAGCTCACCGGGACGGCTGCTGTCGGGAATGCAGTGCAGCACGGACACGAACAGGGCAGCCACCGGTTCGTCGAGGTCGATGAGCCGGCGCACGGGCTCGCTGTCGAAGATCTCCTCGGTGTCGCGCAGGTCGGCCTGGAGCACGGCGGTGCGCTCGTTGCTCTCCAGCAGGGCACCGCCCATGGCACGCACGCTGGGGTCGTTGTCGACGTACACCACGCGGCTTGCGGGGGCGACCCGCTGCGCGACCTCGTGAACATTCTCCTGGGTGGGCAGCCCCGAGCCGTGATCGATGAACTGACGGATGCCGTACTCGGCGGCCAGCGTATGCACGGCCCTGCGCAGGAACTCGCGGTTGTTCAGGGCCAGTTCCCTCATGCTGGGCACCTGCTTGAGCAGTTCGCCGCACGCTTCCCGGTCAGCTGGGTAATTGTGACGGCCGCCCAGCAGACTGTCGTACATCCGGGCCACGCTCGGAACCGTGACATCCACCCCGTACGACGAGCTCATTGCGTCCCCTCCCGCCCGCGACGCACCGCCCCTCGGCGCTGTGACGGCACATTGTAGTGACGGCAGTCACGTCAGACACCGTGCATTGGCCGGTGGTCACTCCATGGAGCGGCAGGGGAGGGCAGCGGACCGCCCCGCAGGGACTGACCTGGGCGGGCTGCCCCAACGCCAAGTGATCGTTTCAGAAGGAGACGGGTACGTACACGGTTCACTGCGGCCGGGGTGTCATCGGTTGAGCACTTCGTCCCGGACGTTGCCGCCGCTGGCCCAGATCCAACCATCGTCGCAGTGACGGGCTCGCGTGACGGACAGAGACCTGGACCGCCTGCGGCGTGCGCACGCACGAGAGGACCCCTGGCTATCCCTCCTCCCCACGGCTGGCTTCCATGCGGAGAGCGATGGTGCGCAGCAGGTCCGCGGAGGTGATGTCGGTGCGGCCTGAGTCGTGGATGTCGGCGAGTTCGCTGAAGATGTAGCCCACGCCCGTGATGAAGCGGGCCATGAAGTCGCCGAGTTCCCGGCTGACGGTCGCGCCGATCTCCTCCGGGGGCATGTCGGCCGGGACGGTGACCTTCGGCATGACTTCGTTGAGGAGTTCGCCGACTGCCACTGCCTGGGCGTCGCTGCTGTCGTCGTCGGCGGCCTCCTCCGTGCGGCCCCATTCGGTGGCTGCCGTGAGGTAACCGACGAGGCGGAGGATGATCTCGCGTTGTTGCTGCTCGGGGGTCATGCCGTGAGGTTAAGTGCGGCAGGCATTGCACCGCGGTACCGCCGGGGCCTCCGGCAGAGCGAGCCGGGCCGCCGTTCGGGTGATGCCCGACTGCTGTGGCAGCCGTTTCCATCGCAGTCACGCGCCGGCCGTGACTGCTCTTGCCCAGCACATGCAGGGGCAGAGGCCCACCGGAAGGCCCTGGTCTCCGGGTGGTCCGCCGGCCGGTCGATGCGCCCACCGGACTTGGGCCGGCGAAGTCCATGTCCAAGCGGTACCGGCCCGTGGCGCCACCCTCGTGTTCTTCCCACCCAGCGCTCGGGGGACTGTCCTTCTGCGGCCGAGTCCCGTTCAGGCCTGCGCGGCGTGCGCCATCCGCGACGGCCCCGGGCCGGTCCCGGTGTTCTGCCGGCGATCAAGGCTGTGGAGGACAAGGTGTTCAGCGTGTCGGTTCGACGATGTCCTGGGTGCCGACGACCGCGAGCAGGTCAAGCAGGCCGGCGCTGTCCGTGCCGACCGCGGGGGTGAACCAGAGCAGCCGCTGCCGGCCGTCCTCGCTGAACAGGTTGAGGCAGTTGACCTCGATCAGACCCAGCGTGGGGTGGTTGAGGCGTTTGCGGTCGTCTCGCCGGAACGCCACGTCGTGGTCGGCCCACAGTGTGGCGAATTCGGAGGAGATGCCGAGCAGCGCACCGATCATTGAGTTGGCCTCGGCGTCCTTCGCGTCTCGCCTGGCGGCGGCTGCACGCAGATCGGCGACGAAGGCGCGGGACTGCGCTTCGTGGTCGGCTTCGGGGTAGAGACGCCGGGCGTCGGGGTCGGTGAACCACCGGTGGACGAAGCTGGCCCGGGCACCCCGGAACCCGGAGTGGTCTCCGAGCAGTGCCACTGCGAGTGGGTTCTGCACGAGGGTGACATGCAGGTCGGTTATCACCTGTGCAGGTGTCGACGTCAGACGACTGAGCAGATCGAGCATCCCGGGGTGTACGTGCGAGGCTGCTCCGCCGTGCACAGGCACCGGCCGGTCCGCCAGGTGGTAGAGGTAGTCACGTTCGTCAGCGGTCAGGCGCAGAGCCCTCGCCAGCGCCGCGATCATCTGCTCGGACGGCTGGGACCCGGCTCCGCGCTCGAGCTCGTTGTAGTAGTCCACTGATGCCCCGGCGAGCTGGGCGACCTCATCGCGACGAAGCCCGGACACCCGGCGCCGGGGGCCGGCCGGGAGCCCGACGTCGGCCGGGCGGATGCGTTCACGCCGTGAACGCAGGAAAGCCCCCAGCTCGGCGTATTTCACAGAACCCATGCCATCCATTCTGCGTCCGGTCGGGTCATGGACACAGGGGATGACATCCCCTGGTTCCGCCGGCGGGCGTCGCGCATCGTGGAGGACATGACTACGAACCACTCCACTTCCGCACCGGCGGCCGCACGGGTCGCCGTCGTCACCGGAGGATCACGCGGCATCGGCCGGGCGGTCTCCCGCAAGCTCGCCCGGGACGGTCTGGCCGTTGTGGTGAACTACGCCCGTGACGCGGCTGCCGCCGAGGAGACGGTGGCAGCGATCACCGCCGCCGGCGGACGGGCGATCCCCGTGCAGGCGGACGTGGCGGACGAGAGCGCGGTCGCCACGCTGTTCGACCGGGCGGAGCAGGAGTTCGGCGCCGTGGATGTCGTCGTGAACTCCGCAGGCCGACTCGCCCTGTCACCCATCGCCGACCTCGACCTGACCGTCCTCGACGCGATGCACCGCACCAATGTCCGCGGCACTTTCGTAGTAGCCCAGCAGGCCGCCAGGCGACTGCGTGCGGGTGGCTCGTTCGTGGGTTTCTCGACCTCCGTGGTCGGCACCCAGTTCCCCGCCTACGGCGCGTATGCGGCGAGCAAGGGCGCCATCGAGTCGATCACGCTGATCCTCGCCCGCGAGCTGCGCGGTCGGGACATCACCGTGAACACCGTCGCTCCCGGGCCCACGGCCACGGACTTGTTCCTCGCCGGCAAGACTCCCGAGCAGATCGACCGGCTCGCCAGTACCCCGCCACTGGAGCGGCTGGGCACCCCGGAGGACATCGCCAATGTGGTCGCTTTCCTCACCAGCCCGGAAGGGCACTGGGTGAACGGCCAGATCCTGCGGGCCAACGGGGGCCTGGTGTGATGACACAGCCGAACGTCGTGATGGTCACCGGCGCGTCCAGCGGCTTCGGGAATCTCACCGCACGTGCCCTGGCCCAGGCAGGCCACATCGTCTATGCCGGCATGCGCGCCACCACCACCCGCAACGTATCCGCCGTCGCCGCGCTCGCGCAGGTCGCAAAGGACCGCGGCGTACGGATGGCCGCTGTGGAGATGGACGTCCAGGAACGGATTCGGTCGACGCCGCCATCGATCAGGTGATGACGGAGCAGGGACGGGTCGACATCGTGGTGCACAACGCCGGCCGCATGGTTCTCGGGCCGGCCGAGGCATTCACCCCCCCACACCGGCCTCTGACCATTCCGGCAGCGCCCGAGGAACGTCCATCGGCCCCCTCGGCCAGTCGCTTCCGCACCCCCGGAAGAAGCCACCCAAGGAGAAACAAATCATGCCTTTCGCTAATTTCAAGGTCCCCGCAGGCACCATCACCGCCGAGGACAAGAAGAAGATCGTGGAGCGCACCACCGACCTGTACGCGGAGATCTACGGCGAGCGGGCTCGTCCCACCACCGTCGTGCTCATCGACGAAGTCGTCGACGGCGGCTGGGGCGTCGCAGGCAGCGTCCTGACCGCTGCCGTGCTCAACGGCGACGCCTGACCCCTGTCGCCCGCATGGGGCCGGCGCCGCGGCGCCGGCCCCATGCGGGCATTGCCCCGACGACCCGGAGGAACAATCCTGCGGGCGACGCACTGACTATTCGCGACCTGCCCGCGCTGCACCCCGGAAATCCGGCTCGACGGTAAAGGAGTGGATCAACTTCGAACGGCGTTCGACGTAGGACTCGAACTCGGATGATCGCTCATCGAGTGCGCTTGCGTGAACTCGTCAACGAGCATGCCCATCATGACGAGATCGTGATACCCGCCGACGGAGAACACGTGATCGCGCAGGCGGCCCTCCTCGACGAAGCCGAGCCGGCGATGAAGGGCCAGCGACGCCTCGTTGTGCGCGAAGATCCGCGCCTGGCACTTGTGATAACGCCGCTCCGCGAACATGAAGCGCATCAGCATCACCACCGCTTCTGCGGCGTAGCCCTTGCGCCGATGATCAGCGCCGATGGTGACACCGTGCTCGAACCAGCCGGCACGTGGATCACCGTGGTGCGAGCCGACGACGCCGACTATTTCCCCCGTGTCGACGGCTTCGACGGCCAACCCGAAGCAGTCGCCCTCGGACTTGGCAGTAGCCTGCTCCTTCGCCCACGTGCGGAATGCCTCGGCGGAGCGAGGCGGTTGGAGCAGATCTCCCAACCGCTCCTCGTCCACGGCGAAACGCATGAACGCGGTCCAGTCGTCGCGCTCGATACCGCGCAGACGTACCCGCTTGCCGGTCCAGAACGATGTCATCCCATATTCGATCACGCCGCAGCGCGCGAGATCCAGACCCTGGATCACTCCTGAAACCGCCTGCGACCTGGCACTTCAATGTTGCCGAACCCGCCGGGTCACGGTGGCGGCCCAGGCACGCCCAGTCGGTCGCACCCGTTCCTTGTGCGGGCCGGAAGAAACGCCGCAGTTCCTCGTCGGGGGACGGCGCTCCGGCGGAGTTCCGCACCGTGACCGCGAGATCCAGGACCTCGTCACTGGACCATCGGTGAACAGGGCTCCGATAGGCGAGGTCATCTCGCGCGGCTCAACCCGGCGAACCTCCAGCGCGGCCGGGTCGTTGCTGCGGCCGCCGCCGTGTCGCCCGTCGGGCTCTACACACGCCGTGTAGGGGGTCGGTCTACAGCTTCGGCCGCGGCTGCGGCTTGTCGTAGTCGGGGTCGTCTTCCTTGGACGGCAGCGGCGCGGGGGACTGGTCCCAGCGGTTCACCCAGCCGCAGAGGGCGCACGAGTAGCGGCCATTGAGTCCTTCGACCATGGCTGAGCAGCCTCCGCAGATGCCGCGGGTGATTTCGGCGTGCTCAGGTGGCGTTGTTGACATGACCGGAGGATACCGTCGTGGGGGTGGGGGCGGCCCCGGAGGACCAGCCGCATTGGTTGTTGCAGGTCCAACGTCCGTCGGGGCCTTGGCTGGCGCCGGCGCCGCAGTTCGCGCAGTTCACGATGGGCCTCCTGGCGGTGGGGGCGGTCGAGCCGGCATGCGGTTGCGCTGGAGACTGCATACCCACCGGGCCGACTGCCGAACGAGGCAGTGACCAGTTCATCCCCGGTCGGCCCTGCTCAGGACGACAGAAGACTCGCGCGACACCGGCCTCACCGCATCACCCGTGGTGGAGGCGGTGGAGCGGTTGACCGCTGCGGGTGCGGCCGTGGTCCGTGGACGACTTGCAGGGCAGGCCCGGTCACGTGGTGATGGCAGGTCCGGAAGGAAACGAGTTCTGGTTATGCGGCCGCCGGGGCTGACGGGCGCTGAACGTCCAGGACGACCGCCGTTCCGGCGACGGTCCGGTCCTCGTGCATGGTGATCACTTGACCAAGCTGAAGGTGCTGCCACATCGACGGGGAGAGTGGGGCGAGACGCACCGTGGCCCGTCCGCCAGGCTCCATGAACGGCGCGAACTCGACCCAAAGGCTGGCGACGTAGAGGTCCAATTCCCCTGTTGCGGTTCGACGCCCGATGTTCCACATTGGTCGAAGGACGCCGGCTCCCGAGAAGGGTATCTGTCGGCGGGCCTCGTCGGCAGGTGCGAGGGTGAGGTCGGCTCGGATGATGCCGTGTCGGGTTTCGTAGCAGCGCCAGTGGCACCAGGCCGCGCTCCTCTCCAGCCGCATCCGCTCGGCGGCGGTGGCGAGGGCCTGCCAGAAGTTGAGCGAAAGCGGGTGGACGTCGCCGAGTTCCTCCAGCAGACCGAGAGCCACTTCCCACTCGTCGTGGGTCAGGTACTCCCAGACGTCGTTCACCGTGATGTCGTTCTCGGTGGCGATCTCTTCCGGGACCAGCAGGGAAGCTGCTTCCAGCAGCCTGGGGACGTCCATGCCCCGATTCTGAACGATGGTCCGTTCCTGCGGGCCGACCCGTCTCCCGCTCTCAGGCCGGCCAAGCTTTAGACGTCGTCTCATTTGGGCGTGCTGGGTAGTCTGCACCCGTGGTGGTGGTCGAGCGCATGGTGCCGGACGAGTTGTGGGAGCTGTTCCAGCGGGTGGTCCCACCTGCTCCATCGCGGCCGCAG
>NZ_JAAAXQ010000549.1 GCF_009916105.1 Streptomyces sp. GC420 | reverse complement strand
GCCGGGCCAGGCAGACCCGACGCCTGGTGAGCCAGCTCAACCAACTCGGCTACCAAGTGACCCTCCAAGCAGAAGGAGCTGCCTGACCAGCGACTACGGACACGAGACGGGGGATTTTCGAATCAGGCGAGCACGGCGGGTCAGGCCGGCCCGGCCGGTTCCAGCGGGGCGGGTTCGGCCGGGACGCGGACCCGGGTCATGCGGAAGCCGCTGCGCGGGCGGGTCGGGATGCGCCGCAGGGGGATGCGCAGGTCCTGTTCGGGGACCTCGTACTCCAGGCGGGCCAGCCGCAGCGACAGTGCCTCCAGCAGGGCGATGGTGATCTCCTCGCCGGGGCAACGGTGACCGGTGGCCGGGTCCCCGCCCCCCTGGGGGACGAGTTCGTCGCGCTCGACGGGCCGCTCGAGAAAGCGCTTCGGCCGGAAGGCGTACGGATCGCCCCACAGGCCCTCGTCGTGGTTCTGCCCGTACAGGTCCAGCAGGATCATGGAGCCCGCGGGGATGTACCGGCCGCGCCAGGTGAGGTCGGCCGCGGCCCGCCCGGCCGAGAACGGCGCGAAGGGGTAGAAACGGCGGACCTCGTGGACGAAGGCCGCGGCGAACGCGGCGTCGTCCGTCCACAGCTGCTTGCGGTTGTCGGGCCAGCGGTGCATGGCGTGCGCGGCGAAGGTGACGAACCAGCTGACGGCGACCGTCGGGCGGATGATGTTGAGCAGTTCCACCGCGGTCGTGCGCGGGTCGAGCAGCCGGCCCTCAGAGTCGTGGTGGCGGGTGACCGTGTCGAGGACCGAGCCGGGCGGGACACTGATCCTGCCCAGCCGTACGCCCTGGACCAGGCGTCCCAGCCACTCCTCGCGCCGCACCCGGGCCGTGCGGGCTCGCCAGTGACGGGGCCCGGGGGTGGCGAAGCCGTCGACCATCGCCACCAGGTCCCTGGCCAGTGGTTCCGTCTCGGCATCCGCCAGCGGGACACCGGCCCACCGGCACACCGCGCGCGTCAGCACGACGGCGGACTCGTCGAAGAGCACGACTTCGTCACGGCCGGTCCACCCGGCGACGGCCTCCTCCCAGGCGGCGGAGACCTCCTCGACGAGGTCCGCGATCCTCGCGGTGTCGGTGAGCAGGTGCAGGAACATCGCCTTGCGGGTGCGGTGCGCCTCGCCGTCCAGGGTGTGGACGGCGCCGTGGCCGGACAGCGTGCTCCGGACCCGCTCGGGGACGGCCCCGTGCCGGCGGACGTGCCGTTCGTCGTAGAAGAAGCGCACGGCTTCTGGCCCGCGCAGGGCGACGGTGTGCCTGCCCGCCATCCGGACCCGCACGAGGGGTTCGGCGGTGTTCCGGACACGGTCGGGCAGCCATGCGTATCCCTGGAACAGAAGCGCGGCAGTACGGTCCACGAGAGGGCGGCGGTACGGAAGCATGGCGGGCGGGTTCCCGCCGCGCGGCGGAGGAAAACGCGGCCGTTCGGGCGTCGCCGGAGCGCGGGGCGCCCGGGCGCGGGCGCGGGCGCGGGCTCGCCGGTCCGGCCGGGGAAGGGCCGGGATGGCGGGGCGCGGGGCCGAGGGGCGGCAGCACGACGGGAAGGCACGTTTGGCGCCCCCGTCAGCGGTTACTGGTGTCTGCGCGCCGCCGGAGGCCGCGCGGGGCCGTCCGCCTGACGTTCCGCCGAGTGCCGGCACGGTGGTTTCTGGTCGGAACCCGGGCCCTCGGGCCCCTCGCAGGGCATCGGAGCGGACATGGCTGTGCGGCATCAGGTGATCGAGCGACCGCCCGAGGACGTGTGGGCGGTCCTCTGTGACGGTTCGAAGTACTCCGACTGGGTGGTCGGTACGACCGACTCCTACGAGCGGGAGGGCACCTGGCCCGAGGTGGGGTCCTCGATCCGCTATGTGGTCGGCCTCGGTCCGGCGCGGTTCGAGGGGTCCACCGTCGTACGCCGTATGGAGCGCCCGCGCTGGCTGGAGCTGGAGGCGAAGAGCGGCTGGGCGGGTTCGGCCCGTATCGCCATCGAGGTCCGGCCCTGGGGTGCAGGCACCCTCGTCATCGTCGACGAGCACCCGCTGCACGGCCCCGGCGGCCGGCTGCACAACACCGCCTTCGAGGCGGTGATCCAGCTGCGGCACCGCCGCATGCTGCGCAAGCTGGCCGGGGTCGTCGAGGAGCGCCCGCGCAGGGAGCCGGTGGCCCCGGCCGTCGCCGGCCCGGTGTGAGCGCGCTCCAGGAACCGACGTGGGCCACGGGTTCGGCGCCGCGGGAGGACACGGAACGGCACCCGGCTCCCGGTACCCGCCGCGCACCGCCCTCCAGCCGTGCGAGCGGAGCACCCCGCACCGGCCGCGCGAACGGCGCGCCCGGCACCGGCCGCGCACCCGGCACACCCGGCACCCGCCGGGCACCGGGCACCGGGCACCGACCCCGCACGCAGCGAGCGCAGCAGGAGGTGGCTGATGCCGGACGCCGTCGTCATCGGGGCGGGCCCGAACGGGCTCGTCGCCGCCAATCTGCTCGCCGACGCGGGCTGGTCGGTCGAGGTCCTGGAGGCCCAGGACGAACCGGGCGGCGCCGTGCGCAGCGACCGCGGTGTCCACCCGGACTACGTGAACGACCTGTTCAGCTCCTTCTATCCGCTGGCCGCCGCCTCGCCGCGCAGATCGCCATGCGGCGCGTCCCGGACCGGCCGTTCCTGGTGCTTGGCCAGATGACCACCGCGGACGGCGCCCGCTCCCCCGCCGGTACGGAATCGGCGTGGGCGTACACCCGTGTACCCCAGCGCGTCTCCGGGGACGCCGGGCCGGACGGGATCACCGGGGCCTGGGACGACGACGACCAGCGGCGCATGGCGGACCGCATGGAGGCCGTGGTGGAGCGCTTCGCACCGGGCTTCAGGGACACGATCCGCGCGCGGCGGGTGCTGGGCCCGCCGCGTCTCGAGGCGCTGGACGCGAATCTTCGGGGCGGCGCCATCAACGGCGGCACGACGGGGCTGCACCAGCAGTGGGTGTTCCGCCCGGTCCCGGGGACCGGGCGGCCCGAGACCCCCGTGCCGGGCCTGTACCTCGCGTCGTCCTCCGCCCATCCCGGCGGCGGCGTACACGGGGCGCCGGGCGCCAACGCGGCCCGCGCGGCGCTGCGCGGCCGCCGCCCCGGGGTCGGACCCGCGCTGTCTGCGGGGCAGCGCCTGCTGAACCGGCGGCACTGACGGCCGTGCGCCGGCGCCCGCGCCGCCCCACTCGTTCGGCAGGTGGTGCGGAGGGGCTGCCGGGGCACACGGTGCCTATGAGCAACGCGTACGACGAGACGGAGCGGCCGGGCCCCGACCTCGAGCACCGGCCGCCTCCCGGTATGAGCGACACCGCCCTGGATGCCCTGGGAAAACTGTCGGAGGCACTGGAGACGACCGAGCGGGCCCGCGGCCACCTGTACTCGTTCCACCAGCTCACCGGTCACGCCGACCTGCAGCTGGACGATGCCGTACGGCTGCTGCGCGAGTCGGGCCACAGCGAGTACGCCGACGTGGTGGAGCGGGAGATCCTGGGCCGCAACGTCATTCCCGGCCATTGGACCTTCCAGATCGCCGAGGCGTACGACGCGACGTACTACCGGCCGTTCGCCGCCGTGGAGGAGCAGGTCAGGCAGGGTCTCGCGGACGGCAGACGGCACCTGTACGAAGCCCGGATGAAGGAGAACCGCCGCACCAGGGGCCACCCCGACCACACGGCCGGCCCTTGATGCCCGGAGGGCTCCGCGGTGCCGCGGAGCCCTCCGGAGGTGGCACCCGGTGGGCCCGGGACTCAGCGGCGGCCGTGGAGGAAGGCGGGGAGCACGGCAGGGGCTGTCTC
>NZ_JAAAXQ010000548.1 GCF_009916105.1 Streptomyces sp. GC420 | reverse complement strand
GACGAGGGGACGAGGGGACGTAAGGGTTTCGTCATCCGGCCGGGGCTCCCACGGCGGCCCGTGCGGCCTTTGAATGAGGGCATGCGAAAGTTGCTGCGCAGGTCTGTGGTCGTGCCGGTGCTCGTCGTCGGGCTGATCGTCGCCGGGTTCGGGGCGTACTGGTTCCAGCCGTGGAAACTGTGGGTGGACGACACAATCCAGGAGGAAATCCCGGTGGGTGCCCCTGCCCCGGCCGACCCGTCGGAGGCGCCGGGCTCGTCAAAGGAGCCGGACCCCTCCGGGGTGCCGGGTGAGCCGTCCGGGTCCGCCGCACCGTCCGGGCCCGCCGGGCAGCGGACCGTCGCCTCCGGCGAGCTGATCAGCCACGAACACACCACCACCGGCACGGTGCGCGTCCTGCGGCTCGCCGACGGCTCGCTCACCCTTCGCTTCGAAGACCTCGACACCAGTAACGGCCCCGACCTGCGGGTCTGGCTCACCGACGCACCCGTGAGGGAGGGCCGGGCCGGCTGGCACGTCTTCGACGACGGCAAGTACGTCAGTCTCGGAAAGCTGAAGGGCAACAAGGGCAGCCAGAACTACGCGTTGCCCGCCGGGACCGACCTCGACGCGTACGGCAGTGTCTCGATCTGGTGCGACCGCTTCGACGTGTCCTTCGGCGCGGCGGCCCTGAAGGCCGCCGAGGCCTGAGACCGCGAGGCCTGAGCCCGCGCGTCAACGCTTCCCGCGGGACGGCGCCTTCCGCGAGCCCGCCCGCCTTCCGCGCCCGCGCCTTCCGCGCCCGCGCCTCCGCGCGCCGGGACGACGCGGCCGCGGCCTGCCCGCTCCGGCACCGAGGATCCGCCGCGGGGACCCCGTGCGGCATCCGGCGCCGGCGCACATCGTGCGGTGCGCCGGAAAGTCTGCCGGAGAGTCTGCAGGGAACCCCGCGGCGTCCGGGGAGGATCGCCCTCGTCGTCTTCGGACCGGTGACGTTGCGGCTGTACAACCGGAAATGAATCCCGGACCGCCGGCACCGGCTGCCGGTCCCGGCACCGACCGCTGGCACCGACCGCCGGTCCGGCCCTCACCACCCGCCACGGCGATTTTCGAAGGCGCGTTGTCATACCCACCCTCTACTCTCCTACGCATGTCCTTCACATCTCCAACTCCCCGGAACCCGCAGCCCGATGCCCTGACCGCCCATGCCGCCAACGACGCGATCCGCCGCCTGGTCGACGAGGGAGCAGGGGGCGAGTGGCCCGCCGAGGAGTACGAGATGCTGCTGATCCAGTGGGCCGCCGCGACGAGCGCGGAAACGCGCGAGGACCGGCGCGGGGAGATGGTCGAGGCGGCCTGAGCGGACCCCGCGGGCACAACTCGCGCGGGGATGGGGGCGGGCCTGGGCGCTTCGCCCGGCCGGGCGCTCAGTAGGGTGCGGCCGTGAACGAGACAGCGGCGGCCGTGAGTGTGGTCGGGATCGGGGCGGACGGCTGGGCCGGGCTGCCGGACGTGGCGCGGGAGGTGCTGCGGGCGGCGGAGGTACTGGTCGGCGGGGAGCGGCAGCTCGCGCTCCTGCCGGGCGAGTGCGCCGGGCAGCGGGTGACGTGGCCCTCGCCGCTGCGACCCGCGGTGCCCGGACTGCTGGCCGCCCACGCGGGGCGCCGGACCGCCGTACTGGCCAGCGGGGACCCGATGTTCTACGGCATCGGCCGGGCACTGGGCGAAGTCCTGGGCGCCGGGGCGCTGCACGTCCTGCCGCACCCGTCCTCCGTCTCGTACGCCGCCGCCCGCCTCGGCTGGCCCCTTGAGGACGTCGAGGTGGTCACGCTCGTCGGCAGGCCGGCCGGAAATCTGGCGGCCGCCCTGCACGAAGGCCGCCGCATCCTGGTGCTCAGCGCGGGCGCGGCGACCCCCGCGGAGGTCGCCGGGCTGCTGCGCGAGCAGGGATTCGGGCCCAGCCGGATGCGCGTCCTCGAACAGCTGGGCGGGGAGAGTGAGCTGGTGCGCGAGGGCACGGCCGAGAGCTGGTCCCGTGCACCCGGCGACCCGCTGAACGTGGTCGCCGTCGAGTGCCGCCGCGCCCCGGACGCGCTGCGGCTCGCCCTCACGCCCGGCCTCCCGGACGACGCGTACGAACACGACGGCCAGCTCACCAAGCGCCCGGTGCGGGCCGCGACGCTGGCCGCCCTCGCCCCCGCACCCGGGGAACTGCTGTGGGACGTGGGCGGCGGTTCCGGCTCCGTCGCCATCGAGTGGATGCGGGCGCACCGCTCCTGCCGGGCCGTAGCCGTCGAGCGGGACCCGGCCCGCGCCGAGCGGATCGGGCGCAACGCCGCCTCGCTGGGTGTGCCGACGCTGCGCGTCGTCCGCGGCGAGGCCCCCGGTGCCCTGGCCGGACTCCCCGCCCCCGACGCCGTGTTCGTCGGCGGCGGTCTGACCGCGCCCGGGGTCCTCGACGCCTGCTGGGCGGCCCTTCCTCAGGGCGGGCGACTGGTCGCGAACGCGGTCACGCTGGAGTCGGAGTCGCTGCTCGCGGACTGGTACCGGCGGCACGGCGGTGAACTGCTGCGGCTCGCGACGGCCCACGCCTCCCCGGTGGGGGGCTTCACGAGCTGGCGGCAGGCGATGCCGGTCACGCAGTGGGCGGTGACGAAGACGCACTGACCCACTGACGCGGGCACGGCGGGGAGTGGTGGGCCCGGCCCGGAACGGTGCCTGCCGCTGCGTCCGCAAGGGCCTGTCGCGTCCGGCCCTCGTCCCGGGCCTGCGCTCAGGTCCGCGGGGCCGCCCGGCCCACCACCGCGCCCGCCCGGTCGATGCAGAGCACGTCGACAGCCACCGGCGCTTCCCGCAGCACGGCCTGCGCCTGATCACGGGCGGCCGCGGCGACGAGGTCGCCGAGGGGGACGCCGCGCGACACGCAAAGGCGCAGCGCCTCCAGGCCGGTGTTGGCCGCGGCGACGGCCGCCGCGAGGGAGCCGTCCGCGCCGCCCCGCCGGGCCAGCTCCGCCAGCAGTCCCTTGTCGACCTGGGAGCGGCCGGAGTGGAGGTCCATGTGCCCGGCGGCGAGCTTGGAGAGCTTCGCGAAGCCGCCGCACAGGGTGAGGCGGCCGACCGGATGCCGGCGTATGTACTTCAGCACCGCGCCCACGAAGTCCCCCATGTCGAGCAGGGCGTCCTCGGGGAGCCCGTACTCGGCGACTACGGTCCGCTCGGAGGTGGAGCCGGTGCAGCCGGCGACGTGCGTACGGCCCGCGGCGCGGGCGACGTCCACCCCACGGCGGATGGAGTCGATCCACGCGGAGCAGGAGTACGGCACGACGATGCCGGTCGTCCCCAGGACGGACAGCCCGCCGAGGATGCCGAGCCGCGGGTTCCAGGTGCTGCGGGCGATCTCCTCGCCGTGGTCGACGGAGACCGTGATCTCGACGTCGCCGGCGCCACCGTGACGACCGGCTGTCCGCGCGATGTGCTCCCGCATCATCTGCCGGGGCACGGGGTTGATGGCCGGCTCGCCCACGTCGAGGGGGAGCCCCGCCCTGGTGACCGTGCCGACGCCCGGCCCGGCGCGGAAGACCACCCCGGCGCCGGGCGGCAGCAGCCGTACGGTGGCGCGGACGAGCGCACCGTGCGTGACGTCGGGGTCGTCGCCCGCGTCCTTGACGATCCCGGCCATGGCGAAGCCGTCCCCCAGCTCCTCGGCGGCGAGGGCGAAGGACGGGGTCTGGCCCTTGGGCAGCGTGATCGTCACGGGGTCGGGGAAATCGCCGGCCAGGAGCGCGGCGTACGCCGCTGTGGCGGCCGCGGTCGCGCAGGCGCCGGTGGTCCATCCGGCCCGCAGCCCACTCCGCCCCAGCTG
>NZ_JAAAXQ010000547.1 GCF_009916105.1 Streptomyces sp. GC420 | reverse complement strand
GGCATGCCCGGCAACGTGACCCGGCTGCCCGGCAGCGGCCCCGCCCCCGGCGCGGGACCTGTCAGGCGCTGGATCGAGATCAACGGCAACCGCCACCAGATCGCCCGTCCGACGCTGGTGCTCGGCCGCAGCACCGACGCCGATGTCCGCATCGACGACCCCGGTGTTTCCCGCCGGCACTGCGAGATCCGGGTCGGAACGCCCTCGACGATCCAGGATCTCGGGTCCACGAACGGCATCGTGGTGGACGGACAGCACACCACCCGCGCTACGCTCCGCGACGGCTCGCGGATCGTCGTGGGCAGCACCACCATCGTTTACCGGCAAGCCGAAGGGTGAAGCGGGGGCAATGTCAGAGCTGACCCTGACGGTCATGCGGCTAGGTTTCCTGGCCGTCCTGTGGCTGTTCGTCATCGTGGCCGTCCAGGTCATCCGCAGCGATCTGTTCGGAACACGGGTCACCCAGCGCGGCTCGCGCCGCGGCGGGTCCGACCGGCCGCAGCAGCAGGGCCGCCAGCAGGCCGCGGCGGCTCCGCCGCAGCAGCGCCAGCGCCGCGGTGCCCCGACGAAGCTGGTGGTCTCCGAGGGATCCCTGACGGGTACGACCGTCGCCCTCCAGGGCCAGACGATCACCCTGGGCCGTGCGCACGACTCCACGATCGTGCTGGACGACGACTACGCGTCCAGCAGGCATGCCAGGATCTACCCGGACCGTGACGGCCAGTGGATCGTCGAGGATCTCGGGTCCACCAACGGCACGTATCTCGACCGGACCCGACTCACCACCCCGACACCGATTCCGCTGGGCGCGCCGATCCGCATCGGCAAGACCGTCATCGAGCTGCGGAAGTAGTACGACAATGAGCGAGCGGAGCGAGCGAGCCGCCGCGGTCCCCACAACGGACACGACGCGGCTCCCGACCGGAGGGTGGGCACCGTGCGGATGTATCCCGAGCCGACGGGTGAGGTGCGCATGAGTCTGTCACTGCGCTTCGCCGCCGGATCGCACAAAGGCATGATCCGCGAGGGCAACGAGGACTCCGGGTACGCCGGGCCGCGGCTGCTCGCGATCGCCGACGGGATGGGCGGCCAGGCGGCCGGCGAGGTGGCCTCCTCCGAGGTCATCTCCACCCTGGTCCAGCTGGACGACGACATTCCGGGCTCCGACATCCTGACCTCGCTCGGCGTCGCCGTGCAGCGGGCCAACGACCAACTGCGGATGATGGTCGAGGAGGACCCCCAGCTGGAGGGCATGGGCACCACGCTCACCGCCCTGCTGTGGACCGGGCAGCGCCTCGGCCTCGTGCACGTCGGCGACTCCCGCGCGTACCTCCTGCGCGACGGTGTGCTCACGCAGATCACACAGGACCACACCTGGGTCCAGCGCCTGGTCGACGAGGGACGCATCACCGAGGAGGAGGCCACCACCCACCCGCAGCGCTCCCTGCTGATGCGCGCGCTGGGCAGTGGCGACCACGTCGAGCCGGACCTGTCGATCCGTGAAGTCCGCGCCGGCGACCGGTACTTGATCTGCTCCGACGGCCTGTCCGGCGTGGTGTCCCACCAGACGATGGAGGACACACTCGCCAGCTACCAGGGCCCGCAGGAGACCGTCCAGGAGCTCATCCAGCTCGCGCTGCGCGGCGGCGGCCCGGACAACATCACCGTCATCATCGCGGACGTCCTGGACGTCGACAGCGGCGACACCCTCGCCGGGCAGCTCAACGACACCCCGGTCGTCGTCGGCGCGGTGGCGGAGAACCAGAACCAGCAGCACGACAACGGCGCCATGCAGACCCCCGCGGGCCGCGCCTCGGGACTCGGCCGGCCGGTGCCGCCCCAGCAGGGCGGCTTCGGCCCGCCCGGAAGCGGCTCGCCGGACCTCGGCGGTCCGCCCGAGGGCAGCTACGGCTCCTTCACCGACGACGACTTCGCCAAACCGCGCCGCCGCGGCCGGAAGTGGCTCAAGGGGTCCCTGTTCACCGTTCTCGCCCTCGGCGTGATCGGCGGCGGCATGTACGGCGGCTACCGCTGGACGCAGACGCAGTACTACGTAGGCGCCAACGACGAGCACATCGCGCTCTACCGGGGCATCAGCCAGGACCTGGCCTGGGTCGAACTCTCGAAGATCGAGAAGGACCACCCCGAGATCGAACTCAAGTACCTCCCCGCCTACCAACAGAAGCAGGTCAGGGACACGATCGCAGAGGGCAGCCTCAAGCAGGCCCGCGAGAAGATCGAGGAACTCGGCACCCAGGCCTCCGCCTGCAAGAAGCAGGAGCAGCGCCGCAAGGCCGAGCAGGCGGAGAACGAGAACAACGCCGAGACCGGACAGGGCGAGGCCGGTGGGACCGGCGCCGCCGCCAGCGGCGTGCCCGTCAAGCCCGGAGCCAAGAACCTCACCGCAGACGCAACTCCCACACCCGGCCCCAGCCTCTCCGAGGAGGAGCAGAAGCTGGTCCCGAATTGCGGTAGCGATCAGTAACAAGCAGCCGTAGGGGGCCCACCAAGCCATGAGCAGCACTACCAACACGACCACCATCGGTGCGATCGGTGCGCCCAGCAGGCGCAACACCGAAGCCGTACTGCTGGTCTTCGCCGTCCTCATCGCGGTCTTCGCCTACGCCAACGTGGGCCTGGCCATCGACGGCGAGCTCCCGGCCGGGATGTTCAAGTACGGACTCAGCCTGGGTCTGATGGCCGCCGTCGCCCATCTCGCGGTGCGCAGATTCGCCAAGTACGCCGACCCGTTGCTGCTGCCGCTCGCCGTGCTGCTCAACGGCATGGGCCTCGTGCTGATCTGGCGGCTCGACCAGTCGCCGCGCCTCCAGCAGCGGACCGACTTCTCGCAGGCGGCGCCGAACCAGTTGCTCTACTCGGCGGTCGGCATCGCCCTGTTCATCGGGGTCGTGGTCGTCCTCAAGGACCACCGGATCCTGCAGCGCTACACCTACATCTCGATGGTCGCGGCGCTCGTCCTGCTGCTCCTGCCCCTGGTGCCCGGCCTCGGTGTCAACATCTTCGGCGCCCGGATCTGGATCAGGCTCGGCGGCTTCTCCATCCAGCCGGCGGAGTTCGGGAAGATCATCATCGTGGTCTTCTTCTCCGGCTACCTCATGGTCAAACGGGATGCGCTCGCCCTGGCGAGCCGCCGTTTCATGGGTCTCTACCTGCCCCGCGGCCGCGACCTCGGTCCCATCCTCACCATCTGGGCCGTGAGCCTGCTCGTCCTCATCTTCGAGAACGACCTCGGCACCTCGCTGCTGTTCTTCGGCATGTTCGTGATCATGCTGTACGTCGCCACCGAGCGGACCAGCTGGATCGTCATCGGCCTGCTGATGTCCGCTGCCGGCGCCGTCGGCGTGGCCTCCTTCGCCAGCCATGTGCAGGCCCGTGTGGACGCCTGGCTCGACCCCTTCGCCTGCCGGGAGACGGTCGCCGCCTGCGACCAGATGACGCAGGTGCTGATGTCCTTCGGCTCCGGCGGGGCCCTCGGCACCGGCCTCGGTCAGGGAGACTCCGACCTGATCCAGTTCGCCGCCAACTCGGACTTCATCCTCGCCACGGTCGGCGAGGAACTCGGTCTGGCCGGCGTGATGGCCTTCCTGCTGCTGTACGGCCTGATCATCGAGCGCGGCGTACGCACCTCGCTGGCCGCCCGCGACCCCTTCGGCAAGCTGTTCGCCATCGGTCTGTCCGGCGCCTTCGCGCTCCAGGTCTTCGTGGTCGCCGGCGGTGTGATGGGCCTCATCCCGCTGACCGGTATGACCATGGCCTTCCTCGCGGCCGGCGGTTCCTCCGTGATCGCCAACTGGGCGCTGATCGGCATCCTGCTCAGAATCAGCGAC
>NZ_JAAAXQ010000546.1 GCF_009916105.1 Streptomyces sp. GC420 | reverse complement strand
GGGTAGGGCCGGGTGTGCCGGACGATGAGCTCCGCGAGGCCGAGCTGACCGCCGTCCTCGGGGTAGTGGGGCGGGCGGCCCCGCAACAGTGCGTAGACGGTGGCGGCGAGCGAGTACACGTCTCCGGCCGGGGCCGGTTCGGTCATCCGGAACGCCTCCGGCGGGGCGTACGCCGGAGTCAGCGCCTCCCGGGTCACGGACAGTTCCTGGCCGGGGCGCGGCATGGCCGCCAGCCCGAAGTCGGCGAGGGCGACACCGCCGTACCGATTGACCATGATGTTGCCCGGCTTGATGTCACGGTGCAGCACCCCGGCGGCGTGCGCGGCGGCCAGGGCGTCGGCGATGTTCACCCCGATGTCGCGCGCCTCGCGCGGCGGGCGCGGTCCCTGCCGCCGCAGCCGGTCGCCCAGGGATCCGCCGGGGCAGAGCTCCAGCACCATGTACGGACGGCCGTCCGCGAGCACCCCCGCGTCGTACACGGACACCACGTGCGGGTGCTCCGACAACTGCCCGGCCGCGGTGACCTCCCGGAGGAACCGCTGCCGGTCCCGCGGCGTCGACAGCACCCGGCTGTCGACCTTGAGGGCGACCTCCCGGCCCACGGCGAGCTGCCGGGCCCGGTACACGGTGGCGAAGCCGCCCCGGCCGAGGACCCCGTCGATCTCGTAGCCGGGCAGTTCCAGACGTTCGGACAGCATGTGCCGCTTCCCCCAGGGCGATGGCACCCCGGGGCCAAGGACGGCCGACCGAGGACGGCGCCGACTCTAGCCCAGGCCTTCCGGCGCCCCGTGGCGGGCCGGACGCCGGAGCTCAGGCGGGCTCGCGCAGGAGCTGTTCCAGGCTGCCGAGCAGGCGCAGGGCGTCCGCGCGCCGGCCGGGGGACAGGCGCGCCCCCTGCTGCGGAACCGGGGCCGCCGGAGCGGCGGGGGCGGCCTGCGTATGGAGGGTGACCACCCGCAGGGCCGCTGCGGCCTGGCGGGCGAACATGGCCAGCAGGTCGAGTTCCTGGAGGTCCGAGCGGGCCTGCGGGGACGGGTCGAGCACCTCCAGCACGCCCAGCACCCGCCCCTCACTGATCAGCGGCGCGGCCATCAGCGCGTCCGGCACGTACTCGGTGGACTCGGCGAGCGCACGGTCGAAGGACGTGTCCGCGGCGAGGTCGTCCACCACCATGGGCTCCCCGGACGCCGCCACCCAGCCCGCGATGCCGCGCCCGGCCGGGAACCTGCGGCCCACCAGGAACTCCTGGCCCTCACCCGACACCGCCTGGAAGACCAGCTCCCCGGCGTCCTCGTCGAGGAGGAAGACCGAACTCGCCGCGGCGCCGAAGATGGCGCGCGCCACGTCGACCACCGACTGGAGCAGTTCGTTCCGTGACGCGTCCACGGGGTGCGGGGCTTCCGGAACGGGCACGGATTCGGTTCTCGGAGTCATCGTCGGGCCTCTCCTGCCGAAGGGGTGGTGTGCCGCGGCTCCAGGCGCACATTGGCCGCGGAGAGATAGAGGGCGTTCTTGAGCTGGAAGGACGTCATCCTCGGGTGCGCGGACAGGATGCGCGCGCACAGGCCGGTGATGTACGGGGTGGCGAAGCTGTTCCCCGTCGTACGGATGGAGGCCCCGCCCAGCCAGGGCACCGACACGTTCTGCCCCGGCGCGAAGAACTCCACCGGCGGCCGGGGGTTGTAGAGGTGCAGGGCCGGGTCGTCCTCCTGGTGGCTGCCCACGGAGATGACGGAGGCGAAGCGCCAGGGGAAGCTCTCCACAGGGGTGTTGTGCGCGGAGGCGACGATCACCGAACGGGCGAACCAGGCCCGGTCCGCCAGATCGTGCAGCTCCTGCGCGAACCGGGTACGCGTCGTGGACAGGCTCAGGTTCACCAGGTCGAAGCCCTGGTCCACCGCCCAGCGCAGCCCGGCCAGCAGCACGTCGCCGGTGCCGGAGAACCGCTCGCCCAGCACCCGCACGCTGTGCAGCTCGCAGTCGGGGGCGGTACGCCGGATGATGCCCGCGCACGCAGTCCCGTGACCGCAGCTGTCCCCCGTGTCCGTCGCCCTGACCTCCGTCTCTCCCGTATCCGGGTCCTTGACGACCACCCAGGAGCCGTCCACGGGCCCCACCAGCGGGTGGTCGCGCTCCACCCCGGAGTCCACGACGCACACCCGCACCCCCCGTCCGGTGGCCTCTCCCTCGGCCGGTGAGGGCGGCAGCGGACCACGGTCCGCCAGGACGGGTACGTCGTCGGGACCGCGTCCCCGAAGGCTCCAGACCAGCCCGCGGGCCGGTGCGGTGGTGTCCATGGCTCAGCTCATCTCCGTCGATCGGGCTCTGTCCGGCTGCCCGGCTGTCCGGCACCGGCGAGGGCCGCGAGGAGCCGCCGGGCTCCGCGCGCACCCGGCAGATGCCCCTTGTCGGTGAACCGTTCGGCCGCCGACCGCGCTGCCGAGGCCGCGGCGTCCCGGAGTCCCAGCGCCGCCAGGGCGGCGGCCCTGTCCAGCACCGCCGTGGCGCGCACGAGCGGCGAGTCCGTCAGCGCCGCCGTGCGCACGGCCGTGTCCGCGTGCCGCAGCGCCTCCTCCGCGTCGCCCCCGAGGGCGGCCAGCCGCGCCCGCAGCCCCGCCAGGTCCACCGTGTCGGCGCGGGGCAGGGCCTGCGCCGTCACCACCTCGGCGATCCGCTCCGCGGCCGCCGCCGTGCGGTCCTGGTCCAGCAGCAGCCGGGCCGCCTCCAGGCCGATCAGCGGCCGCATCCCGGGGGCGCCGGCGCGGCGGGCCGCCTCGTCCGCCCGGCCGAGCAGCGCGAGCGCCTCGCCGCGCCGCCCGAGCTGCGCCTCGACGGTGGCCCGGAACACGGGCAGGAACACCGCCGCCTCCGCGTAGTCCAGCCCCGCGGCGAGCCGTTCGGCCTCCGCGAGCGCGGCCCGCGCCTCACGCGGCCGGTCCTGGAGCGCGTACAGCACGGCCAGCGGGCAGTTCAGGGTGACCCGCACGGTCGGCCGGCCGCCGCCGTGCTCGGCCAGCAGCGCCTGGCAGCGGGACACCGCGACGGGCACCGGCTCCGGGCCCCGCCACAGCGAGATGCCGATCGCGCCGAGCGCCGCGGCGCGTTCCGGCTCCGCCTCGGCGCGGACGGCGTGGTCGAGCGCCCGTACGAGGTCCCGGTCGGCCTCCTCGTGCCGGCCCGCCTGCTGCCGCTGCTGTCCCAGCCGCAGCCGGGCCCGCGCCCGCCCCACGTGGTCGGACGCGGCCTCGAAGACCGGCAGCACCGAGCGGGCCGTCGCCGGGACGTTGACGGCGGCCGGGTCCAGCACCGCGAGCGCGAGCCGCGCGTGGGCCGCCTCCACCGGCGCGTCCCCGGCGTCGAGCACCCGGCGCAGCAGCCGCGTCCCCTCCTCGGCGTGGCCCAGCGCGAGCCGCACCTCGCCGAGCCGGCGGAGCGCCGGGGCCGCGGCCGCGTCGCCGGGCCGCGACAGGCCGACGGACCTGCGCAGCAGGCTGTCCGCCCAGTGCAGGTCGGAGCGGGCCAGCGCCTGCGCGCCGGCCAGGCCGAGCGCGGCCGCCGCCCGCACCCGCAGCCGTTCGGTGTGGGCGTCGAGCAGGCCGAGTTCGGCCCGGCAGCGGTGGGCGCGCTCCAGGTGGCCGCCGACGGCGCCCGCGCCCTCGGCCACCACACTGGGCAGCTCCGCCGCGCCCTCGTGGCGGGCCGCCTTGGCGCGCTTGGACAGCGACCCGTAGGCGACCTCCTGGATCAGACCGCCGGCGAAACGGTGGAGTCCGGGGCGGTTGCCCGGCGCGGGCTCGACCAGCCGCCGGCGGGTGAGGTCGGCGAGAGCCGTACGGATGCGCTCGTGGACGTCCTCGGGGGGTGCGGGGGG
>NZ_JAAAXQ010000545.1 GCF_009916105.1 Streptomyces sp. GC420 | reverse complement strand
CCCGGCTTCCGCCCCCGCCCCGGTCTCCCCTCCGGGCCGGGGGCGGACCCATCGGCCCGTCGGCCGCATCGGCCCGTCCGCCCACCGGGCGCGCGGCGTACCCGGCCGGAGCCCGGGCGGAACCGCGGGCAGGCGTCCGGGGTCCTGTTCGACGAGCAGGCATCCACGGACAGGGGGACCTCGTGACAACCGCGGACACCGATCGCCACCTCCGCTGGGAGGGCTGCTTCAACGTCCGTGACCTGGGCGGGATCGCCGGGATCCGGCGCGGGGCACTCGTCCGCGCCGACGGCCTCGGCAAGCTCACCGCGCGGGGCTGGCGAGCGCTCGTCGACCACGGTGTGCGGACTGTCGTCGATCTCCGCAACCCGGACGAGTACGGCGAGGACGCCGCCCCGAGGCCGGCCGCCGTCACCACCGTGCGGATCCCGCTCGACGGCATCGAGCACCGGGATTTCTGGGACAGGTGGTGGGGCGGCTGGGAGTTCGGCACGCCGGTCTACTACCGGCCGTTCCTGGCCCGCTTCCCCGAACGGGTCGCCGCCGTGGTGACGGCGATCGCCGGGGCCCCGCCCGGCGGCGTCGTCCACCACTGCTCCGCCGGCCGCGATCGCACCGGCCTGGTCAGCCTGGTCCTGCTGTCCCTGATGGGCGCGGACCCGGTGCGGATCGCGGACGACTACGTGCTCAGCGAGCCCCGCGTCAAGGCCATGAACGAGGCCGGCGGCAGGCCCGACGACGGTCCGGAACTGGCCGCCGGACTCGCCTCGCGCGGGCTCACCGCCCACCGGGCGGCCGTGGACGTGGCGCGTTGGCTGCGGGCCGGGCCCTACCTGAGCGCGGCGGGCGTGCCCGCCTCCCTCCTTGGCGCGCTCACAGACAGGGCGGGCGGAGCGGCGCCGGAGCCGGGCTGACCGGAGCCCGGCTGACCGGGACCGGGCGCGTCCCGGCCCGGGAGCGGCCGCTCCGAGGAGGCCGCCTCGATCACACCGTCCAGGACCTCGCGGGCGCGCCGCAGGTCCGCGATCATGCCGTCGATCCGGGCCCGCGCCCGGGTGAGTTCGGTGACCAGCAGCGGGGTCGCCGCCGCCGAGGGCCCGCCGTCGGCGTCGCGTATGCAGGGCAGCAGCTCTGCGATCTTCGAGCTGCACAGGCCCGCGGCGAGGAGTTCCTGGATGCGGACGACCCGGTCGACCGCGCTCTCCGGGTACGAGCGGTGGCCGCCCGGCGTGCGTCCGGCGGTGAGCAGCCCCTGCTGCTCGTAGTAGCGCAGCGAACGCTCGCTGACCGCCGTGCGGCGGGCCAGTTCACCGATCCTCACCGACACTCCTTCCGCCGGACGGGCCGCACTTGAACCTGACACCGGTGTCAGCTCCTACCGTCCCGGCATGACGAACGCAGCCCTTCTCAGCCCGTATTCCCTCGGAGCCCTGCACCTGCCCAACCGGGTCGTCATGGCCCCCATGACGCGGTACCGCGCCGCCGAGGACGGCACCCCGCTCCCGCTCGTCGCCGAGCACTACGCGCAGCGGGCGAGCGCCGGTCTCATCGTCACCGAGGGCATCTGGCCGAGCCGCCGCGGGCAGAGCGGCTGGCGCATCCCCGGACTCGAGAGCGCGCGGCACATCGAGGGCTGGCGCGCCGTCACGGACGCCGTGCACGCGGCGGGCGGCCGGATCTTCGCCCAGCTGATGCACGGCGGCCGGCAGGGACACCCGCTGTCCAGGATCGACGGGTCCGTGCCCGCCGGCCCCTCCGCGGTGCCCGAGCCCGGCCCGGTGCACGTAAGGGACGGGGGCAAGGCCGACCCGGTGGTGCCCCGGGTGATGACGCACGCCGACATCCGCACCGCGCTCGACGACTACGCCCGTGCCGCCGTGAACGCGATCGAGGCGGGTTTCGACGGGGTCGAACTGCACGGCGCCAACAGCTACCTGATCCACCAGTTCCTCGCCGACAACACCAACCTGCGCCAGGACGCCTACGGAGGAACGGTCCCGGGCCGGATCCGCTTCGCGGCCGAGGCGGTGGAGGCCGTCGCCGGAGCCGTCGGCGCGGAGCGGACCGCGCTGCGCCTCTCGCCCGGCAACCCGCAGTTCGGCATGGAGGAGGCCGACCCGGCGCCCGTCTACCGCGCCCTGCTCGACGCGATCGCCGGGACCGGCCTCGCCTACCTGCACCTCACCGACGACGACCGGTATCCGGCCCTCGACGACCTGCGTCCACGCTGGCCCGGTCCGCTCGTCGCCAACGTGGGGGAGAACCGGGAGCCGACGACGCGGCGGGCGGGCGAGGAGGTCCTGCGGTCCGGGCGCGCAGACCTCGTCTCGTACGGACGGGCGTTCATCGCCAATCCCGACCTGCCGCTGCGCTTCGCCACGGGCGCCGCCCTCAACACCTTCGACGCGGAGTACCTCTACACCCACGGCGCCGAGGGCTACACCGACTACCCGGCGCTCGGCGGTGACGAGGCCGCCGCCTGAGCCCCCGCCAAACCGTCGTGGCCGCACCGGAATTGCCGCCGGCGGCACCGGACGCGGCCCGCACCGGACCGGAGACGGGCCGCACCGGGGCCGCCGGCCGCGCCTGCGAGACTGGAGGGATGACCGAGCCGCGTACGACGCGCACCACGACGCTTCGCACCGCACACACCGCCGAGCTCTCCGACGCCGAGCGGGGCGAGATCCGCTCGCTGATGGACGAGGCCTTCGACGGCGACTTCGGCGACGAGGACTGGGACCACTGCCTGGGCGGTGTGCACGCCCTCGTCCGCGACAGCCGGACCGGGCTCGTGGTGGGGCACGGGAGCGTCGTGCAGCGCCGGGTGCTGCACCGGGGCCGGTCGCTGCGCGTCGGGTACGTGGAGGCGGTCGCCGTGCGCGAGGGGTACCGGTGCCGGGGGGCCGGCGGGCAGGTGATGGCGGCTCTCGAGCGGATCGTCGACGGGGCGTACGTCCTCGGCGCGCTCTCCGCCACGGACGAGGGGGCGTCGCTCTACGCGAGGCGCGGCTGGCGGCTCTGGGCCGGTCCGCTCGCCGCCCTCGGCCCCTCCGGCCAGGTCCCGCTCCCGGACGAGGAGGACTCGACGTACGTCCGCCCCGCCGCCGGCCGCGCACTGCCCGACCCGTCGGCGCCGCTGGTCTTCGACTGGCGGGACGGTGACGTCCTGTAGTCGGACCTAGCCCCACGGTGACTCCGGGCGAGCCGCTGTCTCAGATAGTAGGAAGTCCGAGTAATTGTGGAGACAGAACGGCGGGCCTCGCTTAGCTTTGTAGAAGCCGAACGTCTCGTCGCCCGATCCGGCGGCCCGGCGGTTCCGAGCGCGCCCTGTGCAGGCCACCCCTGCGGCGCAGGCTCGCCGCCCTTTCCGGTGTCAGAATCCCCTTCGACCGAGCTTCGTACTGCCTCGCGTACGTCCGCTCTCCGAGGAGCCGATCATCATGGCCGAGACCGCCCGCAGGATCCGCCAGGCCAAGCGCCGTACCGACGACACCGAGCGCAAGAACGCGGCCGCCGCCCTCCAGCGCGCGCTGGACCGCAGGGACAACGGCGGCGCGACCGGCCACTGAGAAGGCCGGCCGCCACCGGGACCGCCGGTCCCGGGCCGATGCCCCGCCCGCCCGTTCAGGACCGTTCGATCTCGAAGTGGTCCACGCGCTCCCCGCTCTCGGCGAGCGCCGAGACCCTCAGCCGCGGGTCCGCCCCTGCCTGCGCCTCCACCGCGAGGAACGAGAAGCCCGCGTAGCGGACCCGTGACCACTCCGCGGTCTCGGGCTCCTTGTCCCCCGACTCCGTCCAGTGGAAGCTCTCGACGTGGTCGCGGTCGTGGACCTTGCCCTCGTAGCTCTCCGGCACTCCCTCCGGGAAGCCGTAGAGCCTCGCTCCCGCCCCGCCCGCCGTGACGTAGAC
>NZ_JAAAXQ010000544.1 GCF_009916105.1 Streptomyces sp. GC420 | reverse complement strand
GTCCAGGGCCGCCTTCGAGGCCCCGTACCCGCCCCAGGCCGCGTACGCCTCGGCCGCCGCGTCCGAACTCATGGTGATCACCGCTCCCGCCGGCGCGGCCCGCAGCAGCGGCAGCGAGAGCCGCAGCAGACCCAGCGCCGCCACCACATTCGTCTCCAGCGCCGCGCGCAGCCCCGCCGCCGGCAGTTCCCCGAGCCGCACCAGCGGCTCCGCGCCCAGCGCGCTCGCGTTGTGCACCAGCAGGTCCAGCCCGCCCAGCTCCCGCGCCGCCGCCACCAGCTCCGCCCGGTGCCCCTCGTCCGTCACGTCCCCCGCGACGGCCACCACCCGCGTGCCGTACCCGCCCAGCTCCCGGGCCGTCCCATGGAGCGCGGCAGCCGTCCTGGCGTCCAGCACCAGGTCCCAGCCACGCTCGGCCAGCGCCGCACTCAGCGCACGGCCCAGCCCCTTCGACGCCCCGGTGATCAACGCGACCGCCATACCGGTGCCTCCTGTCGTTCTCGGATCTTCCCCGTCGTGGCCAACGTAGGAATCCGCCGCCCTTCCCCGCCTCGTACGAAGGACGCGACCGGCCGGGGAACTTCGCCCTAGGACCGGGGACCCGGTCCGGGGCCTCCCGCGGTCCGATACGCCGTGCCGCCCCGCCGGTCTACCGTGAGGCCATGACCAACGCTCCGCGATCAGGGCTGGCCGCGGTGAGCACCGCGATCCTCGCCATGAGCAGGCACCTCGAGGTCCGCGACGTCCTCAAGACGATCGTCGCCTCGGCGCGCGAACTGCTCGACGCCGAGTACGCCGCCCTCGGCGTGCCCGACGACCACGGCGGCTTCGCCCAGTTCGTCGTGGACGGAGTCAGCGAGACCCAGTGGAAGGCCATCGGCCCGCTGCCCCGCCAGCACGGCATCCTCGCCGCGATGCTCCATCAGGCCACCCCCGAGCGCCTGGCCGACGTGCGCAAGGACCCGCGCTTCGAGGGCTGGCCCGCCGCCCACCCCGAGCTGTCCGACTTCCTCGGCATGCCCGTCGCCGACGGCGAGGAGATCCTCGGCGCGCTCTTCCTCGCCAACAAGCGCCGGCCGGGGCACCAGGGCGGCTGCGGCTTCACCCAGGGGGACGAGGAACTCCTCGGCATCCTCGCCCAGCACGCCGCCATCGCCCTCACCAACGCCCGGCTGTACGAGCGCAGCCGGGAGCTGACGATCGCCGGCGAACGCGCCCGGCTGGCCCACGAGCTCCACGACGCGGTCTCCCAGAAACTGTTCTCGCTGCGGCTGACCGCCCAGGCCGCCACCGCCCTCGTCACCCGCGACCCCGAGCGCGCCAGGACCGAACTCCACCAGGTCGCCGCGCTCGCCGCGGAGGCCGCCGAGGAGCTGCGCGCCGCGGTCGTCGAACTGCGTCCCGCGGGGCTCGACGAGGACGGCCTCGTGGCCACCCTGAGCACCCAGACCCAGGTCCTCGACCGGGCCCACGCCGCCGCCGTCACCTTCGAGCACCACGGCGTGCGCGCCCTGCCCGCCGCGCAGGAGGAGGCGCTGCTGCGGGTGGCCCAGGAGGCCCTGCACAACGCGCTGCGCCACTCCGGCGCCGCCCACGTCGCCGTCGTCCTCGCCAGGCGCGGCACCGGCGCCGTGCTGCGCGTCACCGACGACGGCAAGGGCTTCGACCCCGCCACCGTCCGCAGGGCGGGCCGCCACCTCGGCCTGGTCTCCATGCGCGACCGGGCGAGCGGCGTCGGCGGCCGCCTCGTGGTCGAATCCGTGCCGGGAAAGGGCACCACGATCGAGATGGAGGTCCCCGGTGGCTGACACCGCGCCCGGATCAGGGTCCGTCATTCGCGTCCTGCTGGTCGACGACCACCAGGTCGTCCGCCGCGGCCTGCGCACCTTCCTGGAGATCCAGGACGACATAGAGGTCGTGGGGGAGGCCCCGGACGGAGCCGAGGGCGTCGCCCGCGCCGAGGAGCTGCGCCCCGACGTCATCCTCATGGACGTCAAGATGCCGGGCATGGACGGCATCGACGCCCTGCGCAAGCTGCGCGAACTCGGCAACCCCGCCAGGGTGCTCGTCGTCACCAGCTTCACCGAGCAGCGCACCGTCGTCCCCGCCCTGCGGGCCGGTGCCTCCGGCTACGTCTACAAGGACATCGACCCCGACGCCCTCGCCGGGGCCATCCGCTCGGTGCACGCCGGCCATGTGCTGCTCCAGCCCGAGGTGGCGGGCGCCCTGCTCTCCCCCGAGGAGACCGGCGGCTCGCAGGGCCGCGGGAACACCCTGACCGAACGGGAACGCCAGGTCCTCGGCCTGATCGCGGACGGCCGGTCCAACCGGGAGATCGCCCGTGCCCTGGTGCTCTCCGAGAAGACCGTCAAGACTCACGTGTCGAACATCCTGATGAAGCTCGACCTGGCGGACCGCACACAGGCCGCCCTCTTCGCGGTACGGCACGGACTCACCGGTTGACCGTTCCGCAGGGGCCGCGCGGGCTCGTAGGGGCACGTCATGGACCGGCCGGGGCGCGGTGGGCCGCATCAGGGCACAGCGCAAGGCGCAACGCACGTACAACGCGGGAGTTCTGGGAACGTCACCCGGACGGCCGCGTTCCGGCAGAGATTCATACTGTCGTGTGGATGTAGCCCATACGGCGCATCCTGATCGCCGGCCGGGCGTTCTTCATGGCGTGCTGCGGCCGAGGCGGCCGCGGCGATCGCTAGGAGGAACCAGAAGTGAAGTCCCTGAAGAAGGTTGCCGCCATCACCATGGTCGCCGGTGGCATCGTCGCCGCCGGAGCCGGTGCCGCCTCCGCCACCAGCGGCGCGCACGCCGGTGGCGTCGCCACCAACTCCCCGGGCGTGGTCTCGGGCAACGTGATCCAGGTCCCCGTCGACGTCCCCGTGAACGTCTGCGGCAACAGCATCAACGTGGTCGGCCTGCTGAACCCGTCCTTCGGCAACACCTGCGTCAACCACTGACCGCGGAGGCACGGCCCACCGCGCCGGCCTCCGGCCCCGGGCGGACCGACCCGGCGGCCCGGACCCGGTCTGGGTCCTGATCCGGGCGGACGGCCCCGCACTCCGCGGGGCGTCCCTCCTCCGTACGGCACCGCCCCGTGGGCGACGCCCCGCCCGCGGGGCCTCACACCAACCGGGGGCCCGAGCCCCCACCAGCAGGAAGTCGAAATCATCATGCGCATGATCAAGAAGGCCGCTCTCGTCCTCGCCACCGCCGGCATCGCCGCGGGTGCCACCGCCGGCACCGCCCTCGCCGACTCCGGTGCCCAGGGTGCCGCCATCGGCTCGCCGGGCGTCCTCTCCGGCAATGTGATCCAGGTCCCGGTCCACGTTCCGGTCAACGTCTGCGGCAACAGCATCAGCGTGGTCGGGCTGCTGAACCCCTCCTTCGGGAACACCTGCGTCAACAACTGACGCCCGCATGATCACCCGGCCCCCGGGAGCCACGCGGCCCCGGGGGCCGGTGCGCATCCGCGACCCGCGCCCGCCGCGCCCCGGACATGGCTCAGCGCCGCTCCCGCTCCTCCACATACGCGTTGTACGCCGCCACCTGTGCCCGCCGCGCCGTCCGCTCCACCGGCCGCAGTGCCTGCGCCCGTGTCGCCATCTCCGAGACGCTCACGGCACCGCCGTGCCCGCTCTCGTCCGCCAGGGAGATCAGCAGCCCCACCCGCTGTGCCAGCTCCAGCACCCGCGCCGCACGCGGCGGATACCCCGGCGCCAGCACCTCCCGGCCCCGCTCGGCCCGCGCGCGGTACGCGTCGATCGCCGCCTCGGCCACCGGGCCCGACCCCGCCAGGTCCAGCCGCGACAGCAGCTCCGTCGCCTCCCGCAGCGCCTGGGCAAGCTCCCGCTCCGCCTCTCCCAGCGAGGGCACGTCCGCGGGCGGCGCGTCCCGCACCGGCAGGA
>NZ_JAAAXQ010000543.1 GCF_009916105.1 Streptomyces sp. GC420 | reverse complement strand
GCTGCGCGCCCCGCAACAGCCCGGCCACCTCGCCGTACGGGACCTCCACCGACGCACCCCGCCCGTCGCACAGCCGGAACCAGCCGTCGCCGTGCTCCACCAGGGGCGCCGGATCGTGCCCGAGCCGCGGCAGCCCGCCCTCGGCCAGTTCTCCCCAGTCCCGCCAGTTCTCCAGGCCGAAACACCAGCCCGTTGGAACGGTGGTGCCTGCTCCCGTGTCGCGCAGGCACACCCCGCCCGGCGCGATCAGGACCTCTGCTTCGAGGACTGCCCGCACGAGCGCGGCGGGGTCGTCCGCGGGCACGTCCTCGTCGAGGTACCGGGCGATCAGGGCCACCGCCGCGGCCGTCTCCCGGGCGGTCATCCGGCCGCCGAGGGTCAGACGCTCTCCGAGCCGTGGCTCCAGAAACGGTTCCAGGACCGGCGGCACGCTCAGGCCCCGTTCGCGATGCGCCGCAGCAGCGCCGACAGGGACGTCCCGATCGGTTCCCGGATGATCTCGTCGGCGATGTCGTCGTACGGAGTCGGCTCGGCGTTGACGATGATCAGCCTTGCGCCGTGGTCGGCGGCGACGCCGGCCAGTCCGGCGGCGGGCTGCACCTGCAGGCTGGTGCCGACGGCGATGAACACCTGGCACGCCTTGCTGATGGCGAGGGCCTGGCCCAGGACCACCGGGTCGAGGCGCTCGCCGAACATCACGGTGGCCGACTTCAGGATCCCGCCGCACCGCAGGCACGGCGGATCCTCCTCCCCGGCCTCGACACGGGCGAGCGCGTCCTCCATCGGTCCGCGCGCATGGCACGTGGTGCAGGCGACGCTCCGTACCGTGCCGTGCAGTTCGAGCACCTTGCGGGCGGGCATCCCGGCGATCTGGTGCAGTCCGTCCACGTTCTGGGTGATCACCCGTACCGGCACCCCGGACCGCTCCAGCTCGACGACCGCCCGGTGCGCCGCGTTCGGCTCGGCCCTGAGCGCGCGGTTGCCGCGCCGCATCTGCCAGGACCGCCGCCGGATATCCGGATCGCCCATGTAGTACTCGTACGTGACGAGCTTCTCCGCCTCCGGATCCTTCCGCCACAGCCCGTTCGGACCGCGGTAGTCAGGGATTCCGGAGTCGGTGGAGATGCCCGCGCCGCTGAGGATGGCCACGAGGGGCTTGGAACTCATACGCCGAGCGTAGGCAGACCGGGCCGGTGCGGCGAGCGGGTTTCCCGGTGGCCGACGACGACGGGTCCACCGCCCAGGCCCACCGCCCGGGGCCAGCGACGCGAGCCGACGCCCGCGCCTCGCCGCCCGGGCGGCCTACCGCCCGCGCCTCGCCGAGGCCGTCAGCAGGATGAGGGGCAGCCCGCCGCAGCGGCGCAGCTCGAGCCCGCCGTGTTCGGCGCCGTCCGCCGGCCCCGCGAGCACCGCCGCGAAGTCCGGGCCCTTGGTGAGCGATCCGCCGAGGTGCCGGGGATCGGTGGAGGCCGCGACCCGGCCGCGTGCGTTGACCAGGCGGGCGGGGCCGGGCAGGCGCTGGAGCAGTGGCACCACGACCGCCTCGAAGCGCCGCAGGTAGACGTCGGCGGCGGCCACGCCCATGAAGCGCCCGCCGACCGTCACCGGCGCGGAGAGGGTGAGGCTGTACTCGTCGGAACACAGGTAGTCGACGTACGGCCCCGCGACCGCCCGCTGCCCCGTGTCGCGGGGGAGGGTGAACCAGTCCCAGTGGGTGTAGTCGTGGTACGCGGAGTGCTCCGGGTCCAGGTTGAGCAGCAGCGGATGGACGTCGCCGTCCGCACCGGTCTGCCACCACTCCAGACAGGCGGGAACGTCGTCGAGCAGCCCGTGCGCCGCGACGAAGCCGAGACCGGAGACCAGCTCGTACCGGCGCAGGCGGTCGTGCAGGGCCGGCCGGAGCGCGGCGAGGTCCGCCGAGACCGGGCGGCGTCCGTCCGCGAGTGCGGCGGCGAGGATCGCCTCCGTGGCCGCGGCCGTTCCGGCCACCGCCTCGAAGACCCCTTCGAGCGCGTCGCCGACCCGGGTTGCCGCGTCGGCGGCCGTCATCGCGTCAGGCAGGTGCGGATCGTCGAGTACGGTCTGCCCGGTGCTCGCGAGGCGGGGACTGCTGCCCATCTGGGCCCTCCTTCGGACGGGGACCGCGCGCACCGCCGGCAGAACCGAGGCGGAGCTCGATCAGGCGTGCCATGGAGGTCTGCACGCACTGTTCGGCCAGGTCCCTGGCACGGTCGTCCGCACCATCATGCACGGCGTTGATTACGTTGCGGTGACGATCCACCACGTCCTTGAGGTGCCCGTCCTCGACGAGGGTGAGGCGCAGCAGCGCCCCGAGCTCGGTCTGAAGTGCCACCTCTTCCCTGGTCAGCCTGGCGGACTGGGCGGCCGCGGCCAGCTCGACGTGCAGGCGCCCGGAGACGCGGCTGCGCGCCGCCGAGTCCTCGGCATCCGCCAACTCCGCCAGGGACCGCCGCAGTTGCTGCAAATCCTCCGGAGCGGTGCGCTGCGCGGCGAGCCGGGCGGCAGCGCCGGAGACGGCCGCCCAGTGGTCGGCCAGGTCGCGCAGCTCCTCGGTGCTCCAGTCGCCCAGCCGGGCAAGGAGGCGGTCCTCCGCGGGTCCTTCCGGGACGGTGACGAAACTGCCGCCGCCCCGGCCCCTGCGGGTGGTGACCAGGCCCTGCTGCCGCAGCGCCATCAGTGCCTCGCGCAAGGTCACGGTGGAGACGCCGAGCTGCCCGGCGAGGTCCGCCTCGCCGGGCAGCTGCTCGCCGTCGGCCAGGAGTCCGAGGTCGATGGCGTCGCCGAGACGCCGCACGACCGCGTCCACCCGGGCGAGGGTGTCGACGGGGGTGAAGACGGCCCTGTGGGCGCCGGGTCTGTCTCGGTTCACTACGACCACCTTGGAGCTTGACTCAGGCTTTACCTTAGCGGGGTCTTGAACTTAAAAATATGACCTCATATGTTTACACCCAACGTCCGACAGCACCAGAAAGGTTCCCGCCCATGGAGGGAATGGCGATCCGGCTCCAGGGCCTGCGCAAGGCCTTCGGCCGGACGGAGGCCGTGGCCGGCGTCGATCTGGAGGTGCCCGACGGCGAGTTCTTCTCGATGCTCGGCCCGTCCGGCTCGGGCAAGACCACGGTCCTGCGGATGATCGCCGGCTTCGAGACGCCCACCAGCGGCACGATCGAACTCGCGGGCGCCGACGTGACCCGGCTGGCACCGTTCGAACGCGACGTGCACACGGTCTTCCAGGACTACGCGCTCTTCCCGCACATGACCGTGGAACAGAACGTCGCCTACGGCCTGAAGATCCGCAAGGTCCCCAGGGCGGAGCGGCTGAAGCAGGCCAGGGAGGCCCTGGACAGCGTCCGGCTGCCGGGCTTCGGCGGCCGTCGCCCCTCCCAGCTCTCCGGTGGCCAGCGCCAGCGCGTCGCGCTGGCCCGCGCCCTCGTCGGCCGCCCGAAGGTGCTGCTGCTCGACGAGCCGCTCGGCGCACTCGACCTCAAGCTGCGCGAGCAGATGCAGGTCGAGCTCAAGGCGATCCAGCGCGAGGTCGGCATCACCTTCGTCTTCGTCACGCACGACCAGGAGGAGGCGCTGACGATGAGCGACCGGATCGCGGTGTTCCACCAGGGCCGCATCGAGCAGGTGGGAACCCCGGCCGAGATCTACGAACGCCCCGCCACCCCGTTCGTCGCGGGCTTCGTCGGTACGTCGAACCTGCTGACGGGCGAGGCCGCGCAGCAGGTCGTCGGCAGCCCCGGCACCTACAGCATCCGGCCGGAGAAGATCCGCGTACTGAAGGAGTCCGCGCTCACCGGCGAACCGGAACACGGCACGCACTCGGAGGCCGTCGGCACCGTCGCGGAAGTCGTCTACCTCGGCGACGCCACCCGCTTCCTGGTCGACCTCGACGCGGGCGGCAGGCTCACCG
>NZ_JAAAXQ010000542.1 GCF_009916105.1 Streptomyces sp. GC420 | reverse complement strand
GGGTTGCGGGGGTGGACGTGGTGGTGGCCTCGGTCGGCACCGCCGCCGGTACTGATCCGGTTGTCCTCCCGGCACCGTTCGTACTGGGCTTCCCTGTCTCGGAGCCGGGGGGTCTTGCCCCTGCGGACGCGGTCGCGGCCCCATGCGGCAC
This sequence comes from Streptomyces sp. GC420, assembly GCF_009916105.1. Classification (GTDB taxonomy): domain Bacteria; phylum Actinomycetota; class Actinomycetes; order Streptomycetales; family Streptomycetaceae; genus Streptomyces. Next base: position 3,798 of record NZ_JAAAXQ010000542.1, on the reverse strand, counting down.
AGCTGCCGAGGCACGTGCCGCCGCCGGGGCACCCGTCCCGGGCCCCGGAGTGGTGGCGGCGGCCGCCAGGGGCGGACCAGGGCGCTCCGGCCGGGACGCCGGGCCGGGAGCGGCGGCCGACGGCCGCCGCTCGGCGGGGGCCCCGGAGGCCGGCCCCGGGCCCGGCACGGCGCCCGCCGCCCGGGACCCGGCGGCGGGCGCCGTGACGCCGGCGCCGAACCGGATGCTCCGTACGCTGTGCAGGCCGGCCAGCCGCCGTGCTTCGCGCCCCCCGTCCACACAGACGCCGTGCACGTGCAGCCTGGCCCGTGCGCACACGTCCCTGCCGAGACCGGCCAGCAGACGCGACAGTTCCGGCCACAGGGAGACGTCCAGCGGTTCCCCGGGGCGGCCCACCTCGATGACGGGCCCGTCCGCCGAGACCGGCCGCGCGGCCGGTTCCGGCCGCAGGCCGTCGCGCCCGCAGACCCAGATGCCGGCCCGCGTCACCGCGACCCGCCAGCGGTCCGAGAGCTGGACCTCTCCCGCCCGCGGACTGCCGCGTCCGGGGATCGGCGGGCTCCAGCGCACCAGGCGCGGGCTCGGCGGCGGCCCGTCCGGCTCCTCGCGGGGCAGGCAGGCCACGGCGTCCACGTACGGATGCCAGCGCGGCGTGCCGCCGGCGTCCGCGAGCGTGGCCCGTACCGTGCGGTCCGCCGGGCCCGAGGCGGCGAGCAGCGGCAGGCCGGTGTGCACGACGACTTCGGAGCCGAGCGCGTCGGCCAGTGCCTGGCCGGTGCCCAGCACGTCCCGGCGCCCGCCGGGAGCGATCCGCACCCGGGACCGTGCCGTGTCGGACAGCGCGGAGACCGCCTCCTCCACGTCGGCCGGCAGGACGTCCTCCCCGTCCGGTACGCCCACCAGCACGGTGGGGCCCTGCTGGTCGACGGGGACCGCGTAGCAGAGGTCGCCGGGCCGCGGGGCGCGCGCCTCCCGGGGGCGGATCAGCAGCCCGGCCGGGATCCGCTCCACGACACAGCCGCCGCGGGTGGGGGAGGGCAGGGCGCCGGGCCGGTCCCGCTCCCAGGACGGGGCAGGCTGCCGCGGGCCGAGCGGTACGGGCTTCGCGCCCGGCCCGAAGCGCCACCAGCCCTCGCCCGACGCGGACCCGGCGTCCCGGCGGGGGAGGACGAAGAGCCCGCCGCCGGGCACGACGAGGACGGCGCTGTCCGGGGCGATCACCGACAGCCCCCACGCGTCGGCGATCCGGCGTGCGACGGCGGGGCGGTCCCGGCCGTCGTGGCCCGTGCCCGACATGGCCAGTCTGACGGTGGTGACGCCCTCCTCGCACAGGTCGTCGAGCAGCGTGCCCAGGCGTGCCCAGAGCGCGTCGGCCGGTGCCTCGGCGGGACCGGCCACGACGGTCACGGTGTGCTCGTCCTCCGCCGCGAGGGAGCCGGCCAGGTCGTCGACGTCCGCGCGGCTGAGCGTGTCGTCGGAGACCTCCCGGAGCAGGAGGACGCCGCCGTACTCCTCGACCGCCAGGGCCTGTTGAGTCCCGGCCCGGTCATCCCGTCCGACCGCACGCGCGCCGTAACCGGAATCCGGCGAGACGCGCCGCCGCGAACCACCTCTGCGTCCGAGGGCCCACCGGCTCACCGTCCGGCTCCCGACTCGCTCATACCGTGCTCACCTGCGTGGACGGTGTCCGTCCCGGGCGGGAGGCCGTGCTTCGCCGTGCGGAGATGATGCACCCTGACACTGCCCTTCGGACCGTTCACCCATCGAACCCGGAATGGAACACATACTCGGCCTACAGGACCGTTTCCCTCTCAACCTCCGTTGTCCTGGGGCCTGTTGACGCGTGAATGAGAGATGAACAAGGTGTGCCGCACCGCGCGGGTGCCTCATGGCGAAGTGAACCGGGAACCGTCGAACAGCAGCGGCACGGACGGACCGGTCCCGGGGCCGAACCGCCTGGTCCGCTCGCCCGGACCGCTGATCACGATTGCGATTCCGAGCGCTGTGCCCGCGGCCGCCGCCAGTGCTTCGAAGTCCGTTGTGACCGACACCTCGTGACCCCGCCGCAGGAGCGTGAGACGCAGCAGCTGAAGGGGCGTCAGGTTCACCTCCCCGACGGCCAGCCCACCGCCGAGAAGCACGGCCTGTGCGGCTTGGCCGGGCGACAGCACGACCCCCACCGCCTCGAGCTCGGCGGTCGACACCGTCCCGCTCGTCAGGCCCGGGTCGGTCTGCGCCTCGCGCAGTCGCTCCGTCAGCGACTCGGCGAAGAGCCCGGCCACGACGGCCGGTTCGGCGGGCGGAGGCGCGGCCGGTTCGACGGCCGGAGGAACCTGCTGGGGAGGCGGCGGCTGCACGGACGGTGGACCCGGCGGCTGCCCGGGCGCCGGACCCGGTTGCGCTGCCGGCTTCGGGGCCGGCGGTGGTACCGCACCTGTCTTGACCTGGTCGGGCACGACGGTCACACCGAGCCGTTCGCCGAACAGGCCGGCGACGTTGCCCAGCCACCCTGCCGCCTGTACGGGGTCAAGACCGGGCCGCACCGAACCGCTCATGTAGCGGCCGGACTTGTCGGTGACGGTCCACTTCCCGAGAGCGGGGTTCCAGCGGAACTCGCCGGAGACCCGGCTGTCACCGGGGACCGTCGTGCCGCTTCCGGTGAACCGTGCCCCGATCCCGGTGTGCCCGAGGCCGTCGAGCTGCTCGCGCAGCGCTTCCTCCGTGAGACCGGGATCCTTGCTCCGCATACCGGCGAGGAGGGCGTCGAACTGTTCCTCCGTGATGATGTCGCTGGGCTTCTCGCTGCCCAGCAGCACACGCATGTCCGGGGTGACGGTATAGAGCCACACCGCGTCCTTGTTGCCGGTGATCAGCAGATCGGGGTCCACCTCGTCCAGCGGCGTCCACAGAGGGTTGACGCGTACGTCTCCGTCCGGGTCCTTCTCCTCCTCCTTGACCCTCTTCGGGCGCACCGGTTCGCCGAATCCCGCCGGGGCCGGGTTCCACGGACCGGCGCCGCTGCCCGTGTAGTGGTTCCTGCCGAAGTAGTGGACCTCCACGGCCCGGGTGGCGTCCTCCGGGCCCGCGTGGGAGTTGTACCGGCCGTTCCGGGCCACTTCCACGCGGGTGCCGAACGCGTGGGCCAGCAGTGGCAGGAAGGTCTCACCGGTCGCGGTCATCCACTGGGTCCGCCAGTTCCGTACGGCGTGCAGGACCTCGGCGAGTTCGGTCTCGTCCAGTGGCGCGGTGCTGGTCGCGTAGACGTCGAGCAACTCCGCGCGCAGGCCGGCGTCGTCGAGCGCGGCGAACTGCTCGGGGGCGACGCCGTGGTGTGTCAGCAGCCCGACGAGCCCCGGCCGGTCCAGGGCGGCGATCCGGCGGGCGAAGGTGCCCTCCCCGGGCGCCGTCAGGCGCAGCTGTCCGAGGATCTGGGGATGCAGCCGCCCGCCACTGGCACGTACGTAGTCGGCCACATGCTCCCGCATCGCCGCCGCGACGATCGCCGGCTCCCCGGCCGGCGGGATGTTCCAGGCGGACAGGATGGTGGCCCGGCTGTGCAGTTCCTCTCGCACCCGCTCGGCATCCCGCAGCCACTCGTAGGCCTCGGGGCTGGTTTCGGCCAGTGTGGTGAGGGTGTCCCGGACGTACGAGGGGGCTCCGGCCATGAAGGAGAACAGCAGGCACTCGCCCGAGGCGGGCACCGGCAGCGGCGCACCCCGGGCAGGGGCGGCAGGCGCGGCCGGTGCGGTGCCGGTCTGCTGCTCCTTCGCCGGTACGCCGTTCTGTTCCGTCTCCGAA
>NZ_JAAAXQ010000541.1 GCF_009916105.1 Streptomyces sp. GC420 | reverse complement strand
GCCGACGCCCACCAGGGCCTGCACAGCGAACAGGGCGCCCTGCGCGGGGAGCACCCCGGCCGCGCGGCCCAGCCCGTCATCAAGGTGGCCGACCTGGCCTGGCTGGAGTTCACCAAGCCCGACCTGGACCGCGCCGAGACCTTCGCCCACGACTTCGGCCTGACCACCGCCGCCCGCACCGATGACGCCCTCTACCTGCGCGGCGCCATGGCCGGCACCCACTGCCTGGTGATCCGCCGCGGCCCCGCCTCCCGCTTCATCGGGCCCGCCTTCCAGGCCGCCGACGCCGCCGACCTCGACCGGCTGGCCCGCGCCACCGGCCACAAGGTCCGCACCCTCACCGAGTACGGCGCAGGCCGCGCCGTGGACCTGCTCGACCCGTCCGGCATCCCGGTCCGCGTCGTCCACGGCGTCACCGAGCAGCCCGCACAGCCGCTGCAGCGGCCGCTGGTCCTCAACACGGGCACCACCACAGCGGCCGCCCGCATCAACGCCACCCAGCGTCCGCCCCGCAAACCCTCCCAGGTGCAGCGCCTGGGCCACGTCGTGCTCTCCAGCCGGGTCTTCCGGCGCGCCCTGGACTGGTACCTGGAGCACCTGGGCCTGATCGTCAGTGACTTCCTCTACCTGGACGGGCAGCGCGACCGCGGCCCCACCATGGCCTTCATCCGCTGCGATCGCGGCAGCGAGCCCGCCGACCACCACACCCTGGCCATGCACCTGGGCCCCGACACGGGCTACGTCCACTCCGCCTATCAGGTCGCCGACCTCGACATCCTGGCGGCCGGCGGCGAATACCTGCGCGAGCGCGGCTACCGCCACTCCTGGGGCATCGGCCGGCACATCCAGGGCAGCCAGATCTTCGACTACTGGCGTGACCCCGACCGCTTCATGATGGAGCACTTCGCCGACGGCGACGTGTTCGACCACACGCTGGAACCCGGCTGGGCCGCCATGTCCGCCTCCGGTCTGGCCCAGTGGGGCCCGCCTGCCACCCGGGACTTCCTTGGCACGGCTCCCTCGCCGGGGGCGCTCCTGCAGGCGATCTCCGCGCTGCGGGAGGACAACGAGATCGACCGTGCCCGTCTGCTGGGCCTGATGAAGGCCCTGAGCCAGTGACCGCCACCTTCCCGGAGCGCGCGCCCGTCGTGGTGATCGGTGCCGGGCCCACCGGGCTGACCGCCGCCACCCTCCTGGCCCGCCACGGCGTGCCCACGCTGGTCCTGGAGCGCCACCGCGCCCCGTATCCGCTGCCGCGCGCGGTCCACCTGGACGACGAGGTCCACCGCATCCTCCACGCCGTGGGCATCCACGAGCAGTTCAGCGAGATCACCCGCCCCGCCCGCGGCATGCGGCTGCTGGACGGCTCCCACCGGGTGCTGGCCGAGTTCCTGCGCGACAACCCGTGCGGCCGGCACGGCTTCCCCCAGGCCAACATGTTCGACCAGCCCGAACTCGAACAGCTGCTCAGGGACAACCTCGCCCAGCACCCTCTGGTGACGCTCCGCGGAGGCATCGAGGTCACCTCCGTGACTCCGCCCCCGCACAGCGGCGCTCCGGTGGAGGTCTCCTTCCGGGACGAGGACACCGGCGTCGCCCGCACGCTTTCGGCCGACGCCGTCCTGGGGTGCGATGGTGCCGGCAGCCTGGTCCGCGCCTGCATCGGCTCCCGGATGCGGGACCTCGCCGCCCCGCAGCAGTGGCTGGTCGTCGACATCCGCTGCCGCCTGCCGTTGCCCGCGTGGGACGGCGTTCACCAGATCTGCGACCCGCAGCGGGCGGCCACCTACATGCGCGTCGGCGAGGACCGCTACCGCTGGGAGTTCCGCCTGCGCACCGGCGAGCAGCCGGAGGAGCTCACCGACCGCGGGCGTCTGCTCGCGCTGATCGCCCCCTGGACAGCGGGCATCCCCGAGGACGAACTGCACGTCCTGCGCACCGCCTCCTACACCTTCCGCGCCCAGGTCGCCGACCGCTGGCACAAGGGCCGGATCTTCCTGCTCGGTGACGCCGCCCACCTCACGCCGCCCTTCATCGGGCAAGGAATGGGCGCGGGCATGCGCGACGCCCAGAACCTCGCGTGGAAGCTCGCCCGTGTCCTCACCGGCCGCGCGAGCGAGGCCCTGCTCGACACCTACCAGGCCGAACGCCACCGCCACGCACGGCAGTTGATCCGCACCGCCGTGGCTGTCGGCGCTGTCATGACCGGGGGCGGAACGGGCACCGCACTGGCTCGCAAAGCCGTCCTGCCCGCCGTCTCCCGCCTGCCGGGCGCCTCCGGGCTCGTACTGTCCGCCGTCAGCCCGCCGCTGCGACCCGGCCCCCTGGTCGGCTCCCGGCGCCGGCTCGGCCATCCGCGCCCCGGGACGCTGTGTCCCCAGCCCCTGATCCCCGGTGCCGATGGCACTCCCCGTCTGCTGGACGACCTGCTCGGCGAAGACTTCGCGCTCCTGGCCGACGCGCCGCTCGGCCCGGCCTTGCACGCGCTGGTGCGAGCACTGAACGCCCGTGTCGTCCAACTGCACGACCCCCGGCGCCAGCAGCCCGGCACGGGCGGCGCCGCGCACCGTGCCGATCCGGGCACAAGCGCACTGATCCACTGGATGGGCACCGCGGGTGCCGTCCTGCTCCGCCCCGACCGGGTCGTCCTCGCCACCGCGGCCCGGCCCCGCCCCGGCAGCACGTGCGGAGACGACCTGGCGGCCGCCGCAGCGGCCTGGGCGCCCCTGCTGTGCAGCGGCGGCTCCACGGCCGGGGACGCCGTACGCGTGGCCACAGAGCCGGCGTGACGGCAGCCGAGCCGCATCGCGGAGGAGGCCCCGTCCCCACCGGATGCCGGGCTCCCGTGTCGCCGTCCAGGCCGTCCGGCAGAAAGCTCTCACGATCGGGAACCGCGTTCGGAAGGCCTGGTCACAGGGGCGTCGCGCAGTCATGGGAGCCTCACCCGAGGCAACCTCCGTCTCCGCCTGGCCACTCAGGCGGGGCGGGGCGACGATGGAGGTGACCGATCCGACCACTCTGGGAGGAGAAGGCGTCATGACATTCCCCTCCGATTCGCCGCCCGGGACCGAGCCGCAGGACGGCTCCGCCACCGAACCCCTGGGCACCCTGGCGAACATGGGCTGGCAGATCCTGCTCACCACGGGTCTGGCCGCGATCGCCCTCGGCGCCGTCATGCTTGCGTGGCCGGAGGAGACACTGCGGGTCGTCGGTGTGCTCTTCGGCGTCTATCTGCTGGTCATCGGTGTCTTCCAGCTGGCCGCCGCCTTCGGCACGCACGTCCCCGGGCATCTTCGGGCCCTGTACTTCCTCACGGGTGCGCTCTCCGTCCTGCTCGGGCTGATCTGCTTCCGGGGCGCTCTGGAGTCGATTCTGCTGCTCGCCCTGTGGATCGGCTTCGGCTGGCTGCTGCGGGGCATCACGGCGACGGCCACGGCGGCCTCCGCCCCGGCCGTGCCGGCGCGAGGCTGGATGCTGTTCTTCGGAGTCATCGGCATGCTGGCCGGCATCGCGCTGATCGTCTCGCCCTTCACCTCGATCGCCGCACTCACCCTGACGGTGGGCATCATGGCCATGGTCCTCGGGGTGGTCGAGGTGTTCCACGCCATCAGGATGCGCGCTGAAGTCGGCCGCCTCGCTCCCGGCGCTGCCGCCGGGCACCGGCCTCGGTTCCGTTCCCAGCCGCACCCCCAGCACTGAGTACGGCGGCTCCGGTACTTCGGCCCGGCACAGGGCTTCGGGCGCCGGGACGTCGCCGCACGCCGTGGGCGCCGGTGTCGGGGACACCGGCGCCCACTCACCCCCGGCCCGAGGCGGGTCTGACGTCCTGCTCACAGGCCTCAGGGGACGAGGATGAGGCGGATCGGGTCGCCGATCTTGTTCTCCAGCCGGTGGACGGCGTCGGCGGCGTCGGCGAGCGGGATGTGGTCGGTGATGGAGGGGGCCAGGTCGAGGCGGCCGGCTGCG
>NZ_JAAAXQ010000540.1 GCF_009916105.1 Streptomyces sp. GC420 | reverse complement strand
GCGGGGCGCCGGGGCCGGTCAGGCACCGGTGCCGCCGCCGCCCGGAACGCCCGAGGCGACGGCGATGATCTCGTCGATGAGCCCGTACTCCTTGGCCTCCTCCGCGGTGAACCAGCGGTCGCGGTCACCGTCGCGGATGATCGTCTCCACGGTCTGGCCCGAGTGCCGCGCCGTGATCTCCGCCATGCGCTTCTTCGTGCGGAGCAGGTACTCGGCCTGGATCTTGATGTCCGAGGCGGTGCCGCCGATGCCCGCCGAGCCCTGGTGCATCAGGATGTCGGTGTGCGGGAGGGCGAAGCGCTTGCCCGACGTGCCGCCGGTCAGCAGGAACTGGCCCATGGAGGCTGCCATGCCCATGCCGATGGTGACGACGTCGTTCGGGATGTACTGCATGGTGTCGTAGATCGCCATGCCGGCCGTCACGGAGCCGCCGGGGCTGTTGATGTAGAGGTAGATGTCCTTGCTCGGATCGGCGGCAAGGAGCAGCATCTGCGCCGTGATCTTGTTGGCGATGTCGTCGTCGACCTGCTGGCCGAGGAAGATGATCCGCTCGCCGAGCAGCCGACTGTAGACCTGGTCGCCGAGGCCACCACCGATGGAAGGCTCGCCGGCGGCGGAAGGCATCAGATTCGTCACGTATCCACCTGCTCGTCTTACGACGGCTCCGGGCCGTCTCGCGTCTTCTGCCGGGGCCCGGGGGCCCGCCTGCCGCCTCGTGGCGGCGTCCGGGGACTCCCCTGCCCTCGTAGTTATGGACCCTAACGCGCAGCCAGGCACGAGCCATCCCGCACAGGGAACTGTTCGCTGTCAGCGCATGTCCGCCGGGCCCGGGAGGCGAGCCGCGCCGGGGACGCGGACGGGCTCCGGACCACCGGTCCGGAGCCCGTCCCACGGCTGCTCGTACGCGCCCTCGACGGGCGCGGGCGGGCTCAGGCCTCGGCCTTGCCCCCGGCCTCGCCCTCGGCGTCCTCGGAGGCCTCCGCGGCGTCCTCGGACCCGGCCGGCTCGCCGGCGGCCTGGACCGTCTCGGCGGTCTCGGCGATCTCTTCCTCGTCGTCGAGGTCGACGACCTCACCGTTGGTGTCGACGACCTTGGCCGCCTCGACGACCACGGCCAGCGCCTTGCCGCGGGCGACCTCGCCGACCAGCATCGGGACCTGGCCGCCCTCGACGACGGCCTGGGCGAACTGGTCGGGGGACATGCCGGAGCCGGCCGCACGCCGCATGAGGTGCTCGGTGAGCTCCTCCTGGTTGACGTTCAGCTTCTCCTTGTTGACCAGCTCGTCGAGGACGAACTGGGTCTTGATGCCCTTCTCGGCCTGCTCCGTGGTCTCGGCCTCGAACTCCTCGACCGTCTTGCCCTGGATCTCCAGGTACTTCTCCAGGTCGAGACCCATCTGGCCGAGCTGGTGGTGCTCCAGGTTGTGCTTGCGGGTGTTGATCTCGTCCTCGAGGAGCTTCTCGGGGATCGGGACCTCCACCAGCTTCAGGAGCTCGTCGAGCACCTTCTCCTGGGCCTGGGTGGCCTGGTCGTACTGCTTCATGTTCTCGAGGCGCTTGCGGCTGTCGGCGCGCAGCTCCTCGAGAGTGTCGAACTCGCTCGCGAGCTGCGCGAACTCGTCGTCCAGCTCGGGCAGTTCACGGGCCGCCACCTGGGTGACACGGACCGTCACCTCTGCCTCACGGCCGGCCGCGGAGCCGCCCTTCAGCTCCGAGGTGAAGGTGGCCTCGCCGCCGGCCTCGAGACCGGTCACGGCCGCGTCGATGCCGTCGAGCAGCTCACCGGAGCCGATCGTGTACGACACGTCCCTGGCCACGCCGTCCTCGAGCACCTCGCCGTCGACCTTGGCCTCCAGGTCGACGGTCACGACGTCGCCCTCGGCGGCGGGGCGCTCGACCGGGGTCGTGGACGCGAAGCGCTCGCGAAGCTGCTCCACGGACTTGTCGACGTCCTCGTCGGTGACCTCGACGGCGTCGACGGTGACCTCGATGCCGGAGTAGTCGGGGATCTCGATGACCGGGCGGACGTCCACCTCGGCGGTGAAGGCCAGCACCTCGCCGTCCTTCAGCTCGGTGATGTCGACCTCGGGCTGGCCCAGCGGGTTGAGCTCACCCTCGTTGACGGCGTCCGTGTAGAACTTCGGGAGCGCGTCGTTGACGGCCTCCTCCAGCACCGCGCCACGGCCGAACCGCTGATCGATGACGCGAGCCGGAATCTTGCCCTTGCGGAAGCCGGGCACCGTGACCTGCTGGTTGATCTTCTTGTACGCCGCGTCGAGGCTGGGCTTGAGCTCCTCGAAGGGCACCTCGACAGTGAGCCGAACCCGAGTCGGGTTCAGGGTCTCCACGGCGCTCTTCACGGTTCGGTCTCCTTGTGGCTGACTTCTTGGATGCTGCTGGACCACGCGGTCGCTGCGACAGGCGGTTCAGCGGATCGGCCCGGTCAGAGAGACACACGGGCACGCAGCTTGCATAGTAACCGCAAGCGGCATCCGCCCCACAACGCGACCTTGATCGCGCACTGTTTGACAAATGGTCGGGGTGGCCGGATTCGAACCGACGACCTTCCGCTCCCAAAGCGGACGCGCTACCAAGCTGCGCCACACCCCGTCCGTGCGACAGGTAGGGTACATGCAGCCAGGGGTGGTGAGCGCCGCATTACGAGGGGCGGACGGTGGTGTGCGGAGCGGGCCCGGAACCCGCTAGGATGCACGTCGTGCCGTGATCGCCCCTCACCAGTGGTGTTCGCCGGCGCGCGCGGGCGTAGCTCAATGGTAGAGCCCCAGTCTTCCAAACTGGCTACGCGGGTTCGATTCCCGTCGCCCGCTCCACACGAGCCAGGCCCTGGCCGGAGGAGAAGTCCTCCGGCCAGGGCCTGTGCCGTCTCCGCGGCCGCGGGCGGGATCGCCTCGGGAAGCGCCAAGAGGCCGAAGTCGCCCCCTACAGGTCCGCGGGGCCGGCGTCGCCGGCGCGTGCGGCGGCCGCCGCCAGCAGGGACCAGCCGTCGAGCTCCACCGCCCGCGGCTCCCCCGGCTGCCACCCGTGGGCCGATGCCACGTCGAGCAGGGCCCGGACGGAGCCCGGCTCGTGCAGGTTCAAAGAGCCGCCCCGGACGTACCCCACGTCCCCGGAGCCCATGGGAGCACCGCCGGGGACGTACCGGCCCGGGCCCTCGGCGAAGACGATGCGCAGCGGGCCGCCGGTGCCGGCGGGCTGCGGGTACAGCGTGAGGGTCTCGCGGCAGTCCGCGGACCGACCGCCGTCCGGCACGCGGTGGGTGTGGCGGAGAGTCCACAGGTACGCGCGCCCGCCGGCGACCAGCCGGCGGGGCTTCTTCGGGTGGCGGGGCACGGAGCCGAGGGTACGCGGCCCGATCCGCGGGACGCCCCCGGTCGCCCGGATGCCGCCGTGACGGACTCGGCCCCTGAGCCGGGTGCGGTTCGCGTCCCCCCGTTCCGTGCGAATCGGGCCCGGCCGGAGGATTGCCCCGGCCGGGCCCGAACCGTTTCGGCACCGTGGCCGCCGGCCGTCCCGCCGCGGCCGCTCGTCATCTCTTCGCGTCGACGTCCACCGAGAAGACGGAACGTACTCCGTAGGAGACGTAGAGGGCGTCGCCCACCAGGACCAGGGAGGTGGTGGGGGCGATCACGTCCTCGGTGTCGACGGCTCCGCCGGGGGAGTCGCGGGTCCACAGCTGGTCGCCCGTGGCGCGGTCGAGGGCGGCGAGGCGGCCGCTCGGGGAGGCCGGGAAGAGTTCGCGCTCGGAGGCCACCGGGAGGCCGGGGGACTCGACGCTGGAGTTGCGGTCCCAGGCCTGCCTGCCCGTGCGGTGTGACGGCGAGGACCAGGACGAGGACACCGCCGAGAGAGGCCAGGGTGCTGAGCCTGCGGCGGGCGGCGCCCCGTCCCCGGACCGGCCGGGACGGGGCGCCGGGGGCGGGGCGGATCCGGAGTGCGTGTCCCACCCGTC
>NZ_JAAAXQ010000053.1 GCF_009916105.1 Streptomyces sp. GC420 | reverse complement strand
GCCCAGGGTGACCACGGCCGTGACGGCGGAGGACAGCAGCGGGACGAGCGAGGGCCGTCGGGCCGGGTCCGGGGGGCGGGCACCCCGCGGCAGACCGGTATGCCGAGTGTGCCGCTGTCCGTGAGCCGGTGTCCCCGGCGGCGCGGATGTCAGCGATTGCGCAGCCGGAGGCCGATGAAGCCCAGGCCGAGGCCGATCAGGGTCAGCCCGGCCCCGAAGGGCAGCACGTCCAGGACCTGGCCCGACGCCCTGGAGGGTTCGGCGGCCGTGTGCCGACCGGAGCGCCTGTCCCTTCCCGTTCCCGGCTCGTCCTCGGGCACCACCGTCGCGGTCGCCGACGCCCTCGGCTCGGCGAGGGTGTGCCCGTCGCTGTCGCCGTCGCCGTCACCATGCCCGTCGCCGTCGCCGTCGCCGTCTCCGCCTGGGCGCTCGCCCGTGACGGAGCCGGGGTACCGGTCCGGGTCGAGGCCGGGGCCCCGGTCCCGGTCCCGGCGGGGATCCGGGACGCCGGGCTCCCGGTCCGGGAACGGACGGCCGGGCTCGCGGTCCGGGAACGGACGACCGGGCTCCCGGCCGGGGAACAGGCCGCCGGGTTCGCGACCGGGTCCGGCAAAGTCACCACGACCGGGGCCGACGGGCGGTCCGGTCGGCCCGGTCGGGGTGATGGCGCCCTCGGCGCCCTCCTCCGCCTCCTCCGCCTCCTCCGCCGGATCGGGGATCACCTCCGACGGGGCGCGGCCAGGCCGGGGACGTCCCTCACCCGCCCGGCGTCCGGCGAACTGCTCCTGGGGGTCTTCCGCGTTCGCCGCGTGGGCCGAGGAGGGGGGTTCCACCGCCCGGGCGAGGGAGACCGGGGCAACGGCGGAGAGCACGGTCAGGGCGAGAACAACCCCCGCCAGGCGCGGTCCCGCCGGGCGGAGGCCAGGAGCGGAAATGCCGGTGGCCACCCTCGCGACCCCCTCCCGTGCCGAGCCTCCAGATGCCGAACTCAGCGTCACATACCTACGCAAGTCCGGCATCCCGGAGGAGCCGCAGGGGTTGGGGCGGCCGGCACGCGGGCGCGCACCGAAGGGACGGGCGCGGACAGAGGCGCGGACGGAGGCGCGGACGGAGGCGCGGACGGAGGGCGGGCGGACGCGCACAGGCCGGGGAGGGGCGGCAGGTGAACCGGCGTCAGCGGACGAGCAGCACCTTCCCGACGTGCGTCCCGGAATCCAGCGCCTCGTGCGCCTCGGCGGCCCGCGCCATCGGGACCGTTCGGTCGATCACCGGGTGCACCCGCCCGGTACCGATCAGCGGCCACACGTGCTCACGCACCGCCGCCACGATCGCGGCCTTCTCGCCCGGCGGCCGGGCCCGCAGCGAGGTCGCGGTGATCGCGCCCCGCTTGGCCAGCAGCGCGCCCAGGTTCAGTTCGCCCTTGTTGCCGCCCTGGAGGCCGATGACCGCCAGTCGACCGTTGACCGCGAGGGCCTTCACATTCCGGTCCAGGTACTTCGCGCCGATGATGTCGAAGATGACATCGGCCCCGGCCCCGTCCGTGGCCTTGCGGATCTCCACCCCGAAGTCCTGCTCGCGGTAGTCGATGAGGATGTCCGCGCCCAGTTCCCGGCACCGCTGGAGTTTCTCCGGACCACCCGCCGTCACCGCGACGCGCGCGCCCACGGCCTTCGCCAGCTGGATCGCCATCGTGCCGATGCCGCTCGCCCCGCCGTGGACCAGCAGGGTCTCACCAGGCCGCAGATGCGCCACCATGAACACGTTCGACCAGACCGTGCAGGTCACTTCGGGCAGTCCCGCGGCCGTGACCAGGTCCACCCCCTCCGGCAGCGGCAGCAGCTGGCCCGCCGGCACGGCCACCTTCTCGGCGTAACCGCCGCCGCTCAGCAGCGCGCACACCTCGTCACCGACGGCCCAGCCGGACACCCCGGGCCCCAGCGCGACGATCCGGCCCGAGCACTCCAGACCGGGATACGGGGAGGCGCCTGGCGGGGGATCGTAGAAGCCCTGGCGCTGCAGCAGATCGGCGCGGTTGACGCCGGCCGCCGCGACCTCGACCAGGACCTCGCCCTCGGTGGGCACCGGGTCCGGGACCTCGGCCCAGATCAAGGCCTCGGGTCCGCCCGGCTGGGGAATGGTGATCGCATGCATGACGGGGAGGCTACTCCGGGCCTCCGGGCGATTTCACGGGGCCCGTCGGCGTACGGCGTACAGCGTAGGAGGGACGGGTCGCGGCGGAGCCGGCCGGCCCGTGGGTCCCGTGGGCGCACAGGACCCCTGGGCGGAGCCGACCGGTACGTCACACGGGCGGCAGCGGCCTGGTCTCGACGGGCGGGCGTCCGCTCGGCGACACCCGCACAATGGTGATCAGCCGGTCCGTCAGCTGGAGCGGGCTCGCCTCCGGGTCGTCGTACCCGAGCAGCCGGTGCCCGCGCAGCACGCTGACAACCAGGTCCTCCGTCTCCCGGACGCTCTTCCCCACCTCGGCCTTTATCACCGGCCGTTCGACGAGGTCCAGGCCGCTGCCCTGCTGGATCAGGTCCTCCATGACGGTGCCCGCGCTGGGGCTGAGGCAGGACAGACCGAGCAGCCGGCCGGCCGCACTGGCGCTGGTGATCACCGCGTCGGCGCCCGACTGGCGCAGCAGCGGCGCGTTCTCCTCCTCGCGCACCGCGGCCACGATCTTCGCCGCGCGGTTGAGCTGACGGGCCGTGAGGGCGACCAGGACCGCGGTGTCGTCGCGCTGCGTGGCGATGATGATCTGCTTGGCCTTGTGCACCTCGGCGCGCAGCAGCACCTCGCTGCGGGTGGCGTCGCCCACCACCCCGGCGAAACCGTCGGCGGTCGCCGCCTCGATCACTTTCTCACTGGGATCCACGACCACGACCTGTTCCGCCTTCAGGCCCGTGGCACGCAGGGTGAGCAGCGCGGAACGGCCCTTGGTGCCGAACCCGACGACGACGGTGTGGTAGCGCAAGGTGGACCTCCAGCGGGACAGCCGCCACTCCTCGCGGGTGCGCTCGGTGAGCACTTCGAGGGTGGTGCCGACCAGGATGATCAGGAAGAGCACGCGAAGCGGGGTGACGAGCAGGATGTTGATCAGCCGCGCGCTGTCGCTGTGCGGGACGATGTCGCCGTACCCGGTGGTGGAGAGGGTGACGGTGGCGTAGTAGAAGCAGTCCAGCAGGTCGAGCGATTCGTCGGCGTTGTCGTGGTAACCCTCGCGGTCGAGGTACACGATGAGCACGGTCACCAGCAGCACCCCGAGTGCCATCAGCAGACGCCGTATGACCTGGTGCATCGGCTGGACGACGTCCTGACGGGGCAGCTTGATGCGGATGTCGAGCTGTCTCTCCTCCGCGCGCCGGGCGATGGTGTCGTGTCCGGGCAGCTTCACCGCGCGGTCCTCCAGGGAAGGTCGAGGATCTCCAGTTCCCGGCCCGGCGCGGCCCCGCCGGGCGGCACGACGGCCAGCCCGTCCGCGGCGGCGACGCCGCGCAGCATGGCCGGGCCGTTGTAGCGCAGCACCTGGGCCTCCTGCCCGTGGTGCACGACCGGTACCAGCCGGGTGTCCCGGGGGTGGCCCTGCACGGCGTCCCGTACGGGCACGGTCCGCGGCTCCGCGCGGTACGGACGCAGCAGCGGCTCGGCGAGCGTCAGCAGGCCGGAGACCGCGGCGAGCGGGTTGCCCGGCAGGCCGACCAGGTGCCGGTGTCCGCCGAGGCGCGCCAGCAGCATCGGGTGCCCGGGGCGCACCGCCACCGAGTCGACGAGCAGTTCGGCACCCGCCCTGCGCAGGATCGGGTGCACATGGTCGACGGGACCGGCCGCCGTGCCGCCGGTCGTCACGATCAGCTCGGCGGGGGACGTGGTGACGGCCTTGAACAGGGCCTCAGCGTCGTCGCCCAGCCGCCGGGTGGAGAGCACCTCGGCGCCCAGTCCGGTCAGCCAGGGGCCGAGCATCGGGCCCAGCGCGTCCCGGATCAGTCCGTCGTGGGGGAGGCCTTCGGCCAGCAGTTCGTCGCCGAGGACAAGGACCTCGACGCGCGGCCGGGCCAGTGTGACCAGCTCGTCGTAGCCGGCGGCGGCGGCCAGTCCCAGCACGGCGGGCGTGACGAGCGAGCCGGACGGGATGAGCTCGTCCCCGCTGCGGCACTCCTGGCCGCGGGGCCTGATGTCCTGGCCGGGGCTCACCTCGTGCGGCGTGCGCAGCTGCCCGCCCCCGTCCCCGTCCGTGGTCCGTCCGTGCTCGCTGCGGATGACGGCCGTCGCCCCGGACGGGATCCGGGCCCCGGTCGCGATCCGCACCGCCCGGCCGTCCTCCAGCGCCTCCGGCTCGCTCTGCCCCGCGAGCACTCCCGTACCCGCGTCGATCCGCCAGGGCCCTGGGCCGGCCACCGCCCATCCGTCCATCGCGGACGTGTCGAACGACGGCAGGTCCGTCAGTGCCGTCAGCGGCTCGGCCAGCACCCGGCCGAAGGCCCGCTCCAGAGCCACCCGCTCGGTCCGCCCGGGCGCCGAGCGCCCCGCGCGGCGTGCCCGGTCCCGGGCCTCGGCCCAGCCCACGGCGCCTTCCCGGTGCGTTCCCACGACGGGTTTCCCTTCCTCGGTCCGGGGTGCGCCGCCAGGGCCGGTGCCGTTACCGGTGCCGTTGCCCGTGTCGGCGGCGCGGTGCGGCGCGGCAGTCCGCGCACCGTCGGGGCCCCGGGTCTGCGACGCCCCGGCCTCCCTGCTGCCGAGCCCCCGCGCGCCCGCACGGTCCGTCACCTCACGGCCACCGCCCGGCGCATCCGGCGCTGCGCCCGGCCCCCGGCTCGCTGGCCCGGGTGCCGCGCTCGGCGTCCCCCCGGATTCCGCCGCTTGCCCCGCGGGCGCCGGGCCGTTGACGAGGGCGAGAGCGTCGTCGAAGGCCCGGTCGTCTTCCTCGGGCGGCCGGGCGGGGCCGGGCGGCCGGGCGGGCGGAGTCATCCCGCGTCCGGGCCGTCGTCGGCCCCGCCCTCCGCCTCGCCCTCACGGGCCCAGCGCTCGGCGAGGGCCGCCGCCTTCGCCGCGGCCTCGGCCACGGCTTCACGCCCGCCCCCGGCCGACCGCGCGGCCGCGTACCCGACGAGGAAGGTGGTCAGCGGCGCGGCCGGGCGCGCGACTCCGTGGGCGGCATCGCGCGCGAGGTCGAGCAGTACGCCCGTGTCCACGTCCAGCTCGATGCCCAACTCGTCCTTGACTGCGGTGATCCATTCGTCCAACACACGCCCATGCTCCCTGATGCGGGCCCTGGCTGTGGAGACGTCGTCCCAGGTGTCGCAGTCGAAGGCGGCGCCCCCGGCCGCGGGCAGCCGGGCCAGCCGCAACTCGGCGGTGAGAAGCCGCAGCGGCAGGCCGCGCAGGCTGCCGTGCTCCGTCGCCAGCAGGGCGAGTTCGCGGCGCAGCGGTTCCGCGCGGTACGCCGCCACCAGCGGCTGGTCGCGTCCCGAGTCGTCGACGGCAAGCACACCCTCGCACGCGGGGTCCTCGCCGAGCCTGCCCAGCAGCTGCCCCACCGTGCCCGAGGTCAGGAACGGCAGGTCCGCGGAAAGCACGACGAGACGGTCCGCCTCCCCTGCCCGGCGCAGCCCCGCGTCGAGCGCCGCGAGCGGCCCGCCACCCGGCGGGTCCTCGCGGGCCCACTCCACACGGCGGGCGGTCGGCCGGCGCCCGCCGACGACGACCGTGGTGGCGGCGCCGGCGCAGGCGCTCAGCACCCGGTCGAGCAGCGGGCGCCCGCCCACGCTCACACCGGGCTTGTCGGCGCCGCCGAGCCGGGTGGCGGCACCGCCTGCGAGTACGACGGCGTCGTACGCCGCGACGGTGTCACCGGCGTCGTTCGCCGACGGCGTCGGGGATGAGGCCGATGTCGAGGTCACCCACCGAGTATGGGCACGACCGGCCACGGACCGGGCCCCGGGGTCCCGGAACGTCAGAGCGTGCGCAGCAGCACCGCCGGCCGCTCGACGCAGTCCGCCACATACCGCAGGAAACCCCCCGCCGTGCCGCCGTCGCAGACCCGGTGATCGAAGGTCAGCGACAGCTGGACGACCTGCCGCACCGCCAACTCTCCCTCGTGGACCCACGGCTTGGGCACGATCCGGCCGACGCCGAGCATCGCCGCCTCGGGGTGGTTGATGATCGGCGTCGAGCCGTCCACCCCGAACACTCCGTAGTTGTTCAGCGTGAACGTCCCGCCGGTCAGCTCGCCGGGCGTCAGCGTCCCGGCCCGCGCCGACTCCGTCAGGCGGGCGAACTCGGCACTCAGCGACTCCGCGTCGCGGGTGTGCGCGTCGCGCACGACGGGCACGACGAGCCCGCGCGGGGTCTGGGCGGCGAAGCCGAGGTGCACCTCGGGCAGCCGTACGACCTCGCGGGCCTCGGTGTCCACGGTGGAGTTGAGTTCCGGGAACCGGGCGAGGGCGGCCGTGCAGATCCGTGCCAGCAGCGCGATCAGCGAGATCTTCGGGCCTCCGGCGGCGTTCATGGCCGTACGGGCCGCCATCAGCTCCGTCGCGTCGGCGTCCACCCAGCAGGTCGCGTCCGGTATCTCGCGCCGGCTGCGCGACAGCTTCTCCGCGACGGCGCCGCGCACCCCTCGCAGGGGCACCCGCTCGCCCGCCGGGGAGCTCGCGGCCGGTGAGACGGCCGCCGTGGCGGATGCGGCCTGCGCGGCGAACACCGCGGGAGCTGCGGGCGCGGTGGCTTCCACGGCCTGTGCGCGCTTCAGCGCGGCCTCCACGTCGGCCCGCGTGATCAGCCCGTCGGGGCCGGAGCCGGCCAGCCGCCGCAGGTCGATGCCGTGCTCCCTGGCCGTCTTCCGTACGAGCGGGGAGATGACCGGTACGGGCCCGTCGGCGCGGACCACGTCCGGTGCGGCCGGTGCACTTGGTGCAGCCGGTGCAGCCGGTGCGGCCGGTGCCGCCGGTGCCCGGCCATGGGCCGCCGCGGCGCCGTCGGCGACGACGGGCCGTATCCGCCGCCTGCGCGCGGCGGGCGCCCCCGTGCCGTAGCCGACCAGGACATTGCCGGAACCCTCCGTGGCCGCCGCGCCGCCGGGAGCCGCACCGTCCCGCGAGGAGGCGGACACGCCGGAGCCGGCCTCACCGGCCCGCTCCGAACCGCCAGTGCCACTGGCCCCGCCGGGCCCACTGGTCCCGTCCGTCCCGTTCGGGGGCGAGCCCACAGCGACCGTGATCAACGGGGCACCGACCGGGAGTTCCGAGCCGGGCTCGCCGAACCGGGCCGTGACCACACCGCCGTAGGGACACGGCACCTCGACGACCGCCTTGGCCGTCTCGACCTCCACGACCGGCTGGTCGACGGCGACCACCTCGCCGACCTCCACCAGCCAGCGGACGATCTCCGCCTCGGTGAGCCCCTCGCCGAGGTCGGGCAGCGTGAATTCCTTGACCTCGGGCATCAGTTCTCCGCCTCCCACTGCAGACGGGCCACCGCGTCCAGGATCCGGTCGACGCCCGGCAGGTGGTGACGCTCCAGCATCGGCGGCGGGTACGGGATGTCGAAGCCCGCGACGCGGAGCACGGGCGCCTCCAGATGGTGGAAGCAGCGCTCGGTGATCCGGGCGGCGATCTCGCCGCCGGGGCCGCCGAAGCCGCCCGACTCGTGGACGACGACCGCCCGGCCGGTCCTGCGGACCGACGCGCACACCGTCTCGTCGTCGAAGGGCACCAGGGACCGCAGGTCGACGACCTCGAGGTCCCAGCCCTCCGTCCGTGCCGCCTCGGCAGCCTCCATGCACACGGGCAGCGAGGGTCCGTAGGTGATCAGGGTCGCGCTGCGGCCGGTGCGCCGCACGACAGCCCTGCCTATGGGCTCCACGGCCGCCGGGGCGTCCGGCGACCACTCGGCCTTCGACCAGTAGAGCCGCTTGGGCTCAAGGAAGACGACCGGGTCGTCCGAGGCGATCGAGGCCCTGAGCAGCCCGTACGCGTCCTCGACCGTCGCAGGGGTCACCACGTGCAGGCCGGGGGTGGCGATGTAGTAGGCCTCCGAGGAGTCGCTGTGGTGCTCGACGCCGCCGATCCCGCCGCCGTACGGCACCCGCACGGTGATCGGCAGCGGCATCGCGCCGCGCGTCCTGTTGCGCATCCGGGCCACATGGCTGATGAGCTGCTCGAACGCGGGATAGGCGAACGCGTCGAACTGCATCTCCACGACGGGCCGCAGCCCGTACATCGCCATGCCGACGGCCGTTCCGAGAATGCCGGCCTCGGCGAGCGGGGTGTCCGTGCAGCGGTCCTCGCCGAACTCCTTGGTGAGACCGTCGGTGATCCTGAAGACGCCGCCGAGCGTGCCGACGTCCTCACCCATCACATGGACGGTGGGGTCCTCGGCCATCGCGTCGCGCAGGGCCCGCCCCAGCGCCTGCGCCATCGTGGCCGGCTTCGCCGCCTTCTGCGCGACGGTCGTCATGCTCCTGCCTCCGCGTCGAGTTCCGCGCGCAGCATCGCCCGCTGCTCCCGCAGCTGCGGGGTGGGCTCGGCATAGACGTGCGCGAACAGTTCCATCGGGTCGAGCACCGGGTCGGCGTTCATCCGCTCCCGCAGGCCGGCCGCCATCTCCTCGGCGGCGTCCTTGGCGGCCCGTACGGCGCCCTCGTCCAGCAGTCCGCGCCCGGTGAGCTCGTGCTCCAGAAGGGCTATCGGGTCGTGCTCCCGCCAGGCCGCCACCTCGGTGTCGCCGCGGTAGCGGGTGGCGTCGTCGGCGTTGGTGTGGGCGTCGATCCGGTAGGTGACGGCCTCGACCAGGGTCGGGCCGCCGCCCGCGCGGGCCCGGCGCACGGCGTCGGTCAGCACCTCGTGCACCGCGAGCACGTCGTTGCCGTCGACCAGCCGCCCCGGCATTCCGTATCCGACGGCCTTGTGTGCCAGGGACGGGGCGGCGGTCTGCTTGGCCAGCGGAACGGAGATCGCGAAGCCGTTGTTCTGCACCAGGAAGACGACCGGCGCCTTCCAGACGGCGGCGAAGTTGAGCGCCTCGTGGAAGTCGCCCTCGCTCGTGCCGCCGTCGCCGACCATGGCGAGGGCCACGACGTCGTCGCCCTTCAGCCGGGCGGCGTGGGCCAGGCCCACGGCGTGCGGGAGCTGGGTGGCCAGTGGCGTGGACAGCGGGGCGACGCGGTGCTCGCGCGGGTCGTACCCGGAGTGCCAGTCGCCGCGCAGCAGGGTCAGCGCCTGCACGGGGTCCACTCCGCGGGCGACCGCGGCGAGGGTGTCGCGGTAGCTGGGGAAGAGCCAGTCCTGGTCCTGGAGCGCCACCGCGGCGGCGACCTCGCAGGCCTCCTGTCCGGTGCTCGACGGGTAGACGGCGAGCCGGCCCTGCTTGGTGAGCGCGGTGGCCTGCGCGTTGTACCTCCGGCCGCGCACCAGCTCGGCGTGGAGGCGCACGGCGAGCGCCCCGTCGAACCGGGCCGCCGCCCCGGTGCCCAGCACGCGGTACGGCTCCCGGTCCGGCAGCAGCGGCTCGGGGTCCGTCCGCGGCTTCCAGGCGGGCGGGGGGCTGGGCCGGTACGACGCGCCGGGCAGCTCTTGGACCGTCATGGCGAGCACCTCCTTGTGGGAGTCGGGGCTGATCACGTACTGATCACGAAGGGGGAATGCACTGAGCGAGCGGGCACGTGAGTGTGGCGCGCCTCACCTACCGATTGTTCGGTTGCCGGCACATTTTGGCTACAGGCACCCTCAGCCTGTGGAAAATCGGTCCTGCGCGGCGATAAACAGAAGCAGGACGTCCACAACGGGGAGGCACAGGGGCATGGCAGCTGAACGGATGGCCGACGAGCCGGCGGAGCCGGTGCCCCCCGTCCCTCCCCTGGCCACGCGCGCCACGGAACCGGCGCAACCGGCCAGACCCCTCGACTCCATCGACCGGGCCATCCTGCGGCTGCTGCGCGCGGACGGCCGGGCCTCGATACGGTCCGTCGCCGAGCAGGTGCACGTGTCGCGTGCCAACGCCTACGCGCGGATCAACCGGCTCATCGAGGACGGGGTGATCCGCGGCTTCAGCGCCCGAGTCGACCACGAGAGGGCGGGACAGGGCGCATCCGCGTACATCACGCTGAAGATCGTGCAGAACTCCTGGCGCACGGTGCGCGAGAAGCTCCAGGAGCTGCCCGGCGCGGCACACATCGCCCTGGTCAGCGGAGATTTCGACGTACTGCTGCTGGTGCACACCCCCGACAACCGGGCGCTGCGCGAGCTCGTGCTGACCCGGATCCAGTCGATCCCCGAGGTGCTCAGCACGCGCACCCTGCTGGTCTTCGAGGAGACCGACCTGGATCCGGAGCCGCCGGAGAACTGATCGCACCGCACGCCCGGACCGTACGGCTCCGGGCCCGTGCGCCCGACCCGGCGACGGTTCAGCCGCCCGTACGGAGCCCGTCGAAGGCCATCCGCACCACGGTGTCGACGACCTCCGCGCGTTCGTGGCTGTGCCGGTGCCCCTCGGGCCGGTACCACTCCACCATCGAGTTGATCATTCCGAACAGCAGCCTGGTCGCCAGCCGTACGTCCACGTCCGCCCGCAGGTCGCCGTCCGCCACGGCCGCCTTCAGCAGTTCGGCGACCTCCTGGTCGAACTCTCGGCGGCGCTCCATGGCCCAGCGCTCCGTGGCGGTGTTGCCGCGCACCCTCAGCAGCAGCGTCACGTACGGGAGTTCCGCCATCAGGACCTCCACCGTGCGGCGCGTGACGTACTCCAGCCGCGCCACCGCGCGCCCCTCGCGCGCGCTCTGCTCCTCCAGGATCCCGAAGAGCCCGTCGAGCGCCCGGCTGACCGCCCGTCGCAGCAGTTCCTCCTTGCCCGCCACGTGGTGGTAGATGGACGACTTGGAGATGCCGGCGGCGCGGGAGAGGTGCTCCATGGACGTGCCGTCGTAGCCGCGCTCGTTGAAGACCGTCACCGCGACCGCGAGCAGCGATTCCGGGGTGTAGGTGTCGCGTTCTCTCCTGGGGACGGTCATGAGGGGGTCACATCCGTGTCGGCGTACGCACGGCGCCGCAGGCCGAGGGAGGGGGCGTAGCGGCCCGTGGGGCAGCGTTCGTGCATGGCCCTGAGCAGGTCGTGGAATCCGGCGGGCCCGAGGTCACGCGCCCACTCCAGCGGTCCGCGCGGGTAGTTCACACCGAGCCGCATCGCCGTGTCGATGTCCTCCTCGGTGGCGACGCCCCTGGCCACCGCGTCGGCGGCGACGTCGACGAGCATCGCGACGGTGCGGGCGACGATCATGCCGGGGACGTCGTCGATGATGCTCACCTGCTTGCCCATCGCCTGGAAGAGCCCCGTCGCGGCCTGCACGGTGTACTCGGGGGTGTCCGGAGAGGCGGCCAGCGCGACGCGGGTAGCCGTCCGGTAGTCCAGCGCGAGGTCGAAGAAGACGACGTTCTCGTACTCCACGGCCGTCTCGCCGTCGGTGAGACCCAGTTCCCCGCCGCCGGGCAGCTTGATGTGACCGCCGCCCTCCTCGCTGTGCCTGACCCTGATCCCCGCCTCCTCCATCATCGGCACCAGCTCCGCCGCCGGGCCCAGGTCTCCTGCGACGGTGACGGCGGAGGGCGCCGGGGCGGGGGCCGCCGTGTGCGGCTGCGGCCGCCGCGCGCCCTCGGCGTGGTCGTACCAGCCGTGACCGCTCTTGCGGCCGAGCCGTCCCGACTCCACGAGGCGGCGCTGGGCGAGCGAGGGCGTGAACTTCGGGTCGTGGAAGAAGGACTCCCACACGGACCGTGTGACGGCCTCGTTGACGTCCTGCCCGATCAGGTCGGTGAGCTCGAAGGGGCCCATCTTGAAGCCGCCGCACTCCCGCATCACCGCGTCGATGGTGGCCGGATCCGCGCCCCGCTGTTCGAGGACGGCGAAGGCCTCGGCGTAGAAGGGCCGCGCGACGCGGTTGACGATGAAGCCGGGTGTGTCGGCGCAGCGCACGGGGGTCTTGCCCCAGGCCCGGGCCGTCTCGTACGCGGTGCCGGCGGCCTCCTCGTCGGTGGCGGCCCCGGAGACGACCTCGACCAGCGGGAGCAGAGGAGCCGGGTTGAAGAAGTGCAGGCCCACGAAGCGGCCGGGGCGGCGCAGGGCGCCCGCGACGGCGGTCACGGACAGAGAGGAGGTGTTGGTCGCGAGCAGGCAGTCGTCGGCGACGACCTCCTCAAGGCCGGCGAAGAGGCGCTGCTTCACGTCGAGCACCTCGACGATCGCCTCCACGACGAGGACCGACCCGGCGAGGTCGGCCGGTTCCGCCGCCGGCGTCAGCCGCCGCGCCGCCGCCTCGCGTTCGGCGCCGTCCATGCGGCCCTTCTCCACGAGCCGGTCGAGGCGGCCGAGGATCGCCCGGGCGGCCTGCTCCGCGCGGCCCGGGGCGGAGTCGTAGAGCCGGACGGGATGGCCCGCGACCAGGGCGACCTGCGCGATTCCCTGGCCCATGGTGCCGGTGCCGACGACGGCGACCTGGCCGGAAGGGGCTATCGGCCGCCATTCGGCGGACCGGGTGTTCTCTGTCATGACCTGATCCTCCCCGAGTGCCCGGAGTGAGTTTTCCACAGGTCCCGCGGGCACTCTTGTCCCGACCGATCGTTCGGTTAATCTAACCTCTGTCCGCCTGTCCCGCCCGGCTCGACGAGGAGTTGGTCCGCAATGGCCGCCGAGCTCACCGCCCCGTACCTGATCGAGAAGCACCGCCCCACCCTCGACCGGGCCCTCGAGGCGATCCGCACTCGTGCCTACTGGTCCCCCCACCCCGAGCACCCCAAGGCGTACGGCGAGAACGGCTCCCTGGGGCCGGCCGAGGGCAAGGCCGCCTTCGACGCCCTGCTCGGCAGCCGTTTCGAGCTCGGCCAGCCCGGCACGGACGGCTGGACGGGACCCGGGCCGGACGAGGGCGGCGAGGTCTCCCCCTTCGGGCCCGAGCTGCGCGTCGAGTACCCGCACGCGGATCCCGACGTGCTGCTGCCGGCGATGCGCGCGGGAATGGCCGCCTGGCGGGACGCGGGCCCCGAAACGCGGGCCGTGGTCTGCCTGGAGATCCTGGCCAGGATCAGCGCCCGCTCACTGGAGCTGGCGCACGCCGTGATGCACACCAGCGGTCAGGCCTTCATGATGGCCTTCCAGGCAGGCGGCCCGCACGCCCAGGACCGCGGCCTGGAAGCGGTGGCCTACGCCTACGCCGAGCAGGTCCGCACGCCCGAGACGGCCGACTGGTCCAAGCCCCAGGGCAAGCGGGACCCGCTGAACCTGCGCAAGTCCTTCACAGCGGTGCCGCGCGGCATCGCGCTGATGATCGGCTGCAACACCTTCCCCACCTGGAACGGCTACCCCGGGCTGTTCGCCTCCCTGGCCACCGGCAACCCGGTCCTGGTCAAGCCGCATCCGCGGGCGGTGCTGCCGCTCGCGCTGACCGTCCGGATCGCCCGCGAGGCGCTCGCCGAGGCGGGCTTCGACCCCAACCTGGTGGCACTGGCCGCCGAGCGGCCCGGCGAGGGCATCGCCAGGGCGCTGGCCCTGCGCCCCGAGATCCGGATCATCGACTACACCGGCTCGACGGAGTTCGGCGACTGGCTGGAGGCCAACGCCCGCCAGGCCCAGGTGTACACGGAGAAGGCCGGCGTCAACACCGTCCTCGTCGAGTCGACCGACGACTACAAGGGCATGCTGTCCAACCTGGCCTTCTCGCTGTCCCTCTACAGCGGCCAGATGTGCACCACCCCGCAGAACCTCCTCATCCCCCGTGACGGCATCACGACCGACGCCGGCCCCAAGTCCTACGACGAGGTGGTCGCCGACCTGTCGGCCGCGGTGGCGGGCCTGCTGGGCGACGACGCGCGGGCGGCCGGCCTGCTCGGGGCGATCGTCAACCCGGGCGTGCGGGAACGTCTGGAGGCCGCTCCCGCCCTCGGCGAGGTGGCGCTCGCCTCCCGCGAGGTGAGCAGCCCCGAGTTCCCGGACGCGGTGGTGCGGACCCCGGTCGTCGTCAGGCTCGACGGCTCCAAGCCCGACGCCGAGACGGCGTATCTGTCCGAGTGCTTCGGCCCGGTGGCCTTCGCGGTCGCCGTGGACTCCGCAGCCGCCGGGGTGGAGCTGCTGCGGCGCACGATCCGCGAGAAGGGCGCGATGACGGTCGGGGCGTACACGACGTCGGAGCGGACGGAGCGCGCCGTCGTGGAGGTCTGCCTGGAGGAGTGCGCCCAGCTCTCCCTGAACCTCACCGGCGGGGTGTACGTCAACCAGACTGCGGCCTTCTCCGACTTCCACGGCTCGGGCGGCAACCCCGCGGCGAACTCCGCGCTGTGCGACGGCGCGTTCGTCGCCAACCGCTTCCGCGTGGTGGAGGTGCGGCGCCAGGCCTAGCCGGCCCGGTCGGGGCGCGGCGGGAAGCTACTGGGGCGGGCCGCCCTGCGGCGGGGGCCCGCCCCAGTGGAACAGCGTCATGGCCACGCTCGTGGCCAGGTTGTAGCTGGACACCTGCGGGCGCATCGGCAGGGAAACCAGGCGGTCGGCGCGGGCCCGCAGCTCCGGCGAGATGCCGTGCCGTTCCGAGCCGAAGGCCAGCAGCGCGTCGTCGGGCAGGGTGAGGGACCTGATGTCCTCGCCCTCCGGGTCCAGCGCGTACAGCGGCCCCGGCGGCAGCTCGGTCACGTCCAGCCGCTCCACGGCGGTGGCGTAGTGCAGCCCCGCCCCGGCCCGTACGGCATTGGGGTGCCAGGGATCGATGTCCCCCGTGGTCACCACCCCGGTCACCCCGAACCCCGCGGCCAGCCGCACGACGGCCCCGACGTTGCCGAGGTTGCGCGGATTGTCGAGGACGACGGCGGGTGCGGTGCGGGGACGGGCGTGAAGGGCCGCGAGGTTCGCCGCGCGGCCGCGCCGCCCGGCCAGCGCGGCCACCCCGGTGGGGTGCACGCGCGTCAGCAGGCCCTTCAGTTCCCGCTCCGGCACCTCCACGAGAATCGCGTCGAGCTCGGCTGTCAGATCCCCGGCCAGTGACCGCGCCAGTTCCAGCGTCCCCGCCCGGTCCGCGGTCACCGCGAGCCGCACACCGGCGCCGAACCGCAGGGCGTGCTTGAGCGTGTGGAACCCGTCGAGCAGGACGGTGCCGGGCTCGGCCGCGGCCGAGCGCCACTGCCGCACGGTCCGGCCGGTGTCTTCGGTGGTGATGTTCATGGCGCCATCAACCGTACGGGTTCCTCGTCCTCGCTCGGCCCGCGCTGACCGGGCACCGGCCGCCGCAGCGAGGCGGGCAGGCGCCTGCGCAGCCTCGACCGCAGACCGCGCCGGGTCCGGTTCGCCAGATCACCGACCCGGCGCAGGAAGCCCGTCGGCAGGAAGACCGAGTCGGCGGTGATCATGGCCAGTGAGAAGAAGGGCAGCCCCAGGATCACGGCTATCGCCGCGTGCTCCAGCATCATCCCGGCCAGCAGCACGTTCTTGACCCGCCGGTTGAACAGCGTGAACGGGAAGGCCACCTGCACGATCACGGTGCCGTAGCTCACCGCCATCACCATGGTGCCGTTCGCCGCCATCAGCTCGGACAGGCCCGTCCAGGGCGTGAAGTAGTCCAGGTGCAGCGGATAGTGGAGGGCTGTGCCGTCCTGCCAGCGGGAGCCCTGGATCTTGTACCAGCCGGCCGTGGCGTAGATCAGGCAGACCTCCACCATGATCACCAGCAGGGCCGCATTGTGGGCCAGATTGGCGAGCACGTCCAGCAGCACCCGCGGCTCCCCCGGCGCATACCGCTTCACCGCCCACCAGGCGGCCTGCACCAGCCACAGGCCCCACAGGACGGCGGACCAGCCCACCCAGGGCAGCGGCCCGTCGGTCCAGGTCAGGCCGGTGCGGCCGAGCAGCTGCGCGGCGGCCAGCCCGAGACCCAGGACGACCCACAGGACGATCCCCGCCGGATCGCGGGCTTCCCGGCTCTCCGGGTGCCTGCGGGCGCGGCGGGCGTCCAGCGACCAGACCTGGGCGCAGCGTGTCAGCACCAGGTAGAGCGCCATCAGGTGGATGACGTTGTCCCCGCCGTCGCCCACGAAGACGCTGCGGTTCTGAAGCGACAGCACGCCGATCATGAACAGGACGGACATGCTCCTGGTGCGCCAGCCCAGCATCAGCAGCGCGGCGGCCACCATCGACAGGGCGTAGACGAATTCGAACCAGAGACGCGCGTCGGACCACATCAGCACGGTGAAGGCGCCGTTGTCCGATATCAGCCGCTGCGCCAGGTCGAAGCTCCAGGGGCCGCCGGGCCCGTACAGCTCGTGCCGGACCGGGAACTCGCGCAGCAGGAACAACAGCCAGGTGCCGGCGAAGCCGATCCGGACCACGGCGCTCTGGTACGGGCCGAGAGCGGTGGCGGTGACACGGTGCACGCCCTTCGCCAGGGTTCGGGCGAGCCCGCTCATCGGACGCTCGCCTCCGCCCGCGCCGGGCCGCCAGGACCGTCCGGGGCGGCGGCGGCACCGGCCGGGCGGCCGGCGGGCTCCGGGTCCTCACGGCCGTCCGGGAGGTCGGCCTCCGTCACCGTCCACCAGGGCAGCGTCCGGTCCACCGGCTTGGTGTCGATGCGTTCGTCGCTCCAGTCGGGCGGCGCGACGGCGGTCGCCCGCGACCGCAGCTGTATGCGTTCCACGGTTCCGCCCGCCTCCTCGGTGCCGAGCCTGAGCATGACGATCCGGCGGATGTACCGCTCGGAGAGCTCGCCGCGCAGCCCGCTCGACCGGTCTTCGTCGGCGTGCGCTCCGGTGTAGAAGTCCCAGGCCCGGCGCAGTTCGTTCTGCTGGGTGTGGCTCGGAACGGGGTTGCCGTCTATCGCCGCGCCGTCCTCGGCCGACAGGTCGCGCCAGCCGGTGGTGCGCAGCTCGCCGTCGGGGCGCCGGACCTGGGCGCGCACCTGGACCGCGATGTTCTGCTGGAGCGGGTTGGGGGCGAACAGCTTCCAGTTCTGCTCGAACTCCGGGTAGATCCAGTCCGAGACGGCCTCGCCGTGCTGCTTGGTGATCGTGTTCGGCGGCGCGACGTGCAGGAAGATCATCCCTACGTGGAGCAGGGCGAGCACGCCCGTGACCGCCAGCGCGACCGCCGCGACCAGCTGGTACGGGAGCGAGAGCGCGGCGATGCCCGCGGGGGGCGGGCCGCTCTCACCGTCCCGCGCCGTGCGGCTCTCGTCGTCGTGCGAATCCATCTGTTCCCGTCCTCGTCGGCCCCCGGAACCGGCACGGTACCGACCACGGACCCGTCGGCACAGGGTCCGATCACGTTATCCACAGGCTTGACACCCTACGGCGCCCCGGAACACCATTGAACCGAACGATCGGTCGGTAGGTTGATGATCGCCGGCCACCAGTCATCGGCTCCGGGCAACCGGTCACCGGTGAGCCGGTTGCCGTTCTTTGTCGAGTTGTCGAGTGGCACGCGAGGGCGAGGGAGACCCGTATGACGACGGTCGCCGCGGCACAGTCGAAAGGCACCGCTGCCCGCGACGGCGCGGCGGAGGCGGAGCACGCGCAGGCGTTCGAGGCTGCGGTGGCGGCCGACGAACGCATCGAGCCCCGGGACTGGATGCCCGAGGAGTACCGCTCCACGCTGGTGCGCCAGATGGCACAGCACGCGCACTCCGAGATCATCGGCATGCAGCCGGAGGCCAACTGGATCACTCGTGCGCCCTCACTGCGGCGCAAGGCGATCCTGATGGCCAAGGTGCAGGACGAGGCGGGCCACGGGCTGTATCTGTACAGCGCGGCGGAAACCCTCGGCGTGAGCCGTGACGAGCTGCTCGACAAGCTGCACTCGGGCCGCCAGAAGTACTCCTCGATCTTCAATTACCCTACGCTGACCTGGGCCGACGTCGGTGCCATCGGCTGGCTGGTGGACGGCGCGGCGATCACCAACCAGGTCCCGCTCTGCCGCTGCTCCTACGGGCCGTACGCCCGCGCGATGGTGCGGATCTGCAAGGAGGAGTCCTTCCACCAGCGGCAGGGCTACGAACTGCTGCTGGCCCTGAGCAAGGGCACCGAGGCCCAGCATCGGATGGCCCAGGACGCCGTGGACCGCTGGTGGTGGCCCTCGCTGATGATGTTCGGCCCGCCCGACAGCGAGTCGGCGCACTCCGCGCAGTCCATGGCCTGGAAGATCAAACGGCACTCCAACGACGAGCTGCGCCAGCGCTTCGTCGACATCTGCGTCCCCCAGGCCGAGACGCTGGGGCTGACGCTGCCCGACCCCGGTCTGAGGTGGAACGAGGAGCGCGGGCACTACGACTTCGGCGTGATCGACTGGGATGAGTTCCGCCAGGTGCTCAAGGGCAACGGCCCCTGCAACGAGCAGCGGATCACCCAGCGCCGCCGGGCGCACGAAGAGGGCGCCTGGGTGAGGGAAGCGGCGGCGGCCTACGCCGCCAAGCACGGGGAGGTACGGGCATGAGCAGCAAGGACTGGCCGCTCTGGGAGGTGTTCGTGCGCTCACGGCGCGGGCTCTCGCACACACACGCCGGCAGCCTGCACGCCCCCGACGCGGAGATGGCCCTGCGCAACGCCCGCGATCTGTACACGCGCAGGTCGGAGGGCGTATCGATCTGGGTCGTGCCGTCCGCGGCTGTCACCGCCTCCTCGCCGGACGAGAAGGATCCCTTCTTCGAGCCCGCCGCCGACAAGCCCTACCGCCACCCGACCTTCTACGACATCCCGGAAGGGGTACGCCATCTATGAGCCGCGTACCTGTGACCTCCTCGGCCGCCGCGCTGGCCCTGGGTGACGACGCGCTGGTGCTCTCGCACCGGCTGGGGGAGTGGGCGGGTCACGCCCCGGTCCTCGAGGAGGAGCTGGCCCTCGCCAATATCGCCCTGGACCTCCTGGGCCAGGCCCGGGTGCTGCTCTCCATGGCGGACGGGACGAAGGACGAGGACGAGCTGGCCTTCCTCCGCGAGGAACGGGACTTCAGGAACGTCCAGCTGGTCGAACAGCCCAACGGCGACTTCGCCCACACCATCGCCCGCCAGCTCTACTTCTCGGTGTACCAGCACTTGCTGTACGGCCAGTTGTCCCGGGGGACCTCCCCGTTCGCCCCGCTCGCCGGGAAGGGCGTCCTGGAGACCGCGTACCACCGGGACCACGCCCGGCAGTGGACCCTCCGGCTCGGAGACGGCACGGCGCGGAGCAAGGAGCGGATGCAGCGCGGCCTGGACTCGCTGTGGAGGTTCACCGGCGAGTTGTTCCGGCCCGTCGAGGGCCTGGACGAGGTGGACTGGGCGGCGCTGGAGGAGGGTTGGACCGAAGAGGTCCGCTCGGTGGTCGAGGAGGCCACCCTGGACATGCCCCACGGCCCGCGCGTGGGCGCGTGGTCGGCGGGGGCCGGCCGTCAGGGCCTGCACACCGAGCCCTTCGGGCGGATGCTCGCGGAGATGCAGCACCTGCACCGCAGCCACCCGGGGGCGACATGGTGACCACCGAGTCCCGGCACGCTGCGCACGGAACGGAGCGCACAGCGCTCGAGGAGCGGCTGCGGGCCCTCGCCGGCTCCGTCCCCGACCCCGAACTGCCGGTGATCACCCTGGAGGAGCTGGGGGTGCTCCGCGAGGTCCGGGTGCTCGGCCCCGGTCACGTCGAGGTCGACCTCACCCCCACCTACACCGGATGCCCCGCGGTCCGGACCATGGCCACGGACATCGAGACCGTCCTGCGCGACCGCGCCGGCATACCGGAGGTCACGGTCCGCACCGTCCTCGCCCCGGCCTGGTCCACGGACGACATCAGCGCCGAGGGCCGCCGCAAGCTCGCCGAGTTCGGCGTTGCCCCGCCCCGTCCCGGACACCGCGCCGCCGACCGGACCACGGGCCCCGTGCCGGTCGGACTGAGTCCCACCCGGCATGCCGGGGAGGCGGCCGCCGGGCCGGTGCGCTGCCCGCACTGCGGCTCGGCCGACACGGAGCTGCTGAGCCGGTTCTCCTCCACCGCCTGCAAGGCACTGAGACGCTGCCTGACCTGCCGTGAACCGTTCGACCACTTCAAGGAGTTGTAGATGTTCCACACGCTCCGGGTCGGCGCGGTCGACCGGCTCACGGACGACTCGGTGGCCGTCACCCTGGAGGTCCCGCCGGAACTGCGGGCGGACTTCCGCTTCACCGCCGGCCAGCATCTCGCGCTGCGCCGGGTCGTCGACGGCGTGGAGATCCGGCGTACGTACTCGATCTGCGCCCCCACCCCCGCGCCGGGCGAGGAACCCGTGCTGCGGGTCGGCATCCGGCTGGTCGAAGGCGGCGCGTTCTCGACGTACGCCTTCAAGGAACTGGCCGCCGGGGACCATGTCGAGGCGATGGCGCCGACGGGCCGGTTCGTGCTGGAGCCGCGCGCCGGGCATTTCGCGGCCGTCGTCGGCGGCAGTGGCATCACCCCGGTGCTCTCGATGGCGGCCACTGTGCTGAACTCCCGTGCGGACGCCCGGTTCTGTCTGATCCGCAGCGACCGCACCGCCGCGTCCACGATGTTCCTGGAGGAGGTGGCCGACCTCAAGGACCGCTTCCCCGACCGGTTCCAGCTGGTCACGGTGCTGTCCCGGGAGGAGCAGCAGGCGGGACTGCCCTCGGGCAGACTCGACAGCGAGCGGCTGAACGCACTGCTGCCGGCACTTCTGTCCGTGCCGGACGTCGACGGCTGGTTCCTGTGCGGACCGCTCGGCCTGGTGCAGGGCGCGGAGCGCGCGCTGCGGGGACTCGGGGTCGCCCGAAGCCGCATCCACGAGGAGATCTTCCATGTGGACGAGGCCCCCAAGGCACCGCCGGCCGGGGCGGAGTCCGCGGTGACCGGCACGGTCACGGCGACGCTCGACGGCCGCTCCGGCAGCTGGCCGGTGCGCGACGGGGAGTCGCTGCTGGACGCGGTGCTGCGAGGCCGCTCGGACGCGCCGTACGCCTGCAAGGGCGGGGTATGCGGCACCTGCAGGGCCTTCCTGGTCTCGGGCGAGGTGCGGATGGACCGCAACTTCGCGCTGGAGCCGGAGGAGACGGAGGCCGGTTTCGTACTGGCCTGCCAGTCGCACCCGGCGACGGACCGGGTGGAACTCGACTTCGACCGCTGACCCTTCGGCCGCCCCCCTTCAGCCACCTCCGCGGGAGGCCGGGGGCGGCAGGCACGGGGGCGACGCCGCACCTTCCCATCTTCTAGAACCTGTTCTATCTTGACGACCCGTCAGCCGACCGGGCACAGCGGGGACGAAGGGACGGACGGGTCATGGACTTCACCTTCACCGAGGAACAGCAGGCGGCCGCCGAGGCGGCCAGGGCCGTCTTCGCCGCCGTCAAGCCCGACTCGGTGCCTTCCCCCGCCCTGGCCAGGGGCGCTGTCGCGGACGGCTTCGACCGGCCGCTGTGGCACAAACTCGCCACGTCCGACCTGCTGAGCCTGGTCGTGCCGCCCGCCCACGGCGGGGCGGGGCTGGACGCTATCGCCCTCTGCCTGGTGCTGCGCGAGTCCGCGAAGGTCCTCGCCCGGGTGCCGCTGCTGGAGCACAGCGCGGTGGCCACGACACTGGCTCGCCACGGCGACCAGGACACGGCGGACGAGATCCTGCCCGCAGCCGGGCGCGGGGACCTGGTGATGACCGCCGCCGCCTGCGGCCGTACCGGCCACGGCCCGGCCGAACTCGCCGTCGGCTGCCGCCGGGAGAAGGGCGACTGGCTGCTCGACGGCGTGGTCACCGCCGTGCCCTGGGCGTACGACGCGGACCGCGTCGCCGTACCCGCCCACACCGGAGCCGGCCGGACGGTGCTCGCCCTGCTGCCACCCTCCCGTGAGGGCGTCACGCTCGCCGAGCAGTTCTCGACCAGTGGCGAGCGGCTGGCCGAACTGCGGCTGGACTCCGTGCGCGTCGCCGACCGCGAACTGATCACCGCGGAAGGAGCCTGGGAGGGCCTGCGCGACCTGCTGACGGTCGGCACCTGCGCACTGGCCCTGGGCCTCGGCGAGGGCGCCCTGGGCATGACCGGCGCGTACACCACCAGGCGCGAGCAGTTCGGCTTCCCGCTGGCCACCTTCCAGGCGGTCGCGATGCAGGCCGCGGACCGGTACATCGACCTGCGCGCCATGGAGGTCACCCTCTGGCAGGCCGCCTGGCGCATCGCCTCGGGCGCGCCCGGCCCGCTCCCGGCGGCCGGCGACGTGGCGGTCGCCAAGATCTGGGCGTCGGAGGGCGTACGCCGGGTCGTGCAGACCGCGCAGCACCTGCACGGCGGCTTCGGCGCGGACGTCGAGTACCCGCTGCACCGCTACCACGCCTGGGCCAAGCAGCTGGAGCTCCAGCTCGGGCCCGCCGCGGCCCACGAGGAGGCGCTGGGCGACCTGCTGGCCGCCCATCCTCTCGCCTGAGCGGGGCCGGCGGGGACCCGGAGACCGCCGCAACCCGCACCGGCCGCAACCTGCACCGACCGGGAGGCCGCCGGGCCCCGGAAGGAGCCCGCCGGAAGGCAGCTCAGAGCACGAAGGCCGGGTTCCCGCTGTCCGTGACCATCGCCCGCCCGGCCTCGCCCCAGGCCAGCATCCCGCCCTGCACGTTCACCGCGTCGATGCCCTGCTGCACGAGGTACTGGGTCACCTGCGCGGAGCGCCCGCCCACCTTGCACAGCACATGCACGCGCCGGCCGTCCTCCGCCGCCTCGGTCAGCTCCCCGAGGCGGGCCACGAACTCACTCATCGGAATGTGCAGCGCGCCCTCGGCGTGCCCGGCCGCCCACTCGTCGTCCTCCCGGACGTCGAGCAGGAAGCCGTCGTCCGGTACGGCGGAGACATCCACCGTGGGCAGGGGTGCGAAATTCATGGGTCGTGCTCTTTCTCGTGGCGTCACTGTGTACACGGGCGGCCGGGCCGTGCCCCGGAGGGCACCGCGGACCACCGGCAACCTACCCTTCGAGCAGCCGGGCCAGCTCGTTCTCACGCTCGGCGACCTGCGCGAGCAGCTGCTCGGCGATCTCCTCCAGCAGCCGGTCGGGGTCGTCCTCGGCCAGCCGCAGCATCGAGCCGATGGCGCTCTCCTCCAGCTCGCGCGCGACGGCGGTCAGCAGTTCCTTGCGCTGCGCCAGCCACTCCAGCCGCGCGTAGAGCTCCTCGCTCTCGCTGGGCCGCCGTTCCTCGGGCGCCGGCCCGGCCGCCCACTCCTCGGCCAGCTCACGCAGCAGGGCCTCGTCCCCGCGCGCGTAGGCCGCGTTGACGCGCGCGATGAACTCGTCGCGCCGGGCCCGCTCCTTGTCGTCCTGCGCCAGGTCGGGGTGCGCCTTGCGGGCCAGCTCCCGGTACAGCTTGCGCACCTGTTCGCTGGGCCGCACCCGCCCGGGCGGCTGCACCGGCCGGTCGGTGAGCATCGCGCTGGCCTCGGCGGACAGGCCGTCCGAGTCCATCCAGCCGTGGAAGAGCTCCTCCACTCCCGGCATCGGCATGACCTGCGCCCTGGCCTCCCGGGCACGGCGCGCGTCCTCGGGATCGCCTGAGCGGGCCGCCCTGGCCTCCCAGATCCGCGCGTCGAGTTCGTCCAGCCGCGCGTACATCGGGCCGAGCCGCTGGTGGTGCAGCCGGGAGAAGTTCTCGACCTCTATCCGGAAGGTCTCCACCGCGATCTCGAACTCGATCAGCGCCTGCTCGGCGGCCCGCACGGCCTTCTCCAGCCGCGCGTGCGGCCGCGTGTCGCCACCGGTCCCGTCACCGCCACCGGTCCCGTCACCGCTGCGGGTGCCGTCACCGCTGCGGGTGCCGTCACCGGCGCCGACCGCCCGCTCCGCGTCCGTCCTGTCGGTGCCGTCGGCCGGTGGCCGGGCGCCGTCGGCCTGTTCTGCTTCCGGATTCGTCACCCGTCCAGCGTACGGGCGCGGCGCACCGCCTTCTTACGCCCCCGCTCCCTCACGCACGCCCCGCTGCCGAATGTCCCGGCCCGGGAGTCTCCGGCGCGTCCGACGTCCGCCCCCGTCCGCTCACACGCCCAGCTCTGCCGGGATCCGGCCCTCCCTGACGGCGGCCACCAGCTCCGCGTGGTCCGCCTCGGTGCGGTCCGCGTAGGCCACGGCGAAGGAGGCGACCGCCTCGTCCAGCTCGTCGTTCTTGCCGCAGTAGCCCGCGATCAGCCGGGGGTCCGCGCTGTGCGCGTGGGCCCGGGCGAGCAGCGCCCCGGTCATCCGCGCGTAGTCGTCGATCTGGTCCGCGGCGAGCGCCGCAGGGTCGACGCTGCCCTTGCGGTTGCGGAACTGCCGCACCTGGAAGGGGCGCCCCGCGACGGTGGTCCAGCCCAGCAGGATGTCGCTGACCACCTGCATCCGCTTCTGTCCCAGGACGACCCTCCGCCCCTCGTGGCCGGCCTCCGGCGTCTCGAAGCCGATCCGCTCCAGGTGCGGCAGCAGCACCGAGGCGCGGGCCTCCTTCACCTGCAGCACCAGCGGCTCGCCCCTGTGGTCGAGCAGCAGCACCACGTAGGAGCGGGTGCCGACGCTGCCGGTGCCGACGATGCGGAAGGCCACGTCATGGATCGAGTACCGCGCGAGCAGCGGCAGCCGGTCCTCCTGCAGCGTGCCCAGATAGCCCTTGAGCGACGCGGCGACCTCGGACGCCTCGGCATCGGGGACCCGCCGCAGGACCGGCGGCGCGTCCGTGAAGCGGCGGCCGCCTTCCTCGGTGCGTTCCGTCGACCGCGCGGCGAACCGGGCGCTCGTGTTCCGCCTGGCCTTCTCGGAGACCCGCTCCAGGGTGCCCACGAGATCGTGCGCGTCGGAGTGGGAGACGAGTTCCTCGTCGGCGATGGCGTTCCACGCGTCAAGCGCGGGCATCCTCGCCAGCAGCCGCATGGTCAGCCGGTAGGCGCCCACCGCGTCGTACGCCGCCTCGCGGCACAGGTCCTCGTCCGCGCCCGCCTCGCGTCCCGCGAGGACGAGCGAGGCGGCGAGCCGCTTGACGTCCCACTCCCAGGGTCCGTACGCCGTCTCGTCGAAGTCGTTGAGGTCGATGACGAGATCGCCCACCGCATCGCCGTAGAGGCCGAAGTTCGCGGCGTGCGCGTCCCCGCAGATCTGGGCGCCGATGCCCGTGACGGGACCGTGCGCCAGGTCGTGGGCCATCAGCGCCGCGGAGCCGCGCATGAAGGCGAAGGGGGTCGCGGCCATCCGCCCGACCCTTATCGGCGCGAGTTCCGGCAGCCGGTCCCGGTTGGACTCCTCGACGGCCGTGAGCGCGCCGGGCCGGTCCGGGGAGCGCTCCAGCAGGGCGTGCGCGGCCCGCGGGGTGCGCTCGCGCAGCGCCCGGCCCTCCTGCTTCGGCGAGCCGCCCCGGGGCGGCCACGGCGCGAAACCGGGCACCGGCGGCAGTCCGCGCCCGCGTTCCGCCGTGCCCGGCCCGCCCGTCGGCCGCCTCTCGGCGGCCCCCGCCGTTTCCCCTGTCACCGACGGCTCGACCACGGCCCGGCCTCCCCCATGCGCACGGAGCACGGGACGCCTGAAGGCCCGCACCCATCTCGATCGCTACGAAGGTACCGCCAGACTTCGTGGACGACCCCACCGCGTCACCGCGTCACCGCGTCACACGGCCACCGCACCGAGGCCTCACGGCGGCGGCGCAGCCGGTGACTCCCGGCTTCGCCGCGCGCCCCAGGCCGGACGCCCGCGGGGCGGGCCTCCGGCCGGGAGGGTCACTTCCGGAAACGTCCGGGGCAGGCGCCGCCCTCCGGGAGGTACTGCTCCGCCCAGCTGCCCAGTTCCTTGAGAGCCGGCTCCATGGCGGCACCCGCCTCCGTGAGCCGGTACGCGACCCTGAGCGGCGGGCCCTCGTCCACCTCTCGCACCACCAGTCCGGCGGCGGCCAGTTCGGTCAGCCGGTCCGACAGCATCCTCTCGCTGATGCCTGGGATGGCCCGGCGCAGCTCCGCGAAGTACACGGGACGCTGCATCAGCACGGACACGATCAACCCGGTCCAGCGCTTCCCCAGCAGCGTGAATACGCGCGTCATGCCGCTGTCG
The DNA here is from genome assembly GCF_009916105.1 of Streptomyces sp. GC420. Classification (GTDB taxonomy): domain Bacteria; phylum Actinomycetota; class Actinomycetes; order Streptomycetales; family Streptomycetaceae; genus Streptomyces. The sequence goes on along the minus strand of NZ_JAAAXQ010000053.1, from coordinate 3,042 downwards.
ACCTGCTTACAGGCCTCTTCCCCGTGTTCCTCCATGCCTCACAGGATACTGACCGCGCAACACGGGATGAAAAAAAGTAAGCAGCTGTGTTATCAATAGGAGCACACGGAAACGCAGCTCCGTCCCCGCTTCTCTTGGAGATCTTCATGGCCACCCTTCTGCACGTGGACTCCTCTCTCTGGCCGGCGTCCGCCTCCGCCTCCCGTTCGGTCACATCGGCCTTCCGCGAGGCCTGGGAGGAGCAGCACCCCGACGGCACGGTCGTCTACCGGGATCTCGCCGCCGACCCGGTGCCGCACCTGGACACCGTCACCGCCGCTGCCGGTTTCGCCGACCCCGCCACGCACACGCCCGAGCAGGCGGCCGCCTTCGCGGAGCGCGTCAAGCTGGTCGAGGAGCTGGAGGGGGCGGACGCCGTGCTGATCGGCGCCCCCATGTACAACTTCACGATCCCCTCCACGCTCAAGGCGTGGCTCGACCAGATCCTCCTCGTGAACCGCACGATCGGCGACGAGCCCAGCACGCAGGGCAAACCCGTCTACGTGGTGGCCAGCCGCGGAGGCTCCTACCGCCCGGGCACGCCGCGCGAGGGTTACGAGTACGTCCAGAACTACCTGCGGGCGATTCTCGCCGACTCGCTGAAGATGGAGCTCGACTTCATCGTGCCGGAGCTGACCCTGGCCCACTCCACCCCGGCCATGGCCGAGCTGATCCCGCTCGCCGAGACTTCCAGGGCCCGGGCCCACGAGGAGGCGGTGCTCAAGGGCAAGGCCGCAGCGGAACGCGCCGCGGCCTGATCCCGCGCCGCGGCCCGAGCCCCGCCCCGGTGGGCCGACGGCGGCAGCCGGGCCCTCAGCGACGCCCGGCCCGCCGGGCCGGGACGGGGCCGCCCCCGACCCGCCGGGGCGGCCCAGCGGCTCCCGCCCGGCGGGCTCTGCCCCGCCGCTAGAGCCCGGCGTCCCTCGCCAGCAGGGCCGCCTGCACCCGGTTCTCGCACTCCAGCTTCGCCAGGATCCGGCTGACGTACGTCTTCACCGTCGCCTCGCTCATGTGCAGCCGCCGGCCCGCGTCCGCGTTCGACAGGCCTTCCCCGAGGAGGGCCAGCACCTCGCGCTCCCGCCCGCTGAGCACCGCGACCCGGCGTCGCGCCTCCTCGCCCCGCTCCACCTCGCGTCCCGTGACCAGTTGATCCACGACGTGCCGGGTGGCCCCGGGGGAGAGATAGGCGTCACCCGCCGCGGCGGCCCGCACCGCGCGGATCAGCTCGCCGGGTGCCGAGTCCTTCAGCAGGAATCCGGCGCCTCCCTGGCTGAGCGCCCGCAGCACGTTCTCCCGCTCCCCGAAGGTCGTCAGGATCAGCACCCTGACCCCGGGAGCGGTGCGGCCCAGCTCCGCCAGCGCCGTCAGTCCGTCCATCACCGGCATCTGGATGTCCAGCAGCACCACGTCGGGCGTGTGGGAGCGCGCGAGCTCGACCGCCTCCCGGCCGTGCGCGGCCTCCGCCACGACCTCGATCTCCGGGTCGGAGGTCAGGATCATGCGAATGCCCGCGCGGATGAGGGGCTCGTCGTCCGCGATCACCACTCTGACGTGCGTCACCGCTCTCCCCGCATGTTCGCTCCACCCCGTCGGCCGGTCACCGGCCGGCCGCTACCGGCCCTTGACCTCGTAGGACTGTTTCTCGATCAGCTTGCCGTCGCGGAAGCAGAACCGGAAAACCGGCTCCGAGTCCCAACTGCTGCCCATCTCGGAAGACATCAGTACCAGGCAGTCGGATCCCGCGGGTTTCGCCGGGCCTCCCTCGTCCAGTCCCGAAGTCGTCCACGTCTCGCCGTCGGGCAGCCGGTCGCGCACCCGGCCCTCCGACTCACCTATGCGGACCGCCTCGTACGTCTCCGGGTCGATCATGCCCTTGTCCGGCTCCGTGGCCACGGCGAACAGCCCGAACCCCACGGCGACCAGCACCAGGACGACCGCCCCGAACGTGATACCGCAGCCCAGGGCGATCCCCCGCCCCCTGCTCCTGCGACCGATCTCCATCGCCAACTCCTTCTCGGAAACGGTCCATCCGGACCCTCCGGTCCACCCGGAGACCGGTTCAGCGTTTCCGGGGGCGGCCGTCGGCGACTGCTGCCGAAAGTCGTCCTCGACGCCGACGAACGTCGTCCCCCGCCCGTCGGACCCCACGGGGCCCGGCCCGTAGGGCAGCACCCCGGCGACCCGGAATCCGCCCCCGTCCACCGGGCCGGCGAACACCATGCCCCCTACCAGCCGGGCCCGTTCCCGCAGGCCGGTAAGCCCCTGGCCGCCGCTGACGACCTCGCCGGCGGGCCTGGTGGCGGGCCCGTTGGCGACCTCGACGACCAGCGAGTCCGGCTCGTAGCGCAGTTCCACGGCGATCGGGGCGCCCGGCGCGTGCTTGTGCGCGTTGGTCAGCGCCTCCTGCGCGATGCGGTAGGCGGCGCGCTCCGCCGCGGCCGGCAGCGGCCTCCGCTCCCCGGTGCGCCGCAGCTCCACCGTCGTGCCGGCCGACCGCGAGGCCTCCACCAGCGCCTCCACACCGGACACGGCCCGCGCCGCGGGCCCCGCGTCCCGCACCGGCTCAGGAGTGCCGTCCCGCAGGATGCCGACCACCTCGCGCAGCTCGTGCATCGCGGTGACCGAGGCCTCCCGCAGGACCGCCACCGCCGCCCGCTGCCGCTCGGTCAGCGCCGGGTCCACCTCCAGGGCCCCTGTGTGCACGGCGATCAGCGAAAGCTGGTGGCCCAGGCTGTCGTGCATGTCCTGCGCGATCCGCTGCCGCTCCCGCAGCCGCGCCTGCCCCGCCACCATCGCCCGCTCCCGCTCCAGCTGTGCGTTGCGCTCCTGGAGGGCGTGCAGCAGGGTGCGGCGCTGCGTCCAGTACCGGCTCGCAAGGCCCGGCACGACAGTGGTCGCCAGAAAGAGCACGCTGGTGAACAGCAGGTTCACCAGCGGATGCATCCGGCCCCACTCGACGACCAGGGCGACACCCGCGCACGCCGCGTACGCGGCGTGCGCGGG